>LVBK01000028.1 GCA_001604385.1 Spirochaetales bacterium Spiro_09 | reverse complement strand
ATCATATGCAGTGTAAAAAATTTATACAATAAATTTTCCGATAATTCCCGATACCATGTTTATGCTTTCACCGTTTTTAACAGCAGCATCCTCAAAATGTGTAACAATTTCCTGCATAAGTTCAGTTTCTCTGGTAGCTTTTTCAACACTTCCGGCTATTTGTGTTGCCATAGTTTGAAGCTCCTGAACACCAAGGAACACAGACCGTACATCCTGTGTTATTTTATTTGTATCATCAGTGACCGCCGAAAAGCTGCTTTTTATATCCTTCATCGAGGCAGAAAGATCTAATGAACCCGAGGTCTGTTGTTTCATTGTATTTTCAAGGGAACTAATCAGCACCTTGATTTCTGTAATTTTTCCGTTTATTCCCGAGAAACTTTCAACAGAAGACCTTGATAAAACCGAAATTCCCTGTATTAAATTTTGAATGTCTGTCAAAAGAGTGTTAATTGATTGCGATTGTTCAAGAGATGTTGACGCAAGCTTTCGGATCTCATCTGCAACAACCGCAAAACCTTTACCTGCATCACCAGCATGGGCGGCTTCAATAGCAGCGTTCATCGCCAACAAATTTGTCTGATCCGCAATCGAACGTATCAGGGTATTCGCTTCGGATAAACCTTCAGATGCTTTCAGTATGCTGTCAACCTTTGCGGCAACATCTTCTTGTACAGATCGGCCATTCTCTGCTTCATGAATAAGAAAGCTATACTCTGATGTCATGGTATTTATTATTCTGTCGGCCTGTTCGATGGCCACACCGATTCGCTCGACGGTCGAGAAAGCTTTCGTCAATAGATCCATTTCATGCAATATTACGTCATCAAGCTTACCAATTTCTGTCTCTAATGACATTATTTCACGAAAGGCTTCTGCCGTTTTTCCATTCTGATCCAGAGCCAACTGTTGAATATTGCCAATAACAGACGCGTAAGAATTCAACGCTGTTTTAGTCCGCGCAGAATCTTCATTAAGTCCAGCTCCAATGGAAGACAACACCGATACAGAGTCCCTCGTAGCCCTTATAATCTCATTCATTTTACGAATGAACGCATTAAAACTTCCTGCTAATTGACTTACTTCATTATTTCCATGTTCTGGTATCAGGACTGTCAGATTCCCCTCTCCCACGGATATTTCCCTTAAGGGAGTTGAAACCCGCTCAAGAGGTTTAAAAATCAAAATATTCATATAGAATAGCAACAACAATCCAACAATAACGCATACAATTCCTATCAAAATTTGGTTTCGATTAAAATCAGAAATTTGATCCCGAAGGCCTTGCGCATCAAAATCACAGCCAACCAGACCGACAACAGTTCCATTTGACTGCTTTATCGGCACATACACCGAAATGAGCCAGCCCCAACCATCCTGGTATTCCAGGCTTGAGGAACCCGGGAGACCTTCATGAAGGGCTTTAAAAAAAGGGGAACTATACAAAGCGGTATCTTCCTCATCCCCAAGCGCTGAAAAATTCTCGGTGCCGGGAACATCACTACCATCCACAATAAATCGATGTATACCCCCCTCTGTTTCTGCCATAGTATACAAAAACTTTACGTTGCTTTCCTGTTTTCTCGCATACATCCATTCGCGCAACTCTTCATAATAAGGATCACTTTCATCAAGCGAACCAACAAGTGAATCAAAGCGCTCCGGATCAATATGGGAAGCAACGCTTTGCGCAAGAGGCATGACATTTCGGGTGAAAACATCCGTTGAGGATCGAACCATTGTGCGAACTGATAAAAGCGTCAGACCCACACATAATGAAAGAACAAACAGAAGAAATATAACACCGAAGCGAAATTTTATGGTATTGACCGACATCAACATAATCAACCTCCAATATTTTTATATGCAAGCCCGTGGCAAACTTATTTTACATCAAGTGTAATGCATTCATTTTTTAAAAACCCGCATGCTGTATCCCTATAAAGAAACAACACTGGCTGAACCTTATTTTGCCCAATCAACAGAAACTCGTGATAGTCACTGCTCGAAAAAAGGCGACGTCGGGATGGAGGGTATTCGTCCTCTCCCTGAAGAGAGCGAGCCTCCAGCAACGATTCCAGCGCACGAAAATGAGCTTCCTTATCATAGCGTCGTATAAACCAATCGGGAAAAGCGCCTGGCTTACCTTGCCGCAGGAAATCGTAGTGCAGCCACTCAAACAACATGCCACGATCAGCTTCAAATTCTTTTTTCTCATGAATAAACGCATGCAAAGCGGAAAAGCTGTCCGCCGGTTTTCTGGGCAGAAAAAAATCCTGCCGTTCATACCGAGACTTGATAAAGCTGACAATATCCGCAAAAAGGGAAAACGGCCCCTTCCCCTGCATGGACAGGAGCTCCTCAAGTTTGTGCAGGGTAAAACGCAACAAGCCGTTGTTATACCAGGTGTCCAGGATTTGCTCGATTTCTTTCAAATGTACCAGATCCTGATACCCCATATCCGTTGAGCGGAGCACCTCATAGGGAGGATACTGCGACCATGCGTATGTCGGGTTTGTACGGGCATAGTTTTCCATTATGGTTCCCGGTAAAATTTTCAGGAATCCGAGCTGCAGCATATCGGCATGCAATGAGAAGGCATAATCAAAGGAGCGAGAAAAGGTCTCTATCGTGTCATGCGGTAAACCTGCAATAAGGTCTACATGTGTATGAATTGATGGCGGTATTGAACGGATGGCCCGTGAAAGTTTGTCGGGGTCTGATTTTCTGGTAATTTCCTGCAAGGAGCGTTCATTAGTTGTTTGAATGCCAATTTCAAACTGAATGGATCCCTCGGGCATTGAGGCCAAAAAAAGAAAGCAGTTGTCATCCAGATATTCTGCGGCGATTTCAAAATGAAAACAGGTTACCGAGTTCCAATTGTCCCGGATATATTCCCAAATCCGCAGATACCGTGCGGGATCCAGATTAAAGGTCCGGTCAACAAATTTAACCAGGGGATATCGGTTATTCAAAAAGAAAGACAGATCCTCGAATACTCGTTCCAGGGAATAATAACGAACCCGTTTGTCAATTGAAGAAAGACAATATGAACAGGTAAACGGACAGCCACGACTCGATTCATAGTAAATGATTCTCTGCTCTGGATTAAGATCTTTCTCCGGAAACCGGTAGGGAAACGGGATGCTGTCCAAATGTGACAGGGGCGTCCGCTCGCCGGAAAAGGTGTAGCTGGTAGACCCTGGAACAGTACGGCAATAAATACCGGGAATCGCTCTGCATCGTTCCAGCTGGGACAAACGGTTCATTGTATCAACAGGATTAATAGCATTAACCAGGTCACGAAAGGTTTGTTCACCCTCTCCCTGAATAATCAGGTCAAGGCCGGGACTATCGACGAACGCCTGCTCTGCGTTCCAGGAGACTTCCGGCCCGCCAGAGCCAATTAAACTATCGGGATACAGCGATCTTATATCGGATATAATCTGAAATACTTCAAGCCTGTTCCAGATATACGTGGAGAATAGAAGCACATCGGGGTGATACTGAACAATTCCCCTGACTATAGAAGATATTCCTTGATTAATGTTCCATTCGGCAAAATGTACCGATACCGTCCCCTCTTGAACGGCAGGACAAAAGGTTTCTGCATATCTGCATAATAATCTGACGGCCAAATTGGACTGAATAAATTTTGAATTGACTGCGACAAGAAGAATATTCACCAAAGAAGAATATCACAGGTGGGGCAATAACTGCCAGAGCATAAAAAAACCTTTCCGAGAAGCCCAGGTACACTACGGCACAAAAACCATCCGCCTGCCGTTGCTTCCTTCCGGATCTGGCGGAGTTCAGCGGCGGTCTTTTGCATAGGACCTGGGCTACTCGAAAAGGTCGGTAGCAGGAAAACCAGTATAACTGGTCGCTAAATTAGCGGAGAGAGAGGGATTCGAACCCTCGGTACTCTCTCGAGCACACACGCCTTCCAAGCGTGCACCTTCGACCACTCGGACATCTCTCCAATTTCGAGACCGCCCGATTCAGCCGCTCTCGCATCTCTCCAAACGGACACATTATCCGTAGTAAAAAAAAGCTGCCTTATCAAAGACAGCCTTATATGAGACTAAGTGGGTTCGAACCACCGGCCTTCAGATCCGCAATCTGACGCTCTATCCAGCTGAGCTATAGTCTCAAATACAGCCGGTTATTACCGGCCCATCATGTCACGATATGTGACTGTCATACGGAGCAGGGGGGATTCGAACCCCCGGTACCCTTTTGGGGCACAACTCCTTAGCAGGGAGCCCGATTCGGCCTCTCTCGCACCGCTCCAACACTGCCGTCGAATGGAAAATTCCGAACGTCCGGTAAAAAACCGGAGCAGGGGGGATTCGAACCCCCGGTACCTTTCGGCACAACGGTTTTCAAGACCGCCTCCTTAAACCGCTCGGACACCGCTCCATCGAATGTGCTACTCACAATACTTCAAACATCCTGATTTTGTCAATAAGTAGACCCTGTATTCCGCTTGAAACATGCAGCAAAAGACCGGTATAATCGATACCATGGCACATTGTATCGTACCTGAAGCAGAAAAAATTTTGGACATAGAAATACCGGTATTGGACAAGGGCTTTGTCCGTCTGGTCGACTATATGGGAGGCGACTCGCGCATAGTTCAGGCGGCGCGGGTATCATACGGAGAGGGAACAAAAACCGTTCGCGAAGATGCCGGCCTTATCGATTATCTTCTGCGGCACCAGCATACATCACCCTTTGAGCAGGTTATTCTTACCTTTCATGTTAAATTACCAATTTTTGTTGCCAGACAATGGATCCGTCACCGGACAGCTCGCCTGAACGAAATTTCAGGCCGGTATTCAATCATGAAAGATGAATGTTATGTGCCTGCGGATGGGGACATCTGCTTTCAAAGCACCGATAACAAGCAGGGTCGTTCAATGGATACGGTTCCAGCCGATACAATCCGGCACATTCGTACAAGCATAGAAGAACAACAAAAGGCTGCTTTTTCAGGCTATTCCAATCTCATCGAGCAAAATATTGCACGCGAACTGGCACGCATTAACTTGCCGTTATCCACCTATACAGAATGGTACTGGCAAATCGATCTTCACAACCTTTTTCATTTTCTTAAACTCCGCTGTGACAGTCATGCCCAAAAAGAAATAAGAGACTACGCGGAAGTCCTTCTGGATATTTCCAGAAAAGTTGCACCGCTTGCGACGGAGTCCTTTGAACGCCACCAACGAACGGGAGTTACCTTTTCCGGGGAGGAAATGGAAGCGCTGCGGTTAAAACTTGCGGGCAAAGAATATTCCCTGAGTGGAAAAGCTCTTGAACGTTTTGAAGAAAAACTTAAAACAGGAAAACAATTATAGACCAGATCCTGACTGAATCGGTTATAACCATTCAGTCGACAGAGAAATATACCCATGGCGCGCTTTCAGGTGTTTCATAAACACGACATCGATATCGGTTCTCGAAGCGACTCCAAAGGCGGGAACCGGATTTCCCGGTTCCACAACACGATATAAATAATCAGGCGGACTCCGATAGGCAAAACTTTCCTTGTCATTTATCCACCAGTCAAGTACATTCAGAATCATCAAGGTTGAACGAATTAAAAGGGCATTTGTCCTGGTCCGGGAATGTCTGCCCCCGCAGAGGGCATCAAGCCGTCTGGATACCACATTCGGTATATCAAACCGGTATCCATCCCAGGGGTTTAATATTCCGGGGACGGTTCCTTCGGCAATTATATCGCTCGGTTTGTCAGTGTCCCTGATTGAATCATAATATCGTTCCAATAATTTTTGCAGCCTGCGGACCCTTGTATAGAAAGGCGGCAAGCGATCATCCTTGACCAATTTTGCCCCGCCATACAGGCGAATATCAAAGTGCGGAAGAAAAACAGCCTTGATCGTCGCATACATTGTGGACAACAACTTCCTGCCATACGGACTTTTATTAAAGTCCGGTTGAGTATAAATTTGATGGGTATAGGCCTTCAGGTCATTACTGAAACTTTTATCCAAAACCAGTTCCTGATACAGGATCCAGTCTTCCAGAATACGGTTGATATCTTCCGTCTCGTCCCGATAACTGATTTGAGCTAGCGCTTCAAATTTGATTTGTCGAAGGCCCTGGAATAGTTCTTCCAGAATCCAGAACAAAATCAAAGTTTGATGAAGCGGATTGTCCGGCGCGAGTTGAATAAAGGCATCCTGAAAATTAAGAACAGGAAGAAAATACGGACAGAAATCCGGTAACAACGCGAGAGATTCCCAGCCAGCCTCGGGAAACAGGGCTTCCAAAAAAGTCAGGCCTTCTGCAACAGATTCCGGAATTTCAGGCTCGCTCGGCACCTCCTCGGAAACAACGGTTACCGGTTCGGGCTCTTTCTGTCCACCCCGTACAAATAGAATATCCGAGGGTTCCAGATAGAGCCATTTCAGAACAGTTGAGCCGTTTGCATAAAAAAGCTGACTGCTTGACATACATTTTGTACTGACCATACGCAGCACCAATGGATACATTGCCGGAAAAAAAGTATTAAAAATATAGTACCACTCTTCTATGGCATCGGTCACACTTCGCTTGAGCGATTCAGGATCAGCAGGTACCAATTCGCGGAGCAACCATTGATGGGCTGCCTTGTATAAACGGGCCATCTCGGGAGCACCAAGATAGTAAATGCGGATTAAAAACCGGTACAGATAGTGAACCAAGGGAACAAGATGAACAATTTGAACATCCTGCGATCTTTTTTGAACATCAGACACCATGGTTCCCAACTTGCGTAAATCGATTGTACTGATAATGGCAAGGGCTTCATATGCTATCGGTTGCTCCCGGAGAAAATGGGTATAATACGGAGAACCTTCATCTGCAGGAAGAATTTTCCGTGTATTCGCAACACAGCGTTGAATATGTCCAATAAAATCATTGAGCGTATACAGCAAAAAGTCAGGATTAACCCGATCCGTCACGTCATTTTTCAAAAATCCGGGCGAAAGGCGTATCTTGAACGGTTTGTCAGCCAACAAGGCATTCATTTCCGACAAATTTTTTGCATCAGGAACAGGCAATGACGCGGGGATAAAAATGTCTGCATCAGGCATAATCAGGCCTCAAACTCGTAATAATATCTTTTTCCCGATACCGGGGTACGCTTTCAATACCACCCGCTCACCGGAGGGTGTCAGCAATACACCATCGAAAAACCCATATACAGTATGATAATCCGTCCGGACAACAAACGCACTCAATTTTCGTGAACTATCAGAAACAGGAGTAAATATCAAATCGACCATGCTCTCGGTATCCTGAATTATCCAGGGACCCGTCACACCCTCAGGACGGGTAATTCTGACCGGGGGCAAGGGAACAACCCTGCCATCAAGAAACAGTACATTGTCATTATAGGTATAGTCATCATGATAAACTGAATTCCCCAACTGAAAGGAACAGACCCGCCCCGAATGCTCTCCCAGGCCAACAAGTTTACTGTATTTGGTTCGCAGCGCAAAATATGCCTTGCGAATATCAAAAAAGCCCACCGCATTTTCAAGGGGATGGTCATCATAACCGGTATGTATCCAACCCGAAACAGGCCCTGTGAGCTGATACGATATAAGACACCGTCGCTTGACTCCATAGGGAATAAGGGAAGAGAGTTCGGCCACCCCGGGGAGGGCCAAATCCATATCAAGCCGGCCTTCACACGGAGGCCGAAGATCTGAACCAAGAAAATCAAAATCAGCATGAAGTATATGTTTGGAAAAGCGCGTCAAAATACGAACATACCGGCTTCGCGTACGGCAGGACATGGTACTGTTTTCCAGATTGCCCGGCAATCTCATAAAACCGGGAGGTTGCAACTGCCGATACGCAATTTTTCGACCGGTTTTTCTGTTCCACAGGGTTGTTTCCATAAAAGAAAAATAACCGGCATCAAAGAGCTCTATCTCTCCAACGGTATTACTATCGCAAAAAAGAAAACGGCAGACTTCCTTGATTCGCGAATTACTGATGACGTTAGGCAGGGGCAAATCACCAAAAGGGCGCGTCATGCCACGTATATCAAAACGTCCGAATCGCCCGGAAAACGAACCAAAAGCGGGAGAACCGGATACGACCGGTTTTTCCGGCGCAGGATGTATGTCTCGTGTATACACAGCGTACCTCGCGAGAAATCAGTATAGCATCCATTGAGCTTGCAGAACAGCACCAATCGGACTATCCTGTTTTCATGAGCATAACATTATATTCACTCGGAGCAGCGGAAGAAGTAACCGGCTCAAAGCACGTTGTGGAAGTTGACGGAAAGATATTCCTGATTGACTGTGGGGCCTTTCAGGGGAAACGGGCAGAAGCCGATGCCAAAAACAGAAATTTCGAAGTCCCGGCCGATAAGCTTGAAGCTGTAATCCTGACTCATGCCCACTATGACCATAGCGGATTATTGCCCATGCTCGGTCTGAACGGTTTTACCGGCAACATTTATGCAACACCCGCTACACGGGATTTGGCAAACCTGATCATGATGGATTCAGCCCGCATACAGGCCCGTGATGCGGAATACCTTCGCAAACAGGCCGCCCGGCGGGGCGAAGCCTTTACCTGGCAACCTCTTTTCACGGAACTTGACGCAATAAATACCACAAATCAAATAGTAACGGTTTCCTACAACCGACCCACCTGGATCGCGCCAAACATCAAACTCGAGTTTTTCGATGCAGGACACATTCTCGGTTCATCAATGGCTGTTCTTGAAATTACAGACAATGATAAACGAACTGTAAAAATCGCATATACGGGCGACCTGGGACGAAAAGGAAAGGCAATTATTCGGGACCCGGCCATCCTTCCTCCGGTTGACTACATGATCCTCGAAAGTACCTATGGTGACAGAAAGCATGAAAGCACCGATGATGCGCTCAAAATGCTTGCCGATATCGCGCAAAAAGCAATAAAAATGAACGGGAAAATAATCATTCCCGCATTTGCAATCGAACGCACACAGGAGCTGGTTTACTATTTTCATATGCTGGTTGATAAAAAGGAAATTCCTGAAATACCCATTTACGTGGACTCCCCCATGGCTGTCAATGCAACAAGTATTTTTCAGATTCACCCGGAATGTTACGACGAGCATACTCACGAGGCGTTTATCAGGCATCATAAAAACCCGTTCGGCTTTAACAAGCTGCGGTTTATCACCAGTGTCGATGAATCAAAAGCGCTCAACGACATAGAGGGCCCCATGATTATTATCAGCGCCGACGGTATGTGTGAAGCGGGACGAATTCTTCATCACCTGAAAAATAACATTGACGATCCGCGAAACCAGATTTTACTGGTAGGCTACATGGCCGACCATACGCTCGGAAGAAGACTCCAGAATCGTGAACTTGAAGTAAAAATTATGGGCGAATGGCATACAGTGCGGGCAGAAATTTCTCAAATAAACGCCTTCAGTGCCCATGCTGACTATGAAGAAGCAACAGAATGGCTGAACTCCATGGACACGCAAACCTTAAAAAAGATATATCTTGTGCACGGTGAAAGTGATGCCCAGACAGTATTCAAGGATCACCTGGAATCGAACGGCTTTCCCAACATCCAAATTGTCAAATATGGGGAACAATACGAATTATGAGAATTATTACCGGTTTTCACGCAGTAGAAGAAGAAATACGGGCAATTGAAAAAGACCCGAGCAAAAAAAAAGGAACATCCCTGGTCTGTTCCAAACCCGGACCCCGCGTGAAAAAAATTCGTGAAGAAGCACACAAAATCGGTCTTCCCTCACGGGAAACAGATATGGAAGAACTGACCCGCCTGGTTAAGGACTTGCCGCCAACCGCACGGGATCATCGGGGTCTTGTCATGATTCAGGAATATGCGGAACCGGTAGAGAAACGCACCCTCGAGCAATCCCTTTTTGACCTGAAATCCAAAAAGAGCTCGGTTGTTTTACTTCTTGATTCAATTACAGATCCCCACAATACCGGAGCTATAATCAGAAGCGCAGACCAATTTGCAGTAGACCTGGTCATCCTTCCCGAAAGCAGGAGCGCTACGGATTTTGAAGTCATCTCCCGGACAAGCGCCGGGGCAGCCTCCTGGGTCCCGATAGTACTGGTACCTAACCTCGTCAGGGCAGCAGAAACACTTAAAAAAGAAGGATTCTGGATATATGGGGCCGATGCGGGGGGAGAATCGGCACAGGACACGCAATTCGCAGATAAGACCGCATTGGTCATGGGAAGCGAAGGCAGCGGTATAGCCCGTCTCCTCAAAGAACACTGCGACCGGATAATCTCGATCCCAACAGCAGGGAAACTTGACAGCCTGAATGTCTCTGTTGCCGCAGGAATTCTTTTGTACGAGATTTTCAGAAGATCCTGCAACCGGTAACACGATCTATCCGTCTATAGGGCATGAATACTCACAAAACAACTTACCGCCTCGGAGAAGAAATAGCCAACGCCATAACGCACGGTTTGGGAGCCTTGCTCGCGATCGCCGGAACGGTCGTGCTTTTGGTAAAGGCCGTTTCCGGAAGCCCGCAAAACGAAACCGCTTTTTATGTTACCGCGTTCAGCATCTTCGGATTTTCCATGATTTTTCTCTATCTGATGAGCACCCTCTATCATTCACTGAAAAAAACAAAAGCATTTATAGTGTTTGAGCGTCTGGATCATTCCGCAATTTTCGTGCTTATCGCGGGAACCTATACCGCATACTGCCTGACAATACTGCGTGACGGACCCGGCTGGTGGATTTTCGGCGTAATATGGGGCTTGGCCGCCACCGGCGTAACGCTCTACTCGGTGTTCGGGAACCGCTTGCGCGCTGCCTCGGTTGTCATGTATGTCCTGATGGGCTGGATCATCGTCTTTGCCTCTTCTTCGCTCAAGCAAAGCATTTCCGCGGACAGCTGGTCGCTCCTTCTTGGCGGAGGCGTCATCTATACAGTCGGTGCGGTTGTGTACGCCATGAAAAAAATCAGATGGACGCATCCCCTCTGGCACCTTTTCGTGCTCGGAGGAACCGTTCTTCATTTCTTCTCGATACTGCACATGTTTTAACAGGCGGAGGTGAGGCAGATCGCGGCACGAAGCGCGATCTGGCATCCGCGGAGCCGCCGCGCAGAACGGCTGACATTCTTGTTTTTTTTTCCCCGTTCCGGCTATACTTTCCCCATGGAACACATGAAACGGACCGTCACCTGCGGAGAACTCCGCAAGGAAGACACGGATAAAACGGTTATTCTGAACGGTTGGGTGCATCGCAAACGCGATCACGGTGGCATTTCTTTTATTAACTTGCGCGACCGGTACGGATTGACGCAAGTTGTCATCGATACTGATTCACCGGCCGAACTTGCCAGTCTCGCACCAGAACTAAAAATGGAATACTGTTTGGCCATCGAAGGTATTGTCCGGCAACGCCCGGATACCATGATAAATCCTGACATGGCCACCGGAGAAATCGAAGTTGTCGCAAAAAAAATCGAAGTCCTTTCAAAATCCGAAGTTCTTCCGTTCATGATCGACGAAAAATCAAGCGCCAGCGAGGAACTTCGCCTGAAGTACCGCTACCTTGATCTCCGTTCAGCTACCATGCAAAAGCATCTGGCCCTGCGTTCGCAGGTTGCCTTTGCGACAAGAGACTATCTTACCTCCCTGGGTTTTTATGAGATAGAGACTCCAACCTTCATTAAGTCCACGCCGGAAGGCGCGCGCGACTATCTGGTACCCTCCCGGTTATATCCCGGCCAGTTTTATGCGCTTCCGCAATCGCCCCAACTCTACAAGCAAATTCTGATGGTCTCCGGATTCGACAAATATTTCCAGATTGCCCGCTGTTATCGTGATGAAGACGCGCGGGGCGACCGGCAGCCGGAATTTACCCAGATAGACATCGAAATGAGCTTCGTGTCACGCGATGATATTCTTTCGCTCGTAGAAGGGATGATGGGTCATATTTTCAGAACAACAATGAACGTCCAGCTTCCCGCAACCTTCAGACGAATTGCCTATGACGATGCAATCGAGTTATATGGGACCGACAAACCGGAACTCCGGTTTGACATGGAAATGCAGGATGGAGCCTTTCTTGCCGATATGGGCTCCTTTCAGGCATTTAAAGACGCCCTGTCAGCAGGCGGAAAAATAAAGGCCCTTGTTGTTCCTGCACAGGCAGACAAATATAGTCGTAAAAACATTGAAGAGCTTGAATCAACCGCGAAGATCTACAAGGCGAAAGGTCTTGCCTGGATGAAAGTGAACAAGACTACCGAGGGACAACCGCTTCTGGAAGGCGGTATCGCAAAATTTTTTGAGGGTAAAAGCGCGGATATTTGTACAGCACTCGGCGCGAAAACCGGAGACCTCCTCCTTTTCGTTGCAGACAGCAAACCAAAAATTGCCTGCACCGCACTGGGAGCTGTCCGAACCCGCCTTGGAAAGGATCTCGGACTTTGTACAGAGGGTGTATTTGCCTTTGCCTGGATCGTCGACTTTCCCATGTTTGAATATAACGAGGAAGAGAATCGTTGGGAAACGGCGCATCATATGTTTACCTGGCCACAAGATCGCTTTCACGCAACCCTTGAATCCGATCCGGGCAGCGTAAAAGGCGACCTCTATGACCTGGTTCTTAACGGATATGAACTTGCTTCGGGTTCAATTCGAATTCATGATCCCAAGCTTCAGAAACGCATCTTCAAGATTGTCGGTTTTGATGAAGCTGAAGGGGAAAAGAAGTTTGGATTCCTCACCGAGGCGTTTAAATACGGCGCACCGCCCCATGGAGGTATCGCCCCGGGACTGGACAGACTGGTCATGCTTATGGCAGGCGAAACGTCAATAAAAGAAGTCATCGCCTTTCCGAAAAACAGTTTTGCACAAAGCCCTATGGACGATTGTCCCGGAGAGGTTGACGCAAAACAGCTTGAAGAACTCCACCTCAAGATTGTAAAAGACTGAATAAATTACGATACTATCTGTTATGAGCAAAAAGGGAAGAAAAATAACTGTCGGCGTCCTGATGGACTCGGCCGACAGTTATTTTAATCAGCGGGTTATAACAGATATCCTCGCAGCTGCCGAAGAAAAAGATATCCATATCATTTTTTTCTTTGGCGGTTTCCTTGAGAAAGGAAAAACGTCCGGAACCATTTCCTATGCCTATACTCTTCCGGATTCTTCGATTGTTGATGCAATTATTATCTTCCCGCACTCTATCGCTCCGTATAACCCAAAAACGACAAGTACAATTCTGCTGGAGCAATACCCGGACATTCCTGTATATTCCCTTTTCTGCAGCATTAACGGGCATTATTCAATGTCAACAGAAGAAACTGGAGCAGTACGTGATATGGTGCAACACCTCACTGTAGATCACGGCTACAGGGATATTGCACTTGTATGCGGTCCTGATGCAGATGAAAGCATATCACGCCAGAGAGAGAACATAATTCGCTCAATACTCCGGGAGCAGGCCATTTCTCTGGACGATAAATTAATATTTCGGGGTGAATTTACCGAAGAAACCGGGAAACAGGCAGTACAGAGCATCTTGACCGGAAAACACACTTATCCGGAAGTTCTGATTTGTCTCAATGACCAGATAGCTTTGGGTGCAGTCAGTGAATTTCGCAACCATGGCATAACCGTACCGGCAGACATTGCAGTCGTGGGCTTTGATGATATTGATGAAACATCCCTTCTTCCTTTTTCTTTTACAACAATTAACTATCCCGTCTGGCCAATGATTGTGCAAATGCTCGAACGGATTCTCCTTGATGCAAAGGGTATCTCGCAATATCAGGCGGACTCAGTCATCATGCCCGCAGAATTTATGCACCGGGAATCATGCGGATGTGCCTCTTTTCCGGAACAAATTGAAGAAAAAACAGTACTTCATGCACGAAATCCCCGCAGAGCCTCCCTCTCTCTTCTTCGGAAAGAGGCTCTTTTCCGTAAAAACCTCGAAGATATTATAGAGATTGCCCTCTCCAGCTCCGATCCGGCTCCCTTTGCTGCATTTATAAATCAAGCAGCCATAGCAATTTCCCGAACAGGAGATCTGGCTCATGGCTTTCTTGATACATTTTCTACCCAATGGACCCTGAGCCTGCTAAAGCATCCAGACTTTGACAGCCAGGTATTTATCAACTCCCTGTTTGTCGATGCATTCCGTCACTTATTACAATCTCACCGCACCGCATTCGCCCGAGCCAATACAAGAAGGGCAGGAGCTTTATCTTTCTATCGTGCTGCCAGTGACATCCTGTCCCAAAAATCCGGCATTCAGGATACCATCAGAGGGATAGGACACCATTTGCCTGAACTGGGTATCGAAGAAGCGCACCTTGTATTATTACAACCGGATAATCCAAACAACGGGACCATCTATCTTTCCTATAAATACGGAATAAAACCTGTTATAGAGGATAAAAAACAGAAATCCACAGCAGTTCAGGGACTCCTGCAATTTCATAAAGAACAGATACAACGCCCCCTTGCAATCATTCCTGTTGCCCGAAGCAATATTGTGTACGGGTATCTTGCTCTTTCACTCGTCGACAAGGAATTCGAACAATTTGCACTAATCCAGGATCTGGTGTCCCGCCTTATAGAATCCGCAATGACAAACACCGAACTCCAGGAACACATAGATAAACTTACCCAAAAAAACGATATCCTCTCCCATTTGTCTATGGTAGATGAATTTTCTGGTCTTTTTAACCGCCGAGCCCTGTATGTTTCAGGCAGACATCGCTATGAACAAAGCTTGTTATCAAAACAATCAAGTGCGTTTATTTTCCTGGATATGGATGGTTTGAAAAAAATCAATGACCAATGGGGCCACAAGGAAGGTGATATTGCCATTCAGGCTCTTTCAGGAATATTAAAAAGAAGTTTTCGGGGGGAAGATCTGGTCATCAGATATGGTGGAGATGAGTTTGTAATCATCATGATCAATGTTTCACGGGCTATCGTCACAAAATCTCTTGCCCGAATTGAATCAAGTCTGGCCCATTTTAATGAAACCCAAGAACACCCCTGGAAACTTGCAGCCAGTTGGGGCATTGTGTACAATACCGGCGAAGATGCGAGCCGCAGCTTTGAAGCGGTAATTGAAGAAAGCGATGCCCTTCTCTATGAAGAAAAACGCAAAAAAAAGGGATTATAAATAATGCACCGTACTTTCAGGCTAACGTTTTTATTCTTGTCTGTTGCACTTTCAGGAATTTTACTATCCTGTCAGTCGTCAATTCCACCGCAAACCCGTTTTATCATGGGAACAGTTTGCACCATTAATCTGTATGAACAGGGCACAGAAAACCTTTATACAACGGCTTTCGAGCGCTTGGGCGAGCTTGAATCAATTTTAAGTGCAAACAGAACTGATACAAATGTTGCAGACATAAACAGATATGCAGGAATTAAGCCCGTCAAGGCTCATTCGGACACCTTGGCGGTTTTGAATCGGGCATTGTTTTTTGCTGAAAAAACAAACGGCCTGTTTGATCCCACGATTGGCCCCCTTGTTTCACTGTGGAATATAGGAACAGACGAAGCAGCTGTTCCGGCCAGCGACGAACTACAAACAGCTGTAAAACTGATAAATTGGCGAAACATCGAAATAAATACCTCAGAAAACACGATATTTCTTTTACAGCCGGGAATGCGCCTTGATTTGGGAGGTATTGCAAAAGGTTATGCCGCGGACCAACTGGTTCACCTATTTCAAGGAAGCGGTGTCAAGCGGGCTATCATTAATCTTGGCGGAAATGTATACGCCTATGGAAAAAAGAAAAATAACAACCCCTGGCTGGTCGGAATCCGTAATCCAGAATATGACGGAGAAGGAGAGATCGTTGCTCTATCCGTTACCGATAAAACGGTTGTTACCTCAGGAATCAATGAACGTTTTTTTGAAAAGGACGGAAAGAGATATCATCATATTCTGGACCCACGAACCGGTTATCCGGTAGAAAACAATCTTCTTTCAGTCACCATTATTAGTACTTCATCAATAGACGCGGACGCACTCTCTACCGCGTGTTTTTTACTCGGTGTCGAAAAAGGTATTGAACTTTTGGAAACACTGGAAAACACCGACGCCCTGTTCATAACCACCGAGAAAAAAATCATTACCAGCCGGAATATTCAGGGAGACTTTTCAATCAGAAATCAGGACTTTACACAATAACAACAGAATTATCGCAATTACCGGCAGAGGAGGGAACATATTTGTCGGCAGCCCAATCATTTTCCCAGCGGGCATCATCCATTAAGTACCGGAATTGATATTCGTTTCCCTGCTCAAGAACTATTGTAATCGAAAATAGCCCATCCTTATTCTTCTCAAGTACATGAGAAGTCCGATTCCAACCATTGAAATCACCTACCAGGGCAACCGTTTTTACTCCATTTGTAGCCTCTTCAGGTAATTCGAACGTCACTTTACAGGTCTTGCCCTTCTTGGGGTATGCCTTGTACAAAGCCATCCAACTCTCCTTACATAATACTTTGAACAGTAACGCTGTTGAATATCATACTTCCCACACAGTATTCGAGATATCTAAACATCACGGAAAGCAGGCCTTATAGCGTTTCTTTTCGTATTACAGTATATTTAATCCTAGTATGTAAGACTATGTAATGCAAGGGAGATTAGTATATGAAAACAAATCGACATCTTTTTACGTCCGAATCTGTTGGAGAAGGACATCCCGATAAGTTATGTGACCAAATTTCAGACGCAATTCTTGACGCCTGCCTTCGGGATGACCCGGCGAGTCACGTAGCTTGCGAGACCTTCGCATCAACCGCACTTGTTCTGGTTGGCGGCGAAATAAATACCAACACGTATGTTGATGTACAGGCAGTAGCACGAAATATAGCTAGGGAAATCGGGTATACTGATTCAGCGTTTGGTCTGGATTGTGATTCAATGGCGGTTTTGGACATGATTCATGCCCAATCCTCAGACATCAATCAAGGAGTAACCGGAGAGGGATTGACGGAGTTCAGGGGGCAACAAGGAGCGGGTGATCAGGGAATGATGTTCGGCTTTGCCTGTACAGAGACACCTGAATTAATGCCTGCCCCGATAATGTATGCCCATGGCCTGTTACACAGGGCAACAGATTTACGAAAATCCGGTACTATTCCCTGGCTCAGACCTGATGCGAAAAGCCAGGTTACCATTGAGTATGAAGGGCACAAACCGGTCAGAATTGATACCGTCGTAATTTCACATCAACATAATCCGGAAGTTAGTCACGAGGTCATTCGCGATACGGTGATCGAAACCATCGTGAAGCCCGTCCTTGAACCGACTGGTCTTCTGGACAAGAATACCAGATATTTCATTAACCCGACCGGCCGTTTTGTCATCGGGGGGCCTTTTGGGGATACAGGTCTTACTGGCCGAAAAATAATCGTTGACACCTATGGAGGAATGGGGCGACACGGTGGTGGCGCTTTTTCAGGGAAAGATCCTTCAAAGGTGGACAGATCGGCGGCATATATGGCTCGCTATGTTGCAAAGAACATTGTTGCAGCGGGCTTCGCCAGTAGATGCGAAATTCAGTTGGCATATGCCATCGGCGTTCCCTTCCCGGTATCCGTAATGGTCGACACTTTTGGCACGGGAACAATTGACGACATGGCCATCACACGGGCAGTAACAGAGGTTTTTGACCTTACTCCTGCAGGTATAATCAAAACGCTGGATTTATGCAGGCCCATCTACCAGGCAACTGCTGCGTATGGCCATTTTGGCCGCAGTCAATTCCCCTGGGAAAAAACAGACAAGGCCGATGAATTAAAAAAAGCGGTCCGGTAAGCTCAGGGATAGTTCCATTACCGGAAAACATACACACAGGGCGCCGAGAAACAGAACCCTTTCTCTCGGCGCTGATGAAACATTCAAGTATGACGCGCAAATTATTGACGGGAATCTGACACACAGAAACCTTGAAATAGAAGATATTGAAAACAGGACGATCTGTGATGACTTTAACCACGCCGTATCATATCTTCCCCGATCTTTCGTTGATCTTGCCATTATCGACCCTCCATATAATCTTTCCAAAAATTTCCATGGAAGAAAATTCCAGGCAACAACGGATAATGACTATCTTGCATATACCGAACACTGGCTCTTGCACCTTTTACCTCTATTAAAACCACACGCGTCGATTTATGTGTGTTGCGATTGGCAAACGTCACAGTTGGTTTACCAGGTTTTACACAAATATCTGATCATTCAAAACCGCATTACCTGGAAACGTGACAAAGGGAGAGGAGCTCTAAAAAACTGGAAAAACAGCATGGAAGACATATGGTTCGCAACCGTGCATAAAGACTATTACTTTGACGTAAATTCAGTTATGCACAATAAAAAGGTTGTAGCTCCATATCGGGTCAACGGAAAACCAAAAGACTGGCAGGATACTGCGGATGGTCAATTTCGCCTCACATACCCGTCAAATTGCTGGGATGACATTTCAATACCATATTGGTCAATGAGTGAAAATACTGATCATCCAACACAAAAACCGGAAAAACTTTTGGCAAAACTTCTTTTGGCAAGTTCTCCGGTTAATGCAATGGTGTTCGACCCCTTTCTTGGTTCAGGATCAACATCGGTTACCGCCAAAAAGCTCAACCGGCGGTATTGCGGTGTAGAAATTAACCGGGATTACTGCAGGTGGGCTGAAAAACGCTTGGCCCAGGCAGATACGGACAAAAATATCCAAGGATATACTTCAGGATGGTTTTGGGAACGAAACACCCTGCACGAACAAAAAAAGGAAAGAATCAACAAATTGCCTTGACGAAATGGCCAAGCCTTCCTACACTTATTCTACTATGAAATACGGATATTTTGATGATGACGCAAAAGAGTATGTGATAACCAGACCGGATACTCCTCAATCATGGAGCAACTATCTTGGCTCCACTGAATATGGAGCAATAATTACAAATAATGCCGGTGGTTACGGGTTTTACAAATCTGGAGCCCGGGGAAGATTTTTACGACTCCGGTTTAACTCTATTCCAATGGATCAACCAGGAAGATATTTTTATATTCGGGATCGTGATACCGGAGATTTTTGGTCAACCAGTTGGCAACCAGTTGCGAAACCACTTACTACATACAAGACAACCTGCCGGCATGGAACTGCATATTCCATCTTTGAAACCTCATATACAGACATTCAAACTGAAGCAACATATTTTGTTCCGGTTGGACAAACCTTCGAATACTGGAGACTCCGTATAACAAACACGGGAACATCGACTCGTTCCCTTTCAGCTTTCACCTATTGTGAATTCACAAACCAGTGGAATACCTTCCAGGATCAGGTAAATCTCCAGTACTCTCTTTTTATTGTCCGTGGTGAGATGACCGATAACATGCTTCGAATCGCAATACAGGAAAATCTTGCTGCACAGAATGCCGATAAACCGGCCAATCCCAGTGATCTTCCCATGAGCTGCTGGATGGCTCTCGAAGGAGCGCCAATAACAGGGTTTGATACAAGCAGGGAGGCCTTCCTGGGTACCTGGGGGAGTTACCACAATCCCCGGGCACTGGTGGAAGGTTCCTGTTCAAACAGTAGCGTTTTCGGAGACAATTCATGCGGTAGTCTTCAAACAGATATTGACCTTAAGCCGGGCGAGACACGGGAAATCCTGGTACTTCTCGGAATAGGAGAGGCAGACCGGGAAGGAAAGAAAACACGGGCTGAATTTGCCTCCAGTGCACGATGTGAACAGGAACTGCAAAAAGTTAAAAACATCTGGCACTCACGCCTTGGAAGCCTTGTAGTAAAAACACCGGACGAGGATATTAATCATACAGTAAATGTTTGGGGACTCTATAATTGTTTGATTACATTCGCCTGGAGTCGGGCCGCGAGCCTTGTCTACAACGGCGAACGCGACGGTCTTGGGTTCCGGGACTCTGTGCAGGACATTCTGGGAGTTGCGGCCGCAATACCAGAAGAAGCACAAAAACGGCTTGAATTGATGTTAACGGGTCAATTATCGAACGGGGGAGCCATTCCGGTTATCAAACCGTTTGAACATAATCCAGGACACGAGCAAGAGCCGCCTGCCGAAGAATACCGCTCGGATGATTGCCTCTGGTTTTTCAACGCTATTCCAGCTCTTGTTGCAGAAACCGGTAATTTTGATTTTTACAATACAATTCTTCCCTATGCAGACAAGGGAGAAGCTACTGTTTTCGGACACCTCAGACGGGCATTGGAGTTCAATCTGGAACGAATGGGAGCTCATGGTCTTCCCTGCGGTCTTTCAGCTGACTGGAATGATTGCTTACGACTTGGGTATCGAGGCGAAAGTCTTTTCGTGGCATTTCAGCTTCGATTGGGCCTTTCAGTCTATTCTGATATCGCACAACGCCTTGGCAAGCCAGATGAGGCACAATGGGCACTTTCACAACGGGCAACACTTGATGCCAACATTCAAAAACATTGTTGGGATGGTTCATGGTTTATCTGGGCAATTGCTGAAGACGGTACTGTATATGGAACCAAAACCTATGAAGAAGGACAGGTTTATTTCAATACGCAAGTATGGGCTGTTCTTTCCGAGGCAGCAACGGCTGAACAGGCACAAAAAGCAATGCATACCGTTAAAGAAAAGCTTGCAACCCCATATGGACTCATGCTTTCCGCACCTCCTTTCACCAATACGTCTGTAGATGTCATGCGTGCTGTTGTCTTTAATCATGGAATCAAGGAAAACGCTGGTATTTTCAATCATACACAGGGTTGGGGAATTATTGCGGAGACCATGCTCGGAAATGGACAGAGAGCATACGAATATTGCAAAGCAGCCCTTCCTGCGGCCTGGAACGATAAGGCTGAAATACGGCAAAGCGAACCTTATGTTCAGGGACAAACCACCTATTCGACTTTTTCTCCACGCCCGGGCAACACAAGAGTGTCCTGGCTTTCGGGAGCTGCAGCCTGGTCATATTACAGCCTGACCCAGTACATATTGGGCATTCGCCCTGAATATGATGGCCTGGTGATAGATCCCTGCATACCGGAAAGCTGGAACGGCTTTACGGCGGAACGCCTTTTCCGCGGAAAAAAGATTCACATACAGGTAGAGAATCCCGGAAATGTACAAAAGGGTATCAAAAAACTTTCGGTAAATGGAACCGAGATTAGCGGGAACTGTATCCCGGCCACCATTTTATTACCGGAAAATACTGTCATTGCTGTAATGGGATAAACAAACCTGTTCAATAGTCTCTCTGCAGGAAAGATTTTCTCTTGCAGAGAGACTGTTTACTTTCCCTGTGCAGCCAGGATACTGGTAATAATTTCCTGTATCTCCCGCTCATCAACAGCCTCGCTTAGGGTAAAGCTGCTTATTCTTTTTTTCAGTTCAGACGCTTCCGCAAAAAGCTCTTTGCTCGTATTTGCACTTTGTTGCGAACTGGCGGCATTCGATTGGACAACCGTAGACACCTGTTGAACCTGGGCATGGATGTCGTCTATGCCCTGAGACTGTTCTCCGGAAATCCGGGCAATGTCTTCAACAACTTTTGCTATATCGGTTGATCGGCTTACAATCTCTTCAAGCGCACGTGCAGTCTTGTGTGCCACCTTCGTGCCGATGTCAACACGAACCTCGGATTCATGAATCCGCTGAGAACTTTCCTTGGCTGCTGATGAACAGCGCGCGGCGAGAGATCTGACCTCATCTGCCACGACAGAAAAACCCTTCCCGTACTTTCCTGCACGTGCTGCCTCAATTGCCGCATTCAAGGCAAGAATATTGGTTTGAAAGGCAATATCATCTATTGTTTTCAGGATAGAGGCAATCGCGCTTGATGATTCGGCTATTTCTTTCATCGATGTGAGCATCTCACCCATGCTTCCATTCCCTTCCTCTGCTGATTCCCGGGCAAGAACACTCAATTTTTTGGCTTCCTCAGCATTGGCAGCGTTCTTTTTTGCCTGATCCGTCATCATTCCCAGAAGGGATGATAAGGTTCCCACAGCCCGTGCCTGATCCTCTGTTCCGCTCGCCAAAGTGTCGCTAGCACGGGCAAGTTCTTCCGCTCCCGCACTGAATTGATCTGCCGAACGCTGAATTTCATTCAACGTATTGTTCAAGGTAAATACAATTGTGTTGATTGATTCCTTGATTTTGGCAAATTCTCCCTTGAATTCCCCGTCAACCGATACATTCAGATTCAACTCTGCAATGCGGTCAAGAACCGAAACCACTTTATTGGTATATCCGGAAAGCTCTTCAATAATGTCAGTATTCTCGCGAATTTTCTCTGCTTCTATTTCAATTTCATGCTGATTAAAACGAATACAATTGATTGTGGTATTAAATCCATTAAAAATTGCAAGAGCCATATCATAGCATGTTGCATACCCGCAAGCAGAACAGTCAATCCTCCGGTCAAGCGCGGAATACTTGTGCAAAGTCCGATATACCTCGTCAAGTTCCTTATCTGAAGGTTTTTTGAGGGTTACACTTCGGTCTGTATATCCGCGAAGGAAATCTTCCAGGCGCAAGTTCTCGTTGAAATAATCGAAAATTGAACGAGCTTCATTTTTTTCACGCTTCAAACCATTCAGTCGCACATCCGCATCATCAATGGTTATGTGTTTGCAGGTTCCTGTACCAACATTACACCCGTGAGAACAATTAAGGATATCAACAAGTAAGGGCAAAGGCTTGTTTTCCTTGATTCTCTTTTGGTATCCATTTAGATATGAATACGCATGATCGGGTCCTTCAACTTGTCTGACCCAGGCGTTATCTGTCAGGGCTTCAACATTTTCCCGCAACCCGCCAGGCCTTGAATATAAACAACCCAGCCAGCATTCAGGGTTGTCATATTCCATGCCCGTATATTGGTATAGATCTATTTTCTTGCTTTCCAAATATTCAGCCAATTTGTTGTATGTCACATTATAGTGAACATAATTGCCAGAGTCCCTGTCCGTAAATTCATCTATCTTGCCAATACAGGGGGACAGAAAAGCAATACGATCAGAAACAGACTCATATTTTTTGAGATATATTGCTGCACACAGCGTCGGGCTATGAACAGGCGCGAGCTTTGGTAACAGTGTACTTTGATATTTTTCTAGATAATTGACTATTGCAGGACAGGGTTGTGCAATGACTGAATCCCTGTTTTGCTGTTGTATTGCCTTCAAATAGGCCCAGGTTGTAATATCAGCGCCAAACGACACATCATACACCAAACGGACACCCTGTTGTTTCAAAAAACCTATCAACTTTCGATAATCATCAAAATTCGTTCGGGCTGCAGGGGCGGCTACTACCGAAACAGGCAAGCCTTTTTCAAGATCGGAAAAAAACCGCTCTGTATCATCCGCATATTGTCGTGCTTCATGAGAGCAAACTTCAATGCAGGCACCACAGCGAATACAACGATCCTGATCAACGCGCACCTTGTTTTGTCCGTTTTGTATATATGATATGTTTGCTCCAAATACAGGACAATGGCGAATGCATTTATTGCAACCGACGCAGGTCTCTTCAACGGTATACACAATGTCCACGATAATCTCCCGATAAAAGGCAATCTCTTCTGTAATACGAGTTAATTGTCATACAATTGGTAAACACAGTCAAATTTGGTTAATTCGGTAACATTGAATTTCCCTCGCTACCCTGATAGCATACTACCCAATGAGCATACAGATTTTGCGCTTTATTCGAAAAGAACAGGACCCTGAGCGGCTCGATGCTTTTTTGGAAAAGGAATTACCTTGTCAAATACTGCGATGTTGTCCCCCGGAATACCATAACAATCAAATCTCGCGGTCTAAAATTCGACGACTCATTCTCAGCGGTGTTATAAGTTCCGGAAAGAGAGCCCTCCGAAGTCCCGCCTGGAAACTCCATACTCAAGATACACTCACCATACATTTTAACCCTGAACTCTTTTTTCACGAGCGTGACCCCGGAGACATAACCTTTGAACTTGATGCATCATCTGTCCTCTTTGAGGATGACTATCTTATTATTGTCAATAAACCGGCCGGATTCCCTTCGGAAGCCACCATGGTGACAACGAGAGATCACCTCCATGCTTCAGTAAAACGATACCTGCATCTTTCAACCGGAACACAAAATACCCCTTATGCTGGACTCATGCACAGACTTGATCGAGACACAAGCGGCGCAATGCTATTTACAAAAAAACGTGAAGTTAATGCGGCAATTCACGATCTTTTTTTGTCCCGGAAAATACATAAGACGTATGAAGCCCTTTGCTTTTGCCAGGGAAAAGAACCCCCTCCTTCCTTTAGTGTAGAGAACCGTCTGGATCGTGTTTCAATAAAAAGCACACAGGGAAAATGGGGCGCCGTAACAAAGGGCGGCGAGGAGGCAATAACCCGTTTTACCCTTTCCACAAGATATTCACAAGTTATACACATGATAGCAGAACCGATTACCGGACGAACGCATCAAATTCGCGTTCATCTTTCCGAATACGGATATCCGATACTGGGAGACAGTATATATGGAGGCCAGCAAACCCTGTATATGGGCAGAACCAAAATACCTGTTCCACGATTAATGTTACATGCCCGTTGGATCGCGTTTTCTCATCCGGTCACCGGTATTGCCATGAAAATAGAAGCTCCTCTTCCCCCGGAATTTTCACACTTCATTCTGGCTCTCGCAGAACAAAAGTACTGATAATTTCCTTTTTCATTTTACTTTCATGAATTATTCATTTTCTGCACATATTTGACTGCTATCGTACCCCTGAAGCATGACCCTGTCATGTAAACCACAGTCAAGGGGAACCAAGGAAATGAAAAGAATTATCGGTATGTTATTGTGTACAGCCTGTATCGGGTCTGCGCTCTTCGCAGCAGATCCCGTAATCAGACTTCAGGCACGAACCAAGGCAAATTTGGTCACGGTAGATTTTGATGATGAACAAAACAATCAGGGTGTCAATCTTGGCGGTGACGACGAATTCGGCATCGAATACAAGGACAAAAATGCAGGCGCGCGTATTTCGCTTTCAGGAAATCTCGCAGGAACAGTAACTATTGCAGATTACTTTGGTTGGATGAAGTTTGGAAATCTTACCATGACCGCGGGAGAAACTGACAGCAGATACGCTAACAGAGTAAATGCCGATGCCAGCTCATGGGGTGTTTGGGAAAAATTCTACTTCGGACCGATTCTCAACGGAACGCTCAAGGGAGAATCAGACAACATCGCTTCATGGAAGCAGTCAGAGTTTTTCGCTGACTATGCGCTTGAGAATGTCCTTCTTTCTTTCGGAACAGGAAACGATGTTGCCGCCGCGAAATATCATGTTCAGGAATCATTTTCTGCCCGTGCAGCATTCAAGCTTACAGATATTGGCGCTCTGAACCTGACATACAATCAGAAAACGAAAGATTCTTCCATAATTGGTGTTTTTGGCCATATTTCATCGATACAAAATCTTCTTTTAACCGGTGGATACTCCGCTTATTTTGATTTCGAGGAGGAAGCAAATGCCATACACGCCCTCGAATTGCGGGCAGGATTTAAAACCGGAGCACTTTCATTGACATCTCATAACAATGTCTCTTTCGCCGAAGATTGTATCACGATGTATAATATGGGAAATGCTTCTTATAAAGTGTCAGATCTTGTTACCGGTGCATTATATGTAATGAATATCAATACAAGCGGGGATTTGTCGAGCAAAACCAACACCCTGACAATCCGTCCCGGAATGACAATCACCGCTCAAAAAGGGGCCACCATCGATATTGGACCGGAATTTACCATGAAAAAAATCGATGAGGCCGATATGACTACTGTTATGACGCTTCCCGTTGTTTTCCGCGTCAAGTTCTAATTACTGAATCAGGCACGAACATTCAGATTGAAAACAGCAGGGCCTCCGGTTTGTCCGGAGGCCCTGCTGTTATCACGAATAATTACAATGTTAAAGAACTTCTTTCATGGCGGTCATATAAGAGCGCAAAACCTTTCCAATCTTTTCAACAGGATGATTTCTGATTTCTTCATTAACCTTGACCAATTCACGGTTGGAAACTTTCGTATCTTTTACCGTAAGACCCTTGCCAATCACATCGGTCTCAACCTTATTCATAAAATCTTTCAATAGCGGTCTGCAGGCGTTATCGAACAAATAGCATCCGTACTCGGCTGTATCAGAAATAACCTTATTCATTTCATACAGCTTTTTCCGACTAATCAAATTTGCAATAAGGGGTGTTTCGTGCAGACTTTCATAATATGCACTTTCAGCCTTAATTCCCGCATCAGTCATTGTCTCGAAAGCAAGTTCGACGCCAGCCTTCACCATGGCAACCATCAAAATTCCCTTATCAAAATATTCCTGTTCGGATATATCAACGGAACCTGCAGGTGTTTGCTCAAAAGCTGTCTTTCCGGTCGCTTCTCGCCATGTAAGCAAATTCCGGTCATCATTTGCCCAATCCTTCATCATGGTCGATGAAAATTCTCCGGAAATGATGTCATCCTGGTGTTTCTGATACAAGGGAGCCATAATGGTCTTCAGCTCCTTGCTTAATTCATTCGCCTTTATTTTTGCAGGATTGGAGAGTCGGTCCATCATTCCACTAATACCGCCCCATTTAAGAGCCTCGGTAACAGTTTCCCATCCATATTGAATGAACTTTGATGCCCAACTTTTATCAATGCCTTTCTCTACCATTTTGTCAAAACACAAAAGACTGCCGGTTTGCAGCATTCCGCACAATATGGTTTGCTCCCCCATCAAGTCTGACTTAACCTCGGCGACAAAACTTGATTCAAGAACACCAGCCCGACTTCCGCCAGTTCCCACCGCAAGAGCCTTTGCAATAGACCAGCCCTTGTTTTCAGGATCATTCTCTGGATGCACCGCAATCAGTGTCGGTATACCAAAACCACGCGAATATTCAACACGTACTTCTGAACCCGGCCCCTTGGGCGCCATCATAACAACGGTAATATCTTTGCGGATTTGCATCCCTTCCTCAACGATATTGAATCCATGACTGTACCACAGCGCTGAACCCTTTTTCATCAATGGCATGACAGCGGTAATTACTGGCGTGTGTTGCTTGTCCGGGGTCAGATTTCCGACTACATCAGCAGAAGGAATCAACTCATCATATGTTCCAACGACAAAGCCATTTTCTGTTGCATTTTTCCAGCTTGCTCTTTTTTCAGCGATTGCCTCTTTGCGTAAAGCATAACTTACATCAAGTCCTGAATCCCGAAGATTCAAGCCCTGATTAAGACCTTGCGCTCCACAGCCGACAATAACGATTTTTTTTCCCTTTAACGCATTTGTTCCATCAGCAAATTCATTTCTGTCCATAAAACGACAGGTTCCCAGCTGCATCAACGCGACACGCCAGGGGATTGAATTGAAATAGTTCATAGAAAACTCCTTCTCTTTCTCTTTTATACCCTACTTTCGACAATGCGTAAAGAGAATCATTAACATAAAACTATTGATTTTCGTGCAATTATAGT
>LVBK01000002.1 GCA_001604385.1 Spirochaetales bacterium Spiro_09 | reverse complement strand
CCCGGGAACAGACTCTTAAAAAAAACTCTATCACACTACCGACAGGGTATCAAGAAAAAAATTTACCTTATTTAACAAGTTCTCCTCCAAGTTTACTAGAAAAAAACAATGTGATACTTCCTGCCATTTTTTATTAACTGAAGATCGAATCTGTTATTCCATTTAATCAACAAGTCAATCACTACATAGGGGCGCCTGAAAAGGTCCATTTCAAAATCACTGAAACCTCTCGTCACTAACCTTTAAAAAATACGCGATTGATATACACTCCTTATACAGAAGGACACAGCATGCACATAGAGCACATAGCCATCTGGACGCGGGACCTGGAAGCGATGAAAGACTTTTATGTACGGTATTTCAAAGCCCGGTCGAACGACAAATACACGAACAGCGCAAAGGGCTTTGAATCATACTTTCTGAGCTTTGAGGGTGGAGCGCGCCTCGAACTGATGAGGCAGACAAAGGCAGTCCGGGGCGCGAAAGAAGATGGCCCTGACTTCATCGGCCTTGCCCACTTTGCCCTGTCGGCCGGCAGCCGCGAGGCAGTCATCGATCTGACATCACGTCTTGAGCATGACGGTGTTCGAGTGACAAGCCAGCCACGGCTAACCGGAGACGGCTACTTTGAAAGCTGTATTTTGGACCCCGAGGGCAACCGGATAGAAATTACCGGATAAATACATACACGGAGCACACATGACAGCACCACACAAAGCCCTCTTTCTGCTCTGCAGCGCGGCAGTTTTTTTCATTGCTTCCTGCACACAAAAAACGGAAGAAGTACCGGACGTACATAAACCCGACTGGCAACCTTCCTGGTTCGAACCGGAACACGGGGTTGAGTATCGAAAAATCCAAACGCGCCTTAGCGGACGGCAGGTGAACACTCTTTCAAAAAGACAGGCTCGCTCGGATCTGGAAATGCTCCGCTATCTTCTTGAAACCTCCTATGCGGGCTACGAATACCAAAAAACACAACGAGGTGTGGATTTTGACAGTAACTTCCAGAATGCCTTCCAGGAACTGGACAAACTGCCGGGACTACGGATTAGCCGCACTGACATGCTTCGCCTGCTCATACCCGTCAGCAGAGGCGTACAGGACGGTCATTTAATGGCCGACCGCGCATACGCGCCCTTCACCCATGAGGACTACTATTATTCAGACGTCATTGTGGAAAAACACGGGGAAGCATACCGGGTCATTTCACCGTCCGATGGAAATATCAAGCAGGGAGCCGAATACACGGGAGCGGCAGCGCATTTATTCAAGGTGTTTTCAACCGAAGGCGAACGGTATCGTCTTGGAACGCTTTCGCCCTCCCCGGCCGAAACCCTCCTTCTTCCTTTTGACGGGAAAACCCTCAACGTGCCGGTGCGCAAGGATTACCCGGCATACGAATATGATGACCGGATCATCCATTCTTCGGAGCGGGGAATCACCTACCTCCGTATCCCGAGCTTTTCCGCGCAAAGCGACAGCGCAATCATAAGCGAGAATGGCAAAAAACGCTTACAGGAGGTCGAACGCCATATCAGAATGCTCAACCGGGACAATACCGTCATCATCGATGTCAGGAACAACACCGGCGGCTACACGAATACTATGGCCCTGATACCGGCAATACTTTTTACGCGCCAGGTACAAAACTTTGTGCCCGACATCGCCGAGCTTGTATCCCCGGGAACCGCACAGGCATATCTGCAAAACGTCTGGGATCTGGGTGACCAGAGCGATACTGACCGGAACACTCGCCGTGCCGCCGAAATCGAAGCAGAGAAACAGAAGAATTCTCCCCGGAGAGCGTGGAACCGGGGAACGCTCCGCACCCGGGCGGTAAAGGAAATAGAAAACGCGCGGAAAGTCATCATCATCATAAACAGGTGGAGCATGTCCGCTTCGGAAATACTGTGCGCCATCCGGAAGGTACCGGGTGTCACTATTATCGGAGAAAACAGCGCGGGAATCCACACCTTCGCGAACGCGCAGCAGTACGTCCTGCCCCACAGCCAGATCCCGCTTATGCTGCCGGCGTCCATTCTCTTTGACCTGTCGTTTTCCGCAGGCGAAGGCATCGGCGTTCTTCCCGATTACTGGGTAACCGGTGCGGAGCTGGAAAGCGTCCTCCGGGAACTGACCGGGGACGAGAAATTTGTATTACCGAGTAACTGAGACAGCAGGGAGTCTTCAGTAATTCAGTCCGGCAAGAAGCTTTCCGACTGCGCCCGACAGCCAGACCTCGAGCCGTCGTTCACATTCTGCCGCGCGCGAGCCGCCGCTCCAGAGAATCTGTACAAGCTCGTGTTCTATCTGGTAGATAGTCAGCCGAGCTTCAAGGTCGCTCACGCGCGTGCAGCGGGGACGCGCGCGAAGGAGCGAGCCCAAAACGGGGTGGAAACCGGAGCCTTCCTTCGGGGGGAAAAGACACCAGTGAATAAGGTGACACAATTCAAAATCGGCTTCGCCGAACTGCGAACATTCCCAGTCGATAACCCCGGAAAACCTGCCCCGGTTGACGATAATATTCTTCGGATGGAAATCGTTATGCAGCAATACCGGTCCGCCCTGAAAAGAAAGGGAGTCTTCCAGCTCCCGCAGCAGGGAAAAGGCGCGGCCATACACCGGTTTTTCCGCGCACGGCAAGTCTTTCAGGGACGATTCAAGAAATTCACGATAGGCACGATGACCACTTCTCCAGCTTTGCACCGGTTGCGGTACAAGAGGCACATAATGACCGATATCCCAGGAGGTACCCGATATACCGTGCAGGCTGTCAAGAAAAGCCGCAAGAGCGCGGCCCAGTTCCTCGCTTTCAGCTTCGCAAAGATTTTCCTGCGCGCCGATTAAATCGTCTCCAGGCAAAAGACTTACCAGTATAAATTGGCAGGTACCGTCAGATTCGAAGGTGCCGGAATCCACAATACGGGGAACATGTTGCAGATGCGCGATACGCCGGAAAGAGTCAAGCTCTTTTGTCATATCCGCGTGCGACGGGCGCAGCACATGGGTTCCATTGACCAGAAAAATATCCTTGTCAAAACTGCCTTTCACCGTTTGAAGCGAATCAACCGGAATACCGCGCGAGTTGAAAAATGTAACTACCTGTTCTTTCGTCATGTGCCGTTGCCCCATCGTATAAAAAGTTGATTGCACTCTGTATCAATTTAGCCTACCATAGCATGATGGGAAAAAACAGTATGGCACCATTTCTTATTACCGATCAAAAGAGCATCAAAGAAGCGGCTGAACTCGCCATCTTGAGTATCGAGCGTCTGTGCAAAACGCTGCCCTTCCTTCCCGAACGAAGGACGGAAGACCTCTTGTGCCGCATTGAATGGATGGTACGGGAGGGGCGGGTATACGGTATTGAGAAGGCAGGCCGGCTTGAGGCCTTTTTGGGCTGGTTCACCCTTGACGATTACCGGAATCTGGGAAGGGGCGCGCTGACACCTGACTGGTGTTCGGCAGTCCGCGACGAATCACAGACGACAGCGCTTATTGCCCCGCTTGTGCGACGATTGCTCACCGATATCGTCGCTGAAGGACTCGGCGTCCATGCCATCGGCATTCCCTCTTCTTCGAGCACCCTCCTCGAGGAGTTTTCACTTCTCGGCTGGGGGCGCATTGTCGCTGACGCATCGCATTCCGCCGAGGAACTTCATACGCGGCTGTCCGCCCTTTGCGAATCAGAAGCAGAGAAGGATTCAGGAACGCTGGTCATTCGAAGCGCAGGAGTATCCGACGCAGAGGCTCTGTGTGCCATTGACACAAAGCTGGCCCAGCACATCGGGCAGCCGCCGATCCTGATGAGCGGCGCACACGGATCGACCATCGAGGAATGGCGCCAATGGCTTTCGCGCAATGACCAGATTACCTTAATCGCCGAAATTGACGGCGTACTTGCCGGCTTTATACGGGCAGACCCACCGCACCTCGACGTCAGTTATCTGGTGCACGGCGATGACACCCTAGCCATTTGCGGCCTCTTTGTCGAACCGGCCTTCCGGGGACGGAAGCTGGGCGCGCGGCTCCTTGATGCGCTTGTAAAAGCGGCTATCGAAGCGTCTTATTCCCGCATCTCGGTGGACTTTGAGACGATGAATCCGGAAGCCCGGGTATTTTGGCTCACATGGTTCAAGCCGGTAAGCTGGTCGCTTGAACGAAGATTTTAAGACTATGGTATGAAAATAAAGGAGGACAGTCATGATACTGAAAGAATGGATTGTGTTTCGGTCAATCTACGCCAGACGGAGCATCCGTCTTTTTGATGCGGGACGTGCAGTCGAAAAGACAAAAATAGTCAAGCTCCTCAAGGCGGCAATGGCGGCACCCTCGGCCTGCAATATTCAACCCTGGGATTTTATCGTGGTAACCGACCGAGACCGGATCGACGGTATTCACGAGGCAATCCACCAATACGGCGAATACGAAACGAATACGGTTATCATTATCTGCGGCAATAGCACCCACATTCCCTGGGGCGGCAACGGCGAGCTTGATTGTGCCATGGCCATGGAAAACATGATGATTGCGGCGCCCGCGCTCGGCCTTGGAACGGTGTGTATCGGCGGCTTTGACCGCAATGCCATTCACCGTCTTTTTGCCCTGAGCGATTCGGTACAGCCGGTCGGCATGCTCTATGTCGGATACCCGAAGGAACGGAAGAAGGGGCGGACTCGGTACACCGAGGATGCCGTGCACTGGAACGCATACGACACCTCAAAGCACGTACAGGCTCGACCGGGCAACATCCTGGTCTACGGCAAGGAATCGTCGGTCTAGGTCATAGTCCTGATAACGCCGTATTATTTTGTAAACCCGGGTTAATTTTGCAAGCAGATATAGGGAATACAGGGTATACTAGAGACTGGCGGCGTTGCCGTTATTCGATGTTGATTTTAGTAAGTTAGAGGGAGTTACGTATGTCAAACGGAAAGTACCGATCAATAGTGAAACTGGATTTTCAGTATGCTCACCGCTTTATGAATTATCCGGGAGAAGCAAGCTATCTCCATGGACACTCCGGATATCTGACCCTCGAGATTGAAGGAGATATGAACGAGCATAATTATGCATATCCAGTCAAAGAGGCACAAAAATTAGCCTGGGCAGTGGCAGACAACTTCCACCACGGGACAATTTTTCAGGAAGGAGATCCCCTGCTTGATTTGGTGCTACAGGGATACGAGAAAACAGGAATGAAAGGAACAACGAGCCGCTTTGGTCCGCCCGCAAAGGCCCTTAACCATCCGCTTATAAAATCGTTCCCGGAAAGCAGGGTCTCCGTCAGCACTGGTCCCTCGACCTGTGAATGGTTCTGCACCGTTTTCTATGAATTATTGAAAGACAAAATGAATATTAAAAAAATTGAATTCCGCTCATCCTCCCTCAACTGTGCGTCAAGGGAATTCTGACAACGAACGGGCGCCCCGTATACACCGAACGGCGTTGCGGGGCACCCTTACGCATCGAAAGGTAGCTGCACGACATCGTGATATTATCGTAGACGGTGAATGGTACTGGTTCGGCTTCTGTCAATGCCGTCCATAGATAAAAGTTCCTTTAGTCACTACATGATATGTTTTGACATATAAATTGAATACATTTATATGTGTATATGAGAACGACGCTTATTCTGGAAGACGAGACAATGATTACCCTCAAGGAGCTGGCGGCCCGACAGTCGCGGACGCTTACGGAAGTAGTAACCGAGACCTTGAACTGGAAGTCTCCGGGGTTGCCGATAAACTGGACGCACGTAAGTGATAATCCCCAATCTGAATATTCTGCTCTCTGCAGCGGATTCCTCGTCTCCCCGGAACCGCGAGGCTGTATCCTGGCTGGAAACAGCACTTAATTCGGGAAAAAAAGCGTCAGCATACCCTGGGTTGTGCACCGCGGCATTCTCCGCCACTTATTGCTGCTGCTTGGCACAGGAGTCAACCTCGTTACCGACGCGCATCTTGCCGCACTCGCATTGGAGCACAACGCGACGATCGCCACAGGGGACCGGGACTTACAGCGATTTCCCGGCCTCACGCTGGGCTTGCTCTTGTAGAGGGGGTGGCGGAAGGGCGTTGGACCTCCTGAGCGGAACGCGGAGGGCCAACCCCTGGAGACAGGGGGAGACTTCCCCCTACAAGAAAAAAAGAAGCCTTGACTATTGAATTATCTGCACACGCATCGCAAGAACCCAGAAATTCTAAAATGTGAGGTCACTCACCGATAATTATCACGAACATAATTGCGAATATAATCGGGAAGAGGATCCGATTCATATACCACCCGTATATCCTTCAACTTGGCCCTTTCAGACTCACTCTTTTCTAGTGGAGTAAACTTGAGATTTACCAATGAAAATTGGCGAAACGGACGTTCGCATCCTCTCGCGCTTTTCCTCTGTCGACCTGAGCTATAACCCGGTAGCATCCAGAAAAGACGAGCTTGCAAAATTGACCAATACGGGCATTACGGTCCGGGCGCTGACGAAGAACTAGAGAATAAAAAAAAGCACTCTGGACTATGAACCAGAGTGCCCCGACAGTACATCAAAAGAAAAAGAGAGGAGGAAGAGTTAACCTTTCTTTTTTTCTTTCTTCCGTAATTGACAGGAAAAGATTACCCCGGATGATGGGATGTCGTACATATGAAATATTATCCGAAAGGTTCAATTTTTTACGAAAAAAATTCCGATGAGCCTTACTGCCCGCTTACCGTAAAGGCAGAGCGGAATTCCGTAGGGGACATACCCGTATTTTTCTTGAAGATAAAACTGAAATAGTGAGGATCCCCAAAGCCCGATTCATAGGCAATCTCCGCGCTCCGCATAGCGGTCGTTGACAAAAGCATCTTCGCGTTCTCGATCCTCACCCGGGTAAGATACTCGATAAACGTCACTCCGGTCTCCTGGGAAAAAAGCGTACTGAAATGATTGGGACTGACATTCACTTCCTCCGACACACTATGCAGGGAGATATCCTGGGAGGCAAAATGCGTCTCGATATATTTCTTGGCTTTTTGAATCATGGGAGCATACCGGCCGGTAACAACCGACTCTCTGTAGGTAATGATTGCGTCGAGCAGTGTTCTGACCTCGAGCCGGAACCGCTCGGGAGAACTGACTACGTCCATCATGTTCTCCTGTATCAATATTGATGGGTAAACATCCTGCAATTTCCCTCCCAATGATTCAATTAACTTTGCCGAAGCTACAATAATGTCACCCAGAAGATAGTATCCCAAAAGGCTTGAATGTATCGGTTTATCACCAAGCAGTTCCATAAAGTGCTCGACAAGGGCATCTATATCGGATCGTTTTGCGGAGCGAAGCCTGTCCGCTACCGGATCCCCGTCAAGACGCATAAGATCGTTTTCATTTAAAACTTCTATATCACCGATACCCGCAATAACCCGTCGACCCGCCTGGGCTAATTGGGCAAGAGCTTTCTGGGCATCCGCAAAGGAACTTGCGATTTCAGCTATATGGGTAACCAGCCGTCCAATGCCGACCGAGACCCGACACAGGGTATCCCGTTCCACCTCATGCTTGATGGCCCCGCCCAATGCATATACGGTTTCCTCAAGGCTCTCGGCGTTTACCTGCTTGCAGATAATGACCAGAGTATCCATACTGGTCGAGAAAAAAATCAGATCATCGCGCGTGCTGACAATCGTTTCGACTATCAAGGCTGCCCCTGCGAATTCTGTGTATTTCGAAGCCTCCACTTCGAGTGACGCGACGAGGACAATATAGCCTCGTGCGATAAGATCGAGATCAAAGGATCTTCCGCGCTCGACCGCCTCCCCCGCGTCAACGCCACCGCCAACAAGTTCGCACAGCCATTTACCCCGAAGAATACCGGCTGTATTTCTGACCTGCACGCACAGGTTTTCGTAGCTGAGTCGCTGCCGCTTTTCCTCCGCGATTTTATTGGAAACCTTTTCCAGGGATTTTAGCATATCAACAGATGACACCGGTTTCAGAAGATAATCCTCAACGCCAAGTGAGATTGCTTTCTTTGCGTATGAAAACTCGTCATGCCCCGATATGATGATAATTTTAACCCAGGGCTGCGTTTTCCGGATCAGTCGCGTCAATTCAAGACCGTCCATAAAGGGCATTTTTATATCGGTAATCAGAATATCCGGCTTAATATCCTTCATCAGGGACAGAGCCATTTCGCCGTCGGGTGCCTCGCCGGCCAGAACGTAGGGCGTGTCTGCCCAAGGGATACTGTTGCGAATTCCTTCACGAACCACTATTTCATCTTCAACCAGGAAAATACTATACATTCCGCTCTACCTCCGGCACGCAAAAGGTAACCACCGTGCCCTCGCGATACATACTGTCAATTTCAAGACGCGCCTTATCCCCGTAATAAAGCGCCAGCCGCTTGTTCACATTATACAAGCCATATACACCGCTCAAATTCTCCGGATCGGTCGAAGCGCATATTTGATTTCTGACGTCCTGCAAACGCTCAAGGGTCATCCCTATGCCATTGTCAGAGACCGAAAAACAAAGCCCCGTCTCGTCAATCCACCCCTTGACAACCACATTGCCGCGGCCCCGTTTATTTTTTATTCCGTGATACAGGGCATTTTCAACGATAGGTTGCAGCAACAGCTTCAGGACTGGAAGGTTCATCATATTTTCATCATAGTGAATGGAATAATCAAGAATGTCGCGGTACCTGATTTTCTGAATGGTCAAGTAGCTTTTGATATGCTCGAATTCTTCCGCTACCGTGACCCAGTCCTTGCCCCGATTCAGCGATATCCTGAAGAAACTGGAAAAGGAACGGGTAAGAGCGATAACCTGGTCGTATTCCCGCGCCTCCGCGAGCCAAATGATCGTATCGAAGGTATTGTACAAAAAATGGGGAGTGATTTGGGCCTGCAGCGCTTTCATCTCCGATTTTTGAAGGTTTTGCTGCTCGCGGATATTCGCCTCGATGAGCGCGCTGATTTTCCGGGCCATTCTGTTCAGATTTTCCGTCAGGGTATCCAGCTCGAGAACATGCGGAATGTCGGCGCGGGCATCAAGGTCTCCGGCGGCGATTCTGTTCGAAAGCATTTCCAGCTGCTCAATCGGGCGCCCGATGCGGACGGAAACAGACCGTTGGGCGAAGCTTGCAAAAAGCGTTACCAGGACGACAATCGCCAGCTGGCCAAAAACGAGCAAACGAGCCATTTGCTTGATTTTTTCGTTTGTGCGTTCGGCAGACTCAATTTCCAGAACGATAAAATCCTGAAGGATATCAGACACCAGCGCAATCACTCCGCGAGCCTCATCGAGAATCCGCTCGTTCTCGCTCACCGGAAACCGCTCTTCAATCTGTTCGCCCAAACGGTCAACGTATACTTCCAGCGTATTGACCGCACGGCCGGCCACTTCAAGAAGCTGCCGGTTTTGTATGAGCGTCGTCGTTTCGATTATCTCTTCAAGGTTCAGCCTGATCCCGGCAATAATCTCGTATTGCGAGCCTTCGGAAAATTTTCTGTTCCCGGCGACAATGTCCCAAAGCTCCGCCGAAACCGCCGTACGCACAATTTGGTTTACCCGATTGGTTTTGCTGACGTTCGTTATGATCAGATCATATCGGGCTGTTTGTGCAAGGAACGCGACAATTCCAATGACGGAAGGAAGAAGCATCAGCAGGATAATAATGACATACGAGCTTCTGATCTGTCTTCGTATACTGAAACTCATATCAATATTCCCGGGGAGCGATAGCGGACAGGTCGTCAAATTCGGTGAAGACTTCCTCCTTCACATGGAGAAGCCGGGGAATTGATTCTCCGGCCGCCAACTTCAACGCAAGCTCCATTATATCGGGTCCGGTCTTTGGATTACATTCGATCACGCAATTGACCTCGCCAGCCTTCAGGGCATCTATCGCGGCTTGTTCGGCGTCAATCGTCACTATGACAACATCCTTTCCGGGACGGATTCCGCGCTCTTTCAGGGCCTCAAGCGCACCCAGAGTCATACCATCATTATGGGAAAAAATGGCCTCAAACCCCTCTATTCGCGAAAGGATATCGGTCATCAATTCATAGCCCTTGGAACGTAAAAAATCACCGGATTCGCTGTACACTACGGAAAACTTGTCATGATACTGCAATACCTCGCGAAACCCGCGAGCCCTTCCATCCGCGACGGACGAGCCCTCGGTTCCATAGAGCTCGACTATCCGTACTACCGGGGCATGCTGAAATTTCCGCAGAAGAAAGAGAGCGGCATTGCGGCCTTCCTGCTCGCTATCCGTCCCGATAAACCCGGCATACAGGCTTTCATCCGACGTGATAATTTTCCTGTCCGTCACCAATACCGGAATTCCCGCCCCTTTCGCCTCCTGCAAGACATTATCCCATCCATCCGAGACTATCGGCACAAAGGCGATAACATCGACCTGATATGCAATGAACGAACGAATCGCCTTTATCTGGTTTTCCTTCTTTTGTTCCGCATTCAGGTAAATGAGCTGTACGCCACTTTCCAGTGCGGCATTTTGCACTGAAGCCGTATTGCAATTCCGCCAGGCGCTCTCTGCCCCGATTTGTGAAAAACCCACAATAATGCCTTCCTGTTCGGGTTGTGCGGATTTTTGTGTACGGCCGGGAGCGCAGGATACAACGGCAAAAAAAATGGAAAGCACAAGGATGAAGAAGCGGGGAGTCGAATAAATCAATGGATTTGTAGACATCAATGGATTTTTCGCCACGAACTTCACTCCTTTCAATGCGGGTACGTACACGCATTTTATGCCAGACCCGGCGGAAATAATAGTGGGCAACACTCAGCGAACAGAGACCCGACAACCACCTGCCTGTTTTGACACATACATCGCTTCATCGGCACGTTTTAAAAGGCTTTCCACCGATTCGCCATCACCCAGGACCTGAGAAAGACCGATGCTGATAGACACATCCCAAAACGGAACAGCCTTTACCCGGTTTTCTTCATGCACGCGCTCAAGTACGGCACGAGCAGCAGCAAGCGTCGCTTGTTCATCACTTTCCGGGCAGATCACCAGAAATTCATCACCGCCCAAACGACATACCTGGTCCGCTGACCGGAATCCATTACGCAGGAACGTTGCCACCCATTTCAGAACATAGTCTCCCGTATCATGTCCCAGTGTATCATTGATTGTCTTGAATTTGTCAACATTGATATACATCACGGAAAAAGGAGTGCCATACCGTTGTCGAATGTGCAGCATGGATTCAAGAGATTCAAAGGCATATCGACGGTTTGGAAGACCCGTCAACTCATCTTTAACCGACAGATCACGAAGACGGATATTTGCTTCCTCAAGCTCCCGGGTACGGGCTTTCACCTTTTCCTCAAGTTCTGCGTTTGCCCGCTCGAGGGACTGGTTCTTTTCTGAAACAATAAAAAAAAGAGCCCGTAAGGCCTTTAATAAAGGTTCAGACGAAGACTCCTCCTTCCGGGATTCGCTCTCAAAGGCTTCAGTCGGGTCTAAGCCCTCATCGATAGCATGTATTTGATTTGCCAACCGTTTATCGGTGTACAATATATGATAGGCAAGCCATCGAATCAGATACTCCATGACAGAACTCAATTTGTCAGGTTTCTGCAACGACTCTGTGTCGGAGAAAAAGGAGGTAACGGTATGTAAAAAATCACGATGAGCCTGAAGATGTTCCTTCACATGGCGGTCATCAATTGCATACCGCTTCATCAAATCCTGTTCAGTCTGAAAATGAAAGATAGTATACTCTCCAAGGTTTTGCTTTAAGGTTTCTATCTCGGTCAGGTCAATGGGAGTATTGGATATACAAAGCTGCACCCCCGAATTTATCATGCTGATAAGTTGTTTATGTTGCTCATCTACCGCATCAAGCCCGGTTAAAAACTCGACATCCCAGGAAAAAATAGTGTGCATTGATATATCCTTTTTTAGGTACTTTTTCCCTTCATTATACCGCTTTTTTTGAAAAAAGATTTACCGATCGGGGTGCATACCTGAAAACCTCTGTTCTCTTTTGATTTTTTTCACGTCTGAAGTTATATTGAACGGATGAACAAACCCCTGTGCCCCAAAGAACCAGAAAAATACCGACTTGTTGTCATTGCCTATATCTATCCGCTTTTCATCTACGTCTATCCCCTCATTATACTGTTCATAAACGCCCTTCATGGCATGAACATACACATGGCGCTGGAAGAGATTCATCGGCAGTTTCTGACACTTGAAGGCGGACTCATCAACTGGGGCCTCGTATTAACCCTGGATTTGCTCATCGGACTCTATGCCGAACCGGTTATCCTGATTCACAAACTGAAGCTCAAGGATGTAAAACCGACACAAACCCAAATGGATAACGCCGTGAGGAGGCTCAACCATCTACCCAAAAAACTGGTAGTTCTTACGACCGGCCTGTTCATCACTGCTTCGTTTCTGCGGGTCCTTACTGATTTCCACGGCCTCACGGGTATAAGCACGCATGCCCTTTCAAAGGCGTTTACCGTCAATATAGTCGAAGCTCTTGTTTCGGGCTTTCTGGTAGGCGTCATCCTGGCAATCAACTTTGACAACATACTCTTTCGGGCGCGCTCAACCCTCGTAGAGCTGAACAATGACCTGTTGATGGGTTACAGCTCAATGTATAGCAAGGTCTTTCTGGCCATATTTGCGATAGTTGCCTATGTCATCTATACCACCTTCGTCAGCATGGGAACCTTCTTTTCGATTGGTTTGCGTAACCCGGGAATCTTTTCGGAACAGGCCCCGCTATTATTTACCGGTCCCCAACTTATCTTCCTGGGAGACACCTTCAAGGGGATGAAGGATGCCGCACATCTTTTCGGTGTAAAAATAGTTTGTATCGGTATGATTGTCCTGAATATCATTCTCCAGATCAAACAGATGTTCAATCAGCCTATTCGGACCGTTCACTGCCATCTCAAACTGATAAACGACCCCGAAGCACCAAAAACGGCGGAAATTGAAATACTTCAAAACGATGAATTTGCCCCGATATACAGAGAAATCAACAAGCTGATCCGGAGACAACAGAGCCGTATAGATCTTTCCGAAAAACGACTCCTTGGTGTTATTCAGGATGCCCCGGACCCCATTGTAGTATTTGACCGGGACCGGATTATCAGACTCTTCAATCCCGCAGCTGAAAGGCTTTTTGAATACAAGGCCGCAGATATAATCGGTCAAAACCTCAGCACCCTGCTTCCCGGTTCTGAAGGAGACCTACTTTCAGCCCATGTCGACGGGGTCGCCAAACTGGAATGGTCATGCCAATACGGACAAAAAATGTATATGGAGTCCCACATTTCGAATGCTGCGCTCGGAAGCGATGATTGGTTTATCGCCATTCTTCGTGACGTCACGGCTCAAATGGAATTACAGCACACCCTTGACCGGGCCCGACAGGATGCTGAAACCGCCAGCCGCATGAAGAGCGAATTTTTGACAAACATGAGCCATGAGCTGCGTACCCCGCTCAACGCAATCCTCGGCTTTACCCAGCTTCTGCAGCATGACAAGAATCTGACCGACCCGCAACATGAACGGATCAGAATAATCAGCCGTTCAGGCGAGCACCTTTTGTCCCTGATCAACGACATACTGGATATTGCAAAAATAGAAGCCGGTAAAATGGAAGTACACTCGGAAGTCTTTGACCTCCACGAATTCATTGAAGACCTGAAGGACATGTTCAGCCTCAAGTGCCAGGCCAAGGCTCTGGCGCTCTATGTCGACACCCTTGATAATCTGCCTCGCTATGTCAGGGGAGACTTGGGAAAACTCCGCCAGGTAATGATCAATCTTCTGGGTAACGGGGTAAAGTTCACCGACGAAGGGGGAATCAGTATCCTGGTCGGCAGACAGCAGGGTCTGATTCGCTTTGCCGTGCAGGACAGCGGCCGCGGAATTCCCGAGGACGAACACGAAAAAATACTTCAACCCTTTGTCCAGGCCAGCACCAGCGACCATGAGGGAGGAACCGGCCTCGGTATGGCTATCAGCAGTCAATACATCTCCCTGATGGGCGGCCGTCTTGAATTGACAAGCGCTCCCGGCAAGGGAAGCACCTTTACCTTTAGTCTGGATTTGCCGGAAGCCGAAGAAAATGTCAGTCCCTGCACGGAAGAAAATGTCCTCATTGCAGTTGACCCTGAACTGGGTCTCAGCGCACTGGTCGTCGACGACCAGGAGACAAACCGCCTTGTCCTCAAGGAAATGCTCGAGCGGGTGGGTTTCAGAATACTTGAAGCGTCAAACGGAAAGGAAGCCCTGGAACAGGCCCTCGATAATAAACCGTCTATCATACTGATGGATATAAAGATGCCGGTACTGGACGGCTATGGAGCAGTTGCCAGGCTGAAGGAAGAGGCAGAAACACGGCTGATACCCGTCTTTGCCCTGACAGCCTCCGCCTTCACCCATGACGAGAAAAAAATAAAAGACGCAGGTTTCGACGGCTTTTTGGCAAAACCCTTCAAGACTGGAGCACTCTACCGTCTGATACTCGAATCGGGAACCCTGCCGGTACAGCTTGTTTCCGATCCTGCTCAACAGGACGATGATCTGCGTGATATACCGGTTCCGGAACAGCTTGACCCCCAACGACTCCAATCGATGTTGGGCACCGATGGAATCGCAGAATTGAAAGAACACGCATCAATCGGAGACTTTGCCTCACTCCTCGGCATGGCCGAGCGATATAAAAGCCAATGGCCGGAATTTAGCCGGCTTCTTGACCGCGCAGCCCGCAGCTTCGATGAGCAGACAATTGGTCGTCTTGTTGACCGACTGGAGAGACAGCCATGAACAAAGAGAAAAGCGGAACCGTACTGGTTGTGGACGATATCGAAGAAAACCTGAAAGTATTAACCGAAACGCTTATTCAAGCTGGGTTTCATCCCCTCCAGGCAAAAAGCGGTGAACGGGCTCTGGAAATCGCGAAAAAAGCGAACCCGGACATTATCCTCCTGGACATCAAAATGCCGGGTATGGACGGGTACCAGACAATCAGGGCGCTGAAAGAAGATCCCGCGACAGAGCCGATTCCCGTCATATTTATTTCGGCTCTCAATCAAATCGAAGACAAGGTTAAAGGCTTTACCGCCGGAGCGGTCGATTACGTATCCAAACCCTTTCAGAAAGAGGAAGTTCTTGCCCGCGTGGGAACCCATCTCCGCCTCCGCCAGGCCCTGCAAGCGGTAGAAGAAGAGCGTACCAAATCGGACAACCTGCTTTTGGCCCTGCTGCCCGCCCCCGTCGCGGCAGAGCTGCGGGAACACGGAGTCTGCGAAAGCCGCTCCTTCCCCGAGGTCTCCATTCTCTTTGCCGATCTTGCAGGCTTTACCACCATTGCCGCCACCCTTGATCCGAAGGTACTTATTGCAGAACTGAACGATCTGGTCAGTTCCTTCGACACCATTATGGAGACCAATCACTGTGAGCGGATCAAAACAATCGGGGATGCCTATTTCGCCGTATGCGGTATGCCCCAGTCCGATCCCGCCCATGCCGAAAAACTGGTACGCTCGGCCCGCGACATGCTCTCCTGGCTTCACGCCAGAAACAAAACACATCCCATACAATGGCAGCTGCGCATCGGCATCCATTCAGGAGCGGTTGTTGCCGGAATTGTGGGAAAGCGCCGCTATATCTACGATGTCTTTGGCGACAGCGTCAACATCGCAAGCCGTCTGGAATCTGCATCCGAGCCCATGAAAATCAACATATCCGGCACAACCCGTGCCCTTCTGGGCGACGGCGTTTCCTGTTCAAGCCGCGGTACCCTGCCGGTCAAGGGTAGAGGCGACCTTGAAATGTTCTGGGTGGATTATCAGGAGCCATCATATTAACTTCAAACAGACTGAGGCAGAAAGCGGGAGGGTTAGCGACGCCGGACGCCTACGTCCGGCTCTGGCCACCCGCGGAGCCGCCGCGAAGCGTGCGCCACAGGGTCTGACAATAACAGATCGTATCCTTATGACAAGATTCCTGAACCAGCAAGTTGCCGGTCATCAAGATTTGTAAATACTTCCCTGATTCGCACTATTTGGTGTTAACAACAATATTGATAGCAGTATATTTATGTAACGGAGGAAACAATGGAAAAACCAGACATTCTTTCCGGAGTAGTTCATACCGTCCCCCCCGATATAGCGGAACAATTCACCGTCAATGAAGATGTACTTCGCAGCTGGAATGCGCTCACGCCCCTCGCGCGCAATGAGTGGATCTGTTGGGTCGAAAGTGTCAAGCAAGAAAAAACCCGTAAAGCGCATATCGAGCGGCTATTGAATGAATTGCGCGAGGGGAAAAAAAGGCCCTGCTGCTGGCCGGGCTGCCCGCACAGAGAGAAAGATACGCTAATCGAGAATAAGCCGACCGTTGACCAATTCATTGAGTCAAAGGTTTTGCCCCGATATGTACCGATAATCGAAAATTTCCGCCGCCTTGTCTCCGGGGAGTTCCCGGTTCTCCGGGAAGAAATGCGCGGAGGAACCGAAAAATATTATGGCGTCCCCGTCTATCGCCACAAACATATTGTCATCACGGTCAGTCCGACCCGGAAGGGAGTCACTTTTTCGTTCTCTGACGGCAGGCTATTCGAGGATAAATACGCCTTGCTCGAGGGAGAGGGAAACAGAACGCTGAATCTGAGAATAGGCGACGCGAGCGAATATTCGGACGAGGTGATGCGATACTACATCCGGCAAGCTATCGACATCGATTCACAATAACTCTGGCGTAACGCGCTACTCCCACAACACGGCAATCGATCTTTTCCCAAGAATCTCGTCATCAAACACTATACGCCCGCTCTGTGTAGCAGTCCCGGCACAGACATGAAGAGGCAAAAGGTGCTCTTCGCGGGGGTGGCAGTATCGGGCATAGGGAAACCCTTCCCACGCGGCGAGATCTTTTCTTGCGGCCTCCGGCGACACAGTTTGCGAACAAACTTCGATCAGTCGGTCCTGAAAAGAATCGTTACGTTCATCTCGGCCTTCAGCCCCGTCAAAAAAAGCGTTCATATTATGGAACGAAAAACCCGAACCGATGATCAACACATTTTCATTCAATAAATTCCCGAGCACTGTTCCCACTTCTACATGACGTACTGGATCAAGGCCCTTGATCAGGGAGATCTGCACAGTAGGGATTGAATCATCCTGATACATCAACATAAGAGGAATAAATACGCCATGATCGAAGCCCCGAGCTGTGTCGAGATTTGATTCGATGCCGGCTGAAAGAAAGGATTCCTGAATCGACCGGGCAAGGGCTGGATTTCCGGGAATCGAATAACTCAACGAATAGGCTTCCCGGGGAAAACCGTAATAATCGTAGAGCAGGGGTGGATTCGCGCTTTCTGTAATTGTTGGAACAGCTTCCTCCCAATGCGCGCTTATAACGACTATGGCATCGGGTTTTTTCTGCAATCGCGAAAAATCTTCCATAAAGCGGACCATCTTCGCATGTCGCGCATCTCCAAGAATAGGAAGCGGCCCTCCTCCGTGAGACAGATATATCACCCGTCCTTTTCTTTTGTCTGTGGCCATGCAGAACCCCCTTCGTTCAATACATGAACTGCTATCAATATTGTTGATGCTCAAAAAATGAGACAGAAAACGCTTTGATTCATGACAGATCTATGCACGGCAACCGGCGCGTTCGAAAGCACAACATGGTTTCAACAATATTGATAGCAGTATATAGATATTACTCCCCCTGATTGGCAGCAAGAGCCCGCGCGGTGCTCGCCTTCAACTTATCAATGTTTCGGGTGTTTTCATCCATTATTTTTCTCATTTGATCAATAGCCACGAAAAGACTTTCTTTCATGGCATCCTGTCCTTCGAGTCTTGTCTTGATGTTGTCGAAATTCCTGGAAATCATCGAAAGCCGTTCTTTTAACTCTTCATTCATAAGACGTTCTTCCTGGGAGAGTGCTTCCAGTTTTACCGTTTCTTCGATTAATCGCCTGGCACTCTCCTCCATCCCTCTGCTCTCCTTGTCTTGTTCGTTAACCAGGAAGGTTATGGATGTGGATTTATCCAGGGCTGTCCTGGATTCTTGAATAATCGCTTCTAGTGTTTTCTGGACGGCATCGTGATTTTCGATTGTTGCCCGTATTGCATCCTCCATCTCCTGAACGCTTAGAAAGCTGTCCTTCAGACTGGTTTGGGATTGTACCGCAAGTTTTCGTATTTCCTGTGCAACAACAGCGAAACCCTTTCCTTCTTTCCCGAACCGGGCAGATTCTATAGCGGCATTGATCGAAAGGACATTGGTCCTCTCAGTAAGTTCATCCATTGCACCCAGGATTGCTTTAACACGGGCAGAAGTAATTTCTACACGGGAAAGGGCATCATGCGAGTTCTTGACTACAATCCTGCTCTTGTCTGCGTTTTGGGAAAGTTTATCAACAGCCTCATTCGATTGCTGTGCTGCCCCCCGGCTACCAGAAATTTTCTTCCCGAGCTCGATAAGAGATTCATTGACGCTTTTTGCCGCCTTTGTCTGGTTCTCTATGGCCTTGGGAACCCGCTCCGCTGTAGTTTCCAGGCGTTTGTTTACAGTTTCTATTTCTCCCTCAACCGAGGAGGCCTGTTGAGTGAACTCCGAAAGAATAGCCTTATTCTTTTCACCATAATTCTCGACAGTGAGCAAGGTGTCGGCGACTGTTTTCGAGAGGGTATTCGATGAATCCAGGAGTCCCTCGGAGACTTGAGTAAGATCCGACACTACAGATACAAGAGCTGCATGTTGTTTATCCATTACAACCGATTGTTTTCGGATCTTTTTGATAACCGCAGCCTGATCCAGAGCCAACACAAAGAAAATGGAGAGCACAAAGGCCATATACCCATAAGGCACGAGCCAGGCAAAGGGCGGAACACCTTTGCCCAGCGCCACAATATCATGAGCACTTGTAGCTATAGTAATGCAGAACGCGCCCAGAACGGTAAAGGTATCTGAACCGGGTTTGCGAATCACCGCGGCAACAAGAGTTCCTATAGATAGTATAAGAAGAAGGGGCAGTATTATTCCCGCGGTATACGTAGAGAAGAATGTATTGAGTTCCACCTTGTCACGGGTTGATAGAGTAATGACACATACAAGAGCAACCGGCAGGCCGAGTAAAATCTTGAGAATCGCATTGTATTTTTTTCGTTTGAAGGACAGGTTCGCAAACTGCAAGGCAAAGAAGGAGAGAAAGAGACTCGTGAGAGGTAGGCCGCAGCGGGAAAGTTTGTCCAGAAGCAGCTCATCCTGGGCGTCATTGAAAAGGGTCATGTTAATGTAGGCAAGAGAATAACTTGCACACACAAAGGCGAAGTACAAGTATTTCATGTCCCTGCTTCCGAGGAAGTAAAGAAGGAAAAAGAACGAGGCTATTATTATTGCAAAGACGACAGATGCCTGTATGAGGTGTACGTTAAACATGTTACGCCAGTAAACTTCGGAAGAGGCCTTTGTCCATGAGACAATCTTTATTACTGGCAGGGGATTGCGGTCTGTAAGGGGAAATGCTTCTACCGTTACGATATTGTTGGGGCCAATGAGAGAACTATCTATCGCGAAGCGTGAAGAATAATAGATAGTCGAAGAATAATGTTTTCCATAACTGCCCGTGCGGCCCACAAGCATGCCATTAAAGTAAAAATCACAGGGATAGTTTCCCGGTCCGGTAAAAATGGCAATCGCTTCTCCCTGTAGTGGTTTTTGAATACTCGCCTCTGTTGTGAAAATTATCTTCCGGGTACCACCTTGTGTGTCCTTTGTGATAATTCCCCCATCATAAGGTTCAAAGCCCGACAATGTCCCAAAGGGATCGAAACGTTCCTGTGCCGGCAAATCACGAAAGTACCAGTTTGACAAGATCATATCATTCTGGGCATAAACGAACGCAGGCAATAAAATAAGTGTGCTGACAGCAAGAACCATAATTACTATGCTACGTTTCATGTTCTGTCTCCGATCATTTTTCGTCAATCATATCATACAATGCATTCTATCAGTATAAGGAAGACTAACGCAACTTTACCACTTAAAGCTTATTTTTTATCCGGGCAGTATCACGAAAACTCATTTTTTTAGTGCTTTTAATATCGATATAAATTGACTTTTTTACAGACGCAGCATAGAGTCAAGGGGAAGGAGTATGTATGAACATAACACGCATTATTTCCCGTTCGCTCCGCATTATCGCGGTAGCGGGCGCGCTGGCCCTGCTTTTCTCGTGCGGAGGGGCAGGTGGATCAACAGGACAAACCTACACGGCAGGAACCTATACGGCGACCGCCCCGGGATATAACGGGGACGTGACTGTCGCCGTAAAGCTTTCCAAAAACCGCATTGCCGGTGTACGGGTGATGAAACACAATGAAACGCCAGGCATCAGCGATCTTGCCATTACCGGCATCCCGAAAGCCATTGTGGACGGCCAAACCCTCGCGGTGGATACCGTGTCTGGCGCGACATTTTCCAGCAAGGCGGTGATTGCGGCAGTTACCGCGGCTCTGAAGGAAGGCGGGGCAGATATTGAAAAATTGATGGTTCCCGGGGCGTTGAAAGACAAGGAAGCCGATGTGAGCCTGAGCGCGGATGTCGTTATCATCGGCGCGGGCGGCGCGGGTATGGCTGCCGGCGTTTCTGCGCACCAGAACGGAGCGACCGTCATCATCCTGGAAAAAATGCCGAAGGTCGGCGGTAATACCATCTCGGCGGGCGGGGCAATGAACGCGGTCGACGAAGGAAGCGAAACAGCGTTGAAAAACAAGGACTCGGTCGCCCTTCACTTCAAGCAAACCTATGAAGGCGGAGACAAAAAAGGCGATGAGGCTCTTGTAAAGACACTGGTGGAGAACGCCTGGCCGGCCATTGCCTGGCTACAGTCAATGGGTATGAAGTTTCTCCCGGAACCCTTTACCGTTACCGGCGGCCTGTGGCCGCGCGCGCACAAACCGGTTGATCCGGTCGGAACGGGTTTTTTCAAAACCTATAATGCCTATATCGACGCGAACAAGGGAATTGAGGTTGTATTGAATACCCGTGCCGAAAAGCTGATTATCGAGAACGGTCGGGTAACGGGCGTTCAGGCCCGGGGACAAACCGGGAACATCGTGACGGTCAAGGCGGCAAAGGGCGTGATTATCGCAACGGGCGGTTTCGGCCAGAATGTCGCCATGCGTCAGGAATACAACAAGGCGTGGCCCACGCTCGATGAATCGGTCAAGAGCACCAACCATCCCGGCGCGACAGGTGACGGTATTCTAATGGCCAAGGACGTGAACGCGGCCCTGGTTCAAATGGAAAACATCCAGCTTCTGCCCCTGGGCGATCCGGTTACCGGCAGTTTGAGCGGCAATATTGAAACCGATGTCGAGAAGCGTATTTTTGTGAATATTGAAGGAAAACGCTTTGTGGATGAAGGAGCGCGTCGCGACACCATGACGCTTGCCCTCTTCAAGCAGCCCCAGGCGAAGCTGTGGATTATAGTCGACGCTCACTCGTATCCTCAGGGTACAGTGAAAAATAACTTCAATGAAACTATTGACGATCTGGTAGCCGCAGGCCGTGCCTTCAAGGGTGAAACACTCGAAGAACTGGCGAAGGCAATCGGTGTTCCCCCGGAGAACCTTGTCGCTACTGTTGCCGAGTTCAACAAGCATGTCGCCTCGAAGACACCCGACCAATTCGGGCGCACCCTGTTCTCGGAACCCCTTGACAAGGGACCCTTCTATGCCGGCGCTCGTATTCCCACTGTCCACCATACAATGGGAGGAATCAAGATAGACGTTGATACTCACGTGATCGACGTGAATGGAAAGATCATTCCGGGCCTTTATGCTGCCGGCGAAGTTACCGGTGGTATTCACGGAACAAATCGTCTGGGAGGAAATGCCCTGGCGGATATTACCGTATTCGGCCGAATCGCGGGTACAAACGCGGCTATGGGTAAATAAGGATTAGTGACCGGGACGCTTTGCGCGTCCCGGTTGACACACAATAATTCAGGGTTTATTATTCCCTTATCAAACGGACAAAAGGGGACCGCACGTCATGAGCAGGTAAAAAGGAACTACATAACAATGCGTCGCATGGTTTTGTAGAATCCTTAATTTATTTTAAATATACCTGACATGAGGTTTCCCATGACATATCGATGCATATCGGGTACTCCCGATCTTTATGACCGTATCCGCGGTTTTATTCTTTCTGCACAACCACGCGCAGCCCTCCCCTGGCAATGGATGATTGACCGTCTTAATTTTATCTATGCCGTCTCCTGTTCAATGAACGGAGTCACAGAGGAAGAGTGGGCACGACGCGCCGCAATCTGGGAAGATGAGTCGGGTACCGTTGTATCCTGCGTGCTGACGGAAGGTGAAAACCGCGGCGAGGTATTTTTCCTGAGCACGGAAAAAGAACTTGAGAAAGCGCTCCTCGAAAAGATGTTTGACTTTGCCGAATCCCACTGCGGCTGCAAGGACGCAGAGGGCAAGCTGAAGCTGAACCTCCGCATCGACCGCCGCTTCCCGCTGCGGGAGCGTATTGCCGAGGAACGGGGATTCCGGTTGGCACAATGGAGCGAAGAATGGTCGGCCCTGGATCTTGAACGCGACCTGAGCGCTCGCCTTCCCGACGGTTTCCGCCTGGTGTGGGGGAAAGACGCAACACCCCGGCTCAAAGGCCGCTGCCATCAGAGATCCTTCGGATATGAGGGTAATGAGGCGCGGGGTGAGGATGCTATCCGGGGATTTGAACGCCTTCGTTCAATGAGCGATTATCGGGACGATCTTGACTTGATGATTCTTGACCCTGCAGGTTCACCCGCCGCAATGATGGGATTCTGGTACGAGGAAGAAAACCGCCGGGGCATACTGGAGCCGGCGGGAACCGATCCCGACTACCGACGTATGGGCTTGGGTCGATACCTGGTTGCAGAGGGTGTACGACGGCTGAAAAAAATGGGCGCGGAAGTACTGTGGGTCGGTTCGGACCAGCCCTTTTATTTGGCAGTCGGGTTTACTGTCCGTACCGCACATCCGGTATGGGAAAAAATACTGGATGATTCAGGATTGACAAGCTGAGCCTTCAGGGCATACCATTCATTCACGTTGGCCTGACCGCGCAATACGGACAGGCCTCATGCGTGCGGATGTCGTATAACGGCTATTACCCGAGCTTCCCAAGCTCGTGACGGGGGTTCGACTCCCCTCATCCGCTGAATCTGCTTAACCCAATTTCATACCAGGTTCCCCTTTCCGCCTGCTTCTTTCTTTACAGACACCACTGCCCGCTCTATAATAAAGCAGACTTTCAGAAATCTTTCCATTAACAAAGAGGCTTCCATGCGAAAACACCTTGTTGCGTGTCTTATCATTCTGTCCGCTGCAATCCTGTTTTTCTCGTCCTGCGGCGGGAAACAATCCGGTCAGAGCGGAATACCGACCGAGCAATCCGGACTCGAGTATTCTGCGTATATGCCCTACGAGATTTTCTCGTATCATACAGCTGAAAGCATTACATCCGATGCACCCATCATGTTTTCGTTCACCAAAGAGGGAATACCGGCAGAGAAAACAGGAAGTACGGCGGAAGGCTGCTCTATTGACCCGCAGGTTCCAGGTCGTTTTGAATGGAAAGACCAGCGGACGGTACATTTTGTACCCGAGAAACCGCTCAAGCGTGGACAACTGTATACTGTGTCAGTCATTCCAGCCAGGACAAGCGAATATTTCCCGGATTCGACCGACAAACTTTATTTTACCTTTTCCCTGGTAGAACTTTCGAGCTGGATGTCAGTTGACGAAAACTTCACCTTCCCCGGAGGAAGCGACATCAATGCGCTTGAGCTCTATGGTTCGGTCGAGTTAAACGACTCGCTCAGCGATGAAGAAGTTGAAAAGGATCTGACGGTATCCCTTGACGGGAAAAAAATACCGGTCAAATGGGAACATGGAAAGCTTTCGCACCGATTTATCATATCGGATTTAAAAAAGAAAGACGAAGGCACACAGAAGCTGAATATCGAGTACAAGGCCTGGCGTTTCGCCGAACGAACTACGGAACACATCGAACGGCTGGTACCGCAGGTCCTTTCCGAGCTTGTAGTCACCGCCTGCGAGGCAGTTGAAAGCAACGAACGGTATATACTCCTGTCCTTTTCTTCTCCGCTTCTTGAGACACAGGATTTCAGCGGCTACATTACCATGTCTCCCGCAAAGAACCTGCGCTATCTGGTGAGCGGCAATCAGCTGCGCGTATACTCTCTTGATGGATGGCCGGATTCGGCGGCAATATCGGTTGCCCCGGGTTTGCGTGACCGCGGCTCGGCTAAAACAGTCGCTCCCTGGTCGACAAACCTGACCTTTACCTCGGAACCGCCGGGACTTCGCTTTTCAGGAAGCGGCGTCATTATTCCCAACACGTCACAGGCCGTATTGCCCGTTGAAACAGTCAACCTGACAGGTATTATCGTCACGATTGAAAAGGTGTACGAAGAAAATTTGGGACAGTTTCTGCAGGTCAATGAATTGTCGGGTGGCAACGAGATTCACCGTGTCGGTAAGCAGGTATGGAAAAAAATCATCCCCGTCACCTTCGCCGAGGAGCACCGCAACCGCTGGATTACTACCAATCTGGATCTGTCGCCGCTTTTCGCCGACGGTAACCATAATCTCTACCGCGTGTCGCTTTCCTGCGACGTGCGCATGAGTGCCTATCCCGGCGCCGCGATGATTCCCGAGAGCGACCTTCTGTATCATGATCTGCAGAATCTTGAAATTACCGGTCCCGCACCTGGCATCAGACAGTTGAGCGATGATTTCTGGGCGGAATACGCGCGCGGCAGAAGAAGCGATTACTATGACGAGGAATATTCCCGCATGTATTCGGGAAACGCATATCCGAACAACGCGACCTATTTCTCCGGTGCCTATAATTACTATGGCCGAAACTATTCAGCTCAACGTGCGCTCGTAAAAACAAGCAGAAACGTTCTGGTGTCAAACATCGGACTGGTGGCCCAGGCGGACAGCACCCGCCGATTAACACTGGCGGCACATACCCTGACCGACGCAAGCTCCCTGAAGGGAGCGACAATTTCAGTACGGAATTACCAGAACAGGGAAATCGCCTCGGCAGTGACGGACGCGAACGGACTCGTCTCGTTTGCGGACATTCAGGACGCGTTCCTCATCGTTGCGCAAGCCGGAAAAGATCGGGGCTTTTTGCGCCTGCAGGGAGCCTCAAACCAGCCGGTAAGCCATTTTGACGTGTCCGGACAACTGGTTCAGCAGGGAGTCAAAGGCTTTATCTATGGAGAACGAGGCGTCTGGCGCCCTGGAGACACCATCTACCTGACCTTTGTACTCAACGATACCAATAACGTACTTCCGGCAAATCACCCGGCGGTGTTGACCTTTTATGATCCCCAGGGCCGATACCGGCAAACTGTCAAGAATACTAACCCGGTCGGATCGTTTTACTCCTTCAAGTTGGCGACCGGTCGGGAAGATATTACCGGCACCTATACCGCCACTATCCAGGTTGGCGGTCACAGCTTCTCGAAAGAAATTCCCGTTGAAACCATCAAGCCAAACAGGCTGAAAATTGAACTCTCTCTTCAAGGGAATCCCGAAGAGCTGGGAACAGATTCGGCCGACGCGCGTATTCATGCGACCTGGCTGCATGGCTCGGACGCAGCCGGATTGAAGGCCGATGTCAACGCCCGCTTTTCGGCAATGGAAACCCGCTTCAAGGGGTACGAGCAATTTACCTTTGACGACCCGATCCGCCAGTATGCCGGCGAAAGCAGACAACTTTTCGAGAATACGCTGGACAGCGCGGGGAAGGCCTCCTTTACCATGAAGCTTTCGTCCGGCACAATCGCACCCGGTAAATTGAAGGCCACGATCAAAACCCGCGTATTTGAAGCGGGCGGCAATATGAACACCGATGTGTTTTCAATTCCCTTTAATCCCTATCCCCGGTACGCAGGTATTTCCGTGGAGTCAACCGACAAGAGCTATGGCTGGTCGCGAAATTATCCCTACATCGATATCACCAAAAAAAACCGCGTCAAAGTCGCGCTCGTTGACAGCGAGGGAAAAGGAGTTACCTCCGGCACGGTAGAAATGTCGGTCTATAGTTTGGGATGGCGCTGGTGGTGGGAACGGGGCGAGGAAAATCTCGTCAATTATCTGGGTTCACAGGACTATTCGCTCATCCAGAAGCAAAACGTCGAGGTGAAAAACGGCACCGCAGACTGGGAACTTGATCTTCGCGATAAGGGAGAGCTCTGGGGTCGATACATTATCCGCGCGCGGGACATCGATTCCGGGCACACAACCGGCACAATCGTGTATTTTTATTATCCGGGCTGGTATTTCCGGAGTACCGAGGACGGCAACAAGAGCCCCGCAATGCTCACCTTCTCGGCTGACAAGACGAAATACACGGCCGGTGAGACAGCCCTTATCGGTTTTCCGTCCAGTGAGGGCGCGAAAATTCTGGTATCAATCGAAAACAACGGCAAGCTCGTTTCCTCCGAAGTAATACCGGCCACAAAAGGCAGTACCGCATACCGACTGAAAATTACCGAGGAAATGACCCCGAATATTTACGTGCATGCCATTCATATTCAGCCGCTTTCCCAGTCCTCCAACGACCGGCCAGCCCGACTGTACGGCGTCATTCCGCTCGATGTTGAAAACGCGCGCACGAAACTGGTGCCGGTCGTAGAAACAGCAGCCAGCTATGAGCCTGAAAGTACGGCGAAAATCAGCGTCAGCGAAGCCTCGGGAGCGGAGATGACCTACACACTGGCAATGGTCGATGAGGGTTTATTGAATATTACCCGCTTTACCACGCCGAATCCCTGGACCCACTTTTTCAGACGGGACGCGCTCGCAGTCCAGACCTGGGACATGTACGGCTTTGTAAACCAGTCCGGTTTCGGGCGAAACGCGCGTATGCTGGCTGTCGGCGGTGGAGAAGATATGGTAGGGCAGGAAGGCGAAAAAGCGAACCGATTCCCGCCAATGGTTCATGTCAGCGGGCCATATACCCTTGAAAAAGGAAAAAAAGCCGTACACGAAATCAAAATGCCGCAATATGTCGGAGCGGTCAGGCTCATGGTGGTTGCCGGAAATCGCAGCGCCTACGGTTCGACAGAAAAAACGGTTCCGGTGCGAAAACCGGTTATGACCTATTCAGTACTTCCCCGGGTAATGTCGATCGGGGAGAGTGTCAACCTGCCCATCAGCGTCTTTGCCCTCGAAGATACGATCAAAAAGGTTGATGTGAGCGTCAAGGCAAGCGGCGCACTTGAGCTGACCGGTGAAAGAACCATGCAGCTTGCCTTTACAAAAACAGGTGATCAGCTGGCCGTCTTTGCCCTCAAGGCTGCGGGAAAGGCAGGCAAGGCAAAAATCGAGGTCACCGCCTCTTCCGGACAAACAGTGTCGACCGAGGTTATCGAACTTGACGTGCGGGTACCCTCCCCGCCCCGGACAGACGTCGTGTCCCATTACCTTTCACCGGGCGAAAAAAAGAATGTCCAGTTTTCCTGGCCCGGTCTTTCAGGCACCAATTCGCTGAAAATCGAGTTTTCCAAGATTTATCCGGTCGACCTGGAACGCCGGCTCGGCTATCTTATCCAGTACCCCTACGGCTGTATCGAACAGACAACTTCTGCTGTATTCCCGCAATTATTCCTGGACAAGATAACCGACCTTGGTCCGCAGGACGTAGTATCAGTGCGGAACAATATTCAATCCGCCATTACCCGGCTATTGACCTTCCAGGTTGCAAACGGGGGATTGTCCTACTGGCCGAACAGCAGCCACCGCTCTTCGTACGGCACCGTATACGCATCTCATTTCCTGTTCGAGGCGGAATCCCTTGGGTACACCGTTCCGGCAACACTGAAAGCAACTGCACTTCGGGGTTTAAAGGATATTGCCCAGGGCAGGGGCGGAGATGAAAGTCTTTCCGACACGACAGTCGCGTACGCCCTCTATGACCTCGCGCTCGCGGGAGCGCCCGAGATCGGACTGATGAACCGCATGAAGGAAAACCGCTCGCTTTCAGCGCCGGCTAAAAACAAGCTTGCCGGAGCGTATGCCCTGATTGGTCAAAAAGAAGCTGCTGCCTCGCTCATCGCCAATACGGGGACACAGCCGGCAACCTATACCGAGCTGGGAGGAACCTATGGAACGGACACGCGCGACATGGCAATCCTGGTCGAGGCCTATCTCGCTTCCGGTCAGACAGAGTTGGCCTTGCCGCTTGTGGATACCCTGTGCAAGCGGCTTTCGAGCGACCGCTGGTATGGAACCCAGACAACGGCATATTCTCTGCTTGCCATAGGCAAGTTCCTTGAAAGCTTTAGCCTGGGAAAGGCCGAGGAAGCCATGAACATACGCTATGTCTGGAACGGTGAGACAAAAACCGCCGACACAAAACGGCCGGTCGGAACGGTGAGCCTTGCCGCGAACGACAGCACGCAGAGCGCGACTATGGGTATAGAGAACATGTCAAAAACGCCCCTCTATATCCGCATTATAAGTACCGGATTGCCCGATCCTATGTCCGTCACCCCGGTATCATCGGGACTTAACCTGACGGTCAGCTGGAAGGACAAGAAAGGAAACCCGCTCGATATTTCAAACCTGAAACAGGGAACCGACATTGTTGCGGATGTGTCCATCACCAATACATCGGGACTGTATCTTGAAAACCTTGCTCTTGAAACGCTGATGCCCTCGGGTTGGGAAATTACAAACCCCCGTTTTGAGGGATGGTCCTCGAATGCCGACAGTACCTACGATTATCAGGATATTCGCGATGACAGGGTGTACACCTTCTTCAACATGAAATATTTCCGCTCCCAGGAAAAACGATTCCGGTTCCTCATGACCGCCTCGTATGAGGGAACCTTCTATTTACCGGTTTTCAAGGTATCTGCCATGTATGACAATGCGTACATTGCGACCACCGGAGCACAGTGGGTAACGGTCTCCCCGGATTCACGCTGATGACACTGCAACGCACGGCGATCGCGACAGTTGTCGCGGTCGTCCTGGGCTGCGCTCTCGTTTTATTTCTTGCGATACCGGCAGTGTCATTCGATGCAGACTACTCGTGCGTACTGGAGGACAGTTCCGGCCAGCTTTTGGGAGCGGTAACCTCGCAAAAGGGCTACTGGCACTTTCCACCGGCAGAGGCGATTCCGGAGAAAGTCGCACAGTCCCTCATCATTTTTGAGGACAAACGTTTTTACGCGCATCACGGCATTGACCTGCTCGCACTCGCCCGCGCCATCCGGCTAAATGTGGAACAAAGGCGTATTGTCAGCGGCGCAAGTACACTGACCATGCAAACAGCCCGCATCGCGCTCAGGAACCGGCGGCGAATACTGCCGGTCAAGGCCCTTGAAGCCCTGATGGCGATCAAACTCGAGTTGACCCATTCGAAGCAGGAAATTCTTGCTCTTTTTGCCGCACACGCTCCCTTCGGAGGAAACGTTGTCGGCCTTGAAGCAGCATCCTGGCGCTATTTCAGCCGGGGTCCCGACGAGCTGTCCTGGGCGGAAAGCGCAACCCTCGCGGCCCTTCCGAACGCGCCCTCGCTCATAACGCTCTCAAAAAACAGGGAACGGCTCATAGATAAACGAAACTATATTTTACACAAACTCCACAAGGCGGCGATTATTGACCGCGAAACGCTTGAACTATCCCTGCTTGAAAGTCTTCCGGATGCGCCCTACCCGATGCCCCAAACGGCCTGGCATGCCCTGCACTCGCTCAAACAAGCCAATCCGGGACAATTCAGATTTCAAACCTCGCTGAGGAAGGACTGGCAAACACGGGCAAACGATATTGTCCGCGACCAGCTGTCCCTCCTTGCCGCGAACGACATCAGAAATGCCGCAGTCATCATCATTGAAAACTGGTCCGGAGCTGTCCGCGCCTATGTCGGAAACGCAAGCGATCCGGAGTCGACCCGACACGGCCATGTCGACATTATCCGCAGTAACCGGAGCACGGGAAGTCTTCTCAAGCCATTTTTATACGCAGCATCCCTCGATGATGGACTGATAACCCCGCTTCAGCTTATAGAGGACACCCCCCTGCAATTTGCGGGATACAAACCGGAAAATTCGAGCATGCGTTTCAGCGGTGCGGTAAGCGCCTATGTGTGCCTTGCGCGTTCACTGAATATTCCTGCAATTAACCTGTTGCGAAACTACAGCATTGACCGTTTTTATCTGTTGCTGAAAAGGCTAGGCATGACAAGTCTTCACCGAAATGCCGGCGAGTACGGGCTCCCCCTTATCATCGGCGGAGCGGAAGGAAGCCTGTGGGAACTATCCGCACTCTATGCGGGTCTTGCCCGCAATGCGACCGGTTCGACCGATCCCTTTTTCGCAAACGATCTCCTTCTCTTCGATACCCTCGCCCGCACGGGAACGGGAACGTCGTTCTCTGCCGGCGCTGCATGGCTGACACTGGAAGCCTTACTCGACGTACAGCGGCCGGGTACCGCGGAGCATTGGAGGGAATATGAGTCCTCCCGAAAAATAGCCTGGAAAACGGGAACCAGTCAGGGATACCGGGATGCCTGGGCAATTGGAGTGACGCCCAATTACACCGTGGGGGTATGGGTGGGCAATGCCGACGGAACGGCACGTCCCGAACTTGGCGGCTATTATGTCGCCGCGCCCCTTCTCTTTTCAGTATTCAACATGCTTCCGCCCTCCCCCTGGTTTGCGCCGCCCGAGGACGGGCTACGGGACCTCGAGGTGTGCGACCAAAGCGGTTTTGCCCCGGGACCCCATTGCGCCGAAAGGGTGCGGACACAGGTGCCCGCGAGCGCGCCCTATAGTCCGCCGTGTCCCTGGTGCGTCACGGTTCTTCTTGACAGTACGGGATCCTGGCGAACGACCCCGCTTCTGGCCGGAGACGAGCCAACGCGCAGGGAAAGCCGTTTTGTATTACCCGCCCGCATGGAACAATACTACCGCATGAATAACCCGGACTACCAGGTACTTCCGCCCCTTGACCCGCGCCTGACTATTGCGGAAACGGCATCTCCCCTTGCGGTCATTTATCCCGATGAGGGCAGCTCCATTTATGTGCCGTTCGATCTGGACGGTCAGAGGGGAAGCCTGGTTGTACATGCCTTTCACCGCTTGCGGAATATCGAGGTTCACTGGCATCTGGACGGCACATACCTCGGATCAACAATCGATCTGCACCAACGCTCGATCGAACCGTCAATCGGCGATCACGAGCTGATTCTGGTCGACGCGAACGGGGAAACCCTGAGGCGCCGCTTTAAAGTATTGCCCTAAAAATATTTCCATTATGCCGGGTCCCTTCATATTATCTTCACAAACCGGTGATACACTGGGCCACAAACTCTTTGCAAGCGATAAAAGGGTAAGGAGGCAACAGGATGAAAACCACAGACACACAGGGCATTCAATTCATGTTCCGGATTAGCGGTATGACCTGCGGTCATTGCGAAACCAGGGTGTCGGATATAGCCAGGTCAATTCCCGGAGTATTAAGCGCTACCTCCAGCTTCAGAAAGGGAACCCTCAGTGTACGCTGCGAACCGGACACCCGGAGAGAGGATATGCTGTCATTGCTTGAGCATTCTCTTGCGGACACCGGATACCGGGTTTCCGAAAACGCAAAAAAACATCATCCCGATAAGGATACCATCATTGCCCTTGGCGCGGGTCTTGCAATTATCGCGCTCTTTTATGGCGCTGACAGGTCAGGCCTATTTACCTCCATTCCGGTAATCAGCGGGAATCCCGGTTTGGGAGCCCTTTTCATTATCGGCCTGCTAACATCCCTCCACTGTATTTCCATGTGCGGGGGTATTGCCCTTTCCCAGGGGATTGGCAGACAGGGCGACACCGCCAATACCTCGATTATTCGCAGGATGCGCCCCTCTTTTGTATACAATGCGGGTCGGGTAACCGCCTACACAGGTATTGGCGCCCTTCTCGGAGCGACAGGATCGGCTTTCACCTTGGGACAACACGGCCGCGTCCTGATTATGGTCATCGCGGGAATTTTCATGGTGCTCACCGGGCTCTCCCTGTCGTCGCTGATAAGATTTCCCAGTCTCCGCCTTCCCTTTTTGCAAACGATGCAAAGCCGCATAGGACAACGGGCTGCCTCGATGGGACCATTCGCAGTGGGGCTGGCAAACAGTCTGATTCCCTGCGGTCCCCTTCAAGCCATGCAGCTTTTCGCCCTGGGAAGCGGATCCGCTCTCTCGGGAGCACTTGCGCTCTTTGCGTTTTCTGCGGGGACAGCTCCGCTTCTCTTTGTATTTGGCACAGGAGGAAGCTTCTTTCCCCTCAGGCTCAGAACCATAGCCATGCGTGCGGGCGCCATCCTGGTTGTATTTATGGGTTTGGTAACCCTTGGCCGATCACGGGCATTTGTCGGCGAAGATCCTTCATTGTACGCCCAAAACGCCATTCAGGCTGCCGGTCAGGTACCGGCGGCAGATTCTGACGAAACCACACAGGTCTGGCAGGAAGTCACGGTGGAAGTGCAATCCCGCGCATACGGCGACATCCGCGTGCGTAAGGGGACTCCGGTCAGGGTTAATCTCCATGTAGCGCCGGGACGCTTGAACGGCTGCAATAATGCCATAGTCATCCCCGCACTCAATCTGAAAAAAAGGCTGCGTACCGGCGACAACTATATCGAGTTTATGCCATCAAGTCCCGGCACCTATTCGTATTATTGCTGGATGGGAATGATCGAGTCGACCATAACCGTTGTCGACAACTGACGGCCCGGGAACAAACGACACCGACCGGCGATACGGCTTGACCACTGCCCCATTCAGGAGTATTATACCCCCCTGGAGTATACATCAAACAGGGGTTACCATATGGCGCAATCAAAAGCAGAACACGCACACTGCCCGGCGTGTCATGGACAGGGCCGCAGCACGGTCAGGCCTGATGAACTGAAAAAAACGCTCGACGCCCGTCTTGCGCGTATTGAGGGACAGGTTCGCGGGATTCGGCGCATGATCAGTGAAAACGTTTATTGCGACGATATAATCGCCCAGGTTTCGGCTGCCCGATCGGCTCTCGGAAAAACCTCACTGCTTCTTCTTGAACACCACCTGCATCATTGCCTTATTGACCGTCTGCGCTCAGGCGAGGACGAGGTAGTGGACGAGTTGATGGATAATCTGAAACGGATGGTATGACCAGAATTCTTGTCGTGGAAGACGAAGAGGATATTGCCTGCACAATAGCCGCTTACTGCACGCGCGAAGGATGGCAGTGTGACTGTGCATTTACGGGGAAGGCAGCCCTTTCTTTCCTGGAGGAAAATAACTATGACACCGTTGTTCTTGATCTGATGCTTCCCGACATTCCCGGGGAAGAACTGTGTTCCCGACTGGCAAAAACATCCCCGACAGGGATTATAATGGTTACCGCAAAATCAGGAAGCGAGGCCGCCATCCGAGGCCTTGAGCTGGGCGCTGACGATTACCTTGAAAAGCCATTCAGTCCGGCTGAGCTTATGTCACGAATCAGGGCCTTGCTGCGGCGCCTCGGCAGACAGGGGCATGTAACCGGTTCACCCGGAATTATCCTGCAGATAGAACAATTCGTATGCGCCGTCGACGGCAAAAATGTTCATCTGACCGCGACGGAATGGAAACTGCTTGAGTGCCTTGTTTCCCATCCGCGGCGCATATTTACCCGCGAAGAATTGATTGAGAGGGTCTTTCATGGCGACTTTAACGGGTATGACCGCACAGTGGACGCGCACATAAAAAACATTCGTAAAAAGCTGAAAGACGTCGACGGGTCCTGTATTCAGACAATCAGAGGAACAGGGTACCGTTTGGGAGAGAGGTTGAGCACATGACACGCGTACCTCTCCGCCTGGTGCTTTCGGCCTCTTACATACTATTGGTTTTGTCAGCCGTCATACTGGCAATTATCCTGAGCAACAAGGCGGTTCAGGGTGGCTTTAACCGGTACATCGCGGACAGTATTGACACCCGTATACACCAGATCTCCACCGCAGTCCTTGCCGCACATGCGCGTGGGCCGGACTGGAATCTGGACGCGCTTGAACGCATCGGCATGAATGCCCTTGAGGACGGGTTTCTTTTGACGGTGGTACGCGCAGACAACACAATTATCTGGGATGCCCGCACCCATAATGAAGGGCTCTGTTCCGCGATGATTGCGTCCATGGCTGAACGGATGGCGGGCTTCGGCTCCCGTGATGCGGGTTCATATACGGAACGCGCTGTGTCTCTTGAACAGCTGTCAGATCGCTTGAATGTGGGCTATTGGGGGCCGGTCTACTATCGGGACGCCGATATTGCCTTTCTGTCAGCCTTGAACAGCAGCCTTCTCGTCGCGGGATCCATAGCGCTGCTTCTTGCCATATTTGCTGGAATCGCGGGAGCCCGCGCCCTAAGCGCACCTTTATTACAAGTCAGCGCTGATGCTTCACGCATAGCCAGGGGTGAATACAACGACAATCGTTTTCCGTCGCGGCTGATGGAAATACACAGGCTGCAAACCGCGATTGGGCAAATGGCTACGGACCTTGGCGCGCAGGAGAATATGCGCAAGCAGCTGATGATTGACGCATCCCATGAATTGCGTACGCCCATTGCCGCCCTGCAAGCTCTTCTTGAGGGGATGCGTGACAAGGTTCTCCGCGCGGACACTGAAACGCTGCATAGATGCCTCGAACAGAGCTCACGGCTCGGCGCGTTGATACACAGCATTGAACGTATGGCCGACACGGATGCCGCAGCCTTCAGAATAACGCTCAACCCGCATCCGCTTGACGATATTCTGGAACTCGCATGCAACGGTATTGACTCCTACGCCCGCCAATCGCAGGTAAGAATCAGCCGTGAATCAGCATCGTACGTCAACATCAACTGCGACCCGGATTATCTGGTTCAGGCGATAGCCAATGTGCTTCATAATGCGATTCGGTACCGTAAGCCCCCGACACAGGATGACGCCGACTCGGGGGAAGCCTGTCGGGTACATATATCCATTGCGGAAGATGAACGCACCATTCAAATCAACGTTACGGACAACGGCATCGGAATTCCCGAAAATCACCTCGAAGCCATTTTTGAACGGTTTTATCGGGTAGACCCCTCGCGCTCACGAACAAGCGGAGGATTCGGCGTAGGGCTCGCGATTGTCAAGGAAACAGTCCGGCAGCATGGGGGCAGCGTGCGCGCGTACAGCAACGGAATCGGAAAGGGCAGCTGTTTTTCGATTACCCTTCCACGAAATTTAGAAGCGTAAGATTCCAGTCACTTGACAGAACGACAACACTTGCATCATTATACCCCCAGGGGGTATTTAATGAATACACAAACCATACCGATACAGGGGATGCACTGCGCATCCTGCGCCCGCGCAAGCGAGAAAGCCGCATCCGCGGTTCCAGGTGTTCAATCGGCTTCGGTAAATTTCGCGACCGAGGCGTTAACCATAGAATATGATGACACAGTATTTAAACCGGCCGAGCTTGCCGCCGCGATTGCTGAGGCGGGCTTTACGGCCATTCTGCCGTCAACGACCAAAAAGGCGTCCATACCCATAGGGGGTATGACTTGTGCGTCCTGTGCGGCGTCAATCGAACGTGCGGTATCGCGCATACCGGGAGTTCAGCACGCTTCGGTCAATTTCGCGACGGAAACGCTTCTCGTCGAATGGGATACGGGGAAAACCCGGATTTCAGAAATAAAAAAGGAAGTGCGTGCGGCGGGCTACGAGCCTCTTGCGGTTGAGGGCAGGAACGAAACAGACGCCCATGCGGCCGCGAAAGAGAAGGAACTGATGTCCCTGAGAAACCGGTTTATTTTTGCGATAACAGCAACGGTTCCCCTCCTCTACCTGTCTATGGGACATATGGTCGGACTACCCGTACCCGACATATTGCATGCCATGCATTACCCGCTCAATTTCGCGCTGGCCCAGATAGTTCTCGCCATCCCGGCCATTATTGCGGGTTTTCGTTTTTATACCGTCGGATTTAAATCGATGATCAAGGCGCGCCCGAACATGGACACCCTGATAGCGGTGGGAACGTCGGCTGCGCTCGTGTACAGTCTGTGGTCTACCATCCAGATAGCGCTGGGAGACTTTTCCGGAGCGGAACACCTCTATTATGAGGTAGCCGCTACCATCCTGGCCCTGATACTCCTCGGAAAATATCTTGAAGGACGATCAAAGGGGCGCGCGTCGGAAGCGATCAAAAAACTGATGGGACTAACCGCGAAAACTGCTGTTGTGGTAACGGACAACGGTGATATTGAAATTCCGGTCGAAGAAGTCGACGTCGGAGACCTGATCAGGGTTCGCCCGGGAGAACGCATTCCGGTAGACGGAATCGTCACCGAAGGAAGTACTACCGTCGATGAATCGATGCTGACCGGTGAAAGCCTTCCGGTAGACAAAAACCAGGGAGATACCGTCGCGGGAGCAACAATAAACGGCCAGGGAATGTTTCTGTTCCGTGCCCGCGCGGTCGGAGCCGACACCGCACTTGCACGCATCATCAGATTAGTGGAAGAGGCCCAAGGATCAAAGGCGCCCATCGCTGCCCTTGCCGATACCGTGTCCGGTATCTTCGTTCCGGTTGTGGTTTCGATTGCCATTATCACCACTGCCGCATGGCTGATCGCAGGATACAGCCCCGAGTTCGCCCTCCGCATTTTCGTCGCCATATTGACCATCGCCTGTCCATGCGCGCTTGGACTCGCTACTCCCGTTGCCATCATGGCGGGAACCGGCAAGGGCGCTGAGCTGGGCGTCCTCATAAAAAGTGGGGAAGCGCTTGAAACCGCCTATAAGGTAGACACCGTCATTCTGGACAAAACAGGTACTATTACCGTCGGAAAACCTTCGGTAACAGATATTCGGATGTGGGATGCAAAAGGACAGGAGGCAGAGAATACCAACACCCTGTTGATGCTCGCAGCCGGTGCGGAAAAGGCCTCTGAACATCCCCTGGGAGCGGCCATTGTCAGGGCAGCGGAAGAGCGCGAACTGACCATACCGAACCCCGGCCAGGCACAGGCCCTGGGAGGCCGCGGACTGGAAGCGGTTATTGACGGTCAAAAAGTCATGATCGGTAATGAGCGGTTGATGAAGGAATCGGCAATCGATTATTCGCATGCCGCCGCGGAACTGGCCCGCCTTTCAGCAGACGGAAAGACCGTAATGCTCGTCGCGGTAGACGGAATCTGCGCCGGACTAATCGCGGTTGCGGATACGGTAAAAAAAGGGAGCGAGCGAGCCATTGCCGAACTGAAAAAACGGGGCATTCACACGGTCATGATTACGGGAGACTCGCTACCGGTCGCCCAGGCGATCGCGCGTTCAGTGGGTATCGAACGAATTCTTGCGGAAGTGCTTCCCGAAGACAAGGCCGCCGAAGTTGCCAAGCTGCAGGCTGAGGGAAGCGTTGTTGCAATGGTTGGCGACGGCATCAATGACGCCCCTGCGCTTGCGCGCGCCGACGTGGGCATAGCAATCGGCTCTGGCACCGATATCGCAGCCGAATCGGCCGACATCGTTCTGGCCAGAAGCGACTTGTCGGACGCGGTCACCGCGCTTGCCCTGTCCCGTGCCACCATCAGGACCATTAAACAGAACCTGTTCTGGGCTTTTGGATACAACGTTCTTGGCATCCCTGTTGCGGCAGGTATACTCCACCTGTTCGGAGGGCCGCTTCTGAACCCGATGATCGCCGCGGCAGCAATGTCACTTTCAAGCATTTCGGTTGTCACTAATGCGCTTCGACTAAAACGATTTACCGTGACCGCAAGGGGTTCACGCAAGGAGGGAGAAATATGAAATACCTGTCGATTATCCTGATAAGTGTCAGTGTCTTACTGGCAGGGACAAGCTGTGCCGCAACCGATGTGGTAGCCCGGTACGCATCACGAAGTTTTGCGGACGCAAGTTCCCGCCTGATTACCGAACAAACCGCTCAGTCGCTGGCAATTACCAATGAACATGATGTCCGATTCGAGCTCTTCTTTGATGTATCCACGCAGACTGACGCTCTCCTTTCACTGCCAGCCGGTTCTTTTATCGAGGCGGGTCTTGACGCGCACAAACTTCCCGCAGGGGATACGTCCCGATGGACCATCGAAGGGGAACGCCTTGTCGGCCGATTCAATCTTGCGGACGGAGGCCGGGCCGCATCCGACACAGCCGCATCTCTCATTGACGCCATTGCGCGTCAAGCACGTCACCGGATCGCTTACCATGCCCAGGGGAAACATTACGGGATTATGCTCGATGAGGTCGCGATGATCGAATGGGCCGCACGCATGGACGAAAACGACAAGGACTGGATCATCGTGCTTGATCCCGGCGCTATCAGTGCTGCCGGAGCGGATCCGCACAAAGTTGCCGGATGGACCATGGCGCTTATTACCGTTGACGGTCCCGACGACACCATGGTACAGGTTGAAAAACTGCTGCAATCGGTTGACCTGCCCCGGTGAAACCCTGAGACGAAAATTTGTCATTACCGATCATTAGGGGCGAAACACGGACCAGGCTGATGGAGCGTCAAGCGGTCCGTCAAAGCGGTAATGCCGCCAGGGCAAGGAGTCCTGTTGAAGAAAATTTTCCCAATCCGTCGCAATGGAACTATACACCCTGAAGCGATCAGCGCCGTAATTCTGCACATTGCCCGTTTCGGGAAACAGGGAAGAACCTGTAGCTTCGGAGATCAGAGCAGGTATATCCGAAGAGGTGACCGGAAGATCGTTCACCGAGAAATCGGAAACAGAGAACGGACGCTTGATCAAGATGAGACTATGAGCGCGGGAGAGATCATAGGGAGCTGAAGTGCGTCTCAATTCTGACGGTATGACAATACCATTATCCTCGAAGGGATTTCCATGATCCGATACAATCACAAACAGTGTGTTGTCAAATATACCGGCTTCCCTGAACCAGTCAACCCACTTCAGCATGAGCGTCAACTGTTTTTTAGCAGAATACCGCGCGGCGGCCGCACTGGTAAAACTTCTTTTCTCCTCGTCGGGATATGTGTTGCGAACGGGCTCCCCATCAGGGGCAATACCATACGGCGTATGCGGCAATTCATTATGAATATAGAGCAGCCTGTTTCCCGCTTCCTGAACGGTACACAGTTCGGGGAGCAAGTCCAAATACGCGCTTTCCCGTATGGCCCTGTTCCGCATATAATCAAACAAGGCCCCCGAGCGGAAAATAATCCAGCTGCCATCATCATAAATCGGATAGCGCATATGCCAGGGGGAGGCGTTGAATATCGATAACATCAATAAAAGCTGAATGCGTTGATCGTCGGCACGTTCCGAGGCTATACCGTTTCTTTGCCGCCAATAGGGTACATACGCATACAGATCATCGCGCACCAGGCCTTGATACATATCGGTTGCTATATATAACGGATTGTTTATGGTGCCGGTGAATCCGTTATCAATAAACCCGGAAAAAAAGCGATCGGCCGCTTTCTGGATTTCCTGTTTGCCACTAAAACCGTTTCCGTCAAGAAAGCGCGGTTCAAAGGCAGTACCGCCCAACATGGCAGGCAGAGAAGAAGCGGTATTATAGGAGACCGACAAGGAATCGCGATACCACTCGAAACCAGCCATGCGAGCAGCAAGATCCGGATCTTCGTCAAGAAAGTCCCCCAGGTAATTTCCGTTGAACATATCGGCAAGAATAAAAACAACATTCGTTCCATTTGAAGACAACACATGGTTGTCCATCGCACCGGAGGGCATATCTACCGACTCCATAACAGACTGGCTGGCAAGTTCTGTTTTAATGCCATTGAAGAGAATCAAAAGATGCCCGAAAAATACTGCAACCAGGGCACATGAGAACAAAACTATTGATTGTCGATAGGAGCGAACTATCATTTCAGCCAAAAAAAGCAGCGCAGAAATTATCACGGCATCGGCCAAATATGCAAGCAAGGGGATCCTGTTGATAGCGGCTTCATTCTGAAATACAAAACTGTCCAGCATACCGGTGTCGAGGGGCAGAAAAACCGAATACACAAAAATAACGAGAAAGCAAAACACCATCGCAATGGATAGTACCGACCGAAAACCCGGACGGGCAAACCGGTATGCAACAAGGGCCACACCAAGGAACGCCGCAAAAAGCATAATCAGCCAGGTAAAAAGATAGCCGGGCGAAAAACCCATATCCGAAACGGTTGACACGTAATATTTCGCCGGAAGATACAGTAAAACAAAAAAGGATACAGATATCGCAACCATGAAGAAACCACGCAAACGCAGAGGTTCAACCTTACTTTCCGGAATATTCGGTAATAACAACAGACGAATACAGCCAAACACCCACAATTCCAGTAAGAAAGCAGTGCATAACTTCAGATTGGGATTTGAAATGAGCGGATTATAATTACGAAAAAAGAGCAGCATATACAACAGGGGAACAAGAGCAAGACAGACAGGCACAAGGGGGAAAAACCGGCGAATCGATTTGCGTACGAACAGGACGACTGCGGTTAACACAAAGCTTATACAAAGCAGCACTACAATAATATACTTGAAATATTCATCAAATGCGCTTATTGACCATACCGTCAAAGACGCGGCAAAAAACTGACAGGAAGTTATCAGGATTTGCAGATTACGCGCAATGAAATCATGAATATCTACACCCTTCGTTTCAGGTTCCGGATCGGGCGATGGTTGCCATCCAATCTTTCTGAAGAGAAAGGTTCTGAGGAACGACCAGATATTATTCATGGTCCAGTACACTAATAGAGCTGCCGGTGAATTGTATAAAAGAACGAGAAAAACCGCGGCCATAAGCAGAAAGTCTCTATTCTGTTTCAGGCTTGCCGTACCCGAGTAATAAAAAGCGAGGCAAATATTAATTGCCGTCATGATAAAGGGCAACACATTAATGCCGCTCAATAATGCGTCGGGCGCGGAAAGATCGCCAATCCCCAAAAAGGAATTACCGGAAAATTCGGGACGACCGGAAATAACGTTGATGGCAGCGAAGAAAAAGGGAATTTGAATAAACAATCCGAAGGAAGTCCGAAGTGAATGCCACCATTTATAGCGATAAATTCGATGAGCCGTACGAATCATATAAAACCGTTTTTGTCCGCTATAATTAGAGCGGATACTGTCCAGGTCTCGCTTCATCCGCTTTTGCAGAACGCCTTCAGCCTGTTTCCAGCGATCGGCAAGCGTATACAATGGCGCGGTACCAAACGTAATGACCGCACTGACGAGCACGAGTGTCCAACCGGGTTCGCCCACCAGAGAATATAACGCGCGGTATGCAATCTCAATGATTATTTCAAAAGGTTTGAAGAGTAACAAAAGAGAGGATATGAAACCATTCATGTGCATTCTCCAAGAATCTGTATCAGGGCGTTAGCTGCCTGTTCGCCGGCTCCACCAAAATTATACAGGCTCTGTTTCAACGGGGAAGGAGCAGAGCGAGCATACCGTTCCGGAGATTCCTGGAGGCTTCGAATAAGGGAAGGGATCTCGCCGGGATGACTGCATAGTATTGATTCAGACCTGATTGACGGAATATCCCAGTTGAATGAACCAAGATCCTCCGCTTCATAGCCAGCGGCACTCTGCTCACCATCCATCAATATCACCGGCCTGCCGAACAGGCACCGGTAATCCGCAATCACCCCGGAAAAATCGGATACCATTACATCCGCATCACAGAGGGACTGAACATTTGAGCGGGATCGATCAATCCGTACCGAGGGATTCCCGGAGCATAAAGCCAGGGCCTCGGCAAGTACCGCCGCATCCGACACAGAGGATTGTGGATGTGGCCTGAAAATGACGGAGACTCCGGAAGAAAGAAGGGCATCGAGCACGCCGTTGCCAAACCGCGTCAGTGAACTCCGTGCGCCCCATGAAGGCGCATACAATACGGTGAAGGTGTCATTCGCCCGATGAGTCGAGGCGACTTCCGGAATCAGTTCATCGAAATAGGTACACCCAACCGGCCACAGTTTCTTTCGGGGCAAATCTCGCAGTTCGTCAAGATACCGGATTCCGGCGTCCTGAAACGGACCGACCGTCAACACATCGTCATAAAACGAGAGCGAATATTTCTCGTAGAAATCGATGCCGGTTGGCGCATGAAACACGTGTACGTAACGACACACATTCCTGGACCTCTTCCACATATACACGTCCAGATTTGGAGTAGTGGAGACAACAACCTTCGCCGAGATTCTGTTCATGAATGAAATGGTCGCCAGTTCCTTGCCGGGATTGAGCGGTACATACAGGGGAGTATCGGCATAAAGTTCCAGACCGGGATCTGCCTTATCGGGAGAAACGTAAGCCACCGCCCGGTTTTGCGCCAGAAGAGCCTCGACAATCGGCTTGAATACCAGCCAGTACTTCCCTCCTTCCGAATGGATAACAATATCGGGGAGTCTGGCGGCTTTTGTCTGAAATGAACCTGAAAAAATCCGTTCAAGACACCAATACCAGAGGTTGCGGAATGCAAATACCAGGGATGCGATTGAACCGACGACCGCATACAACAACAAGCTGCCAGTTCCCGGATCAAGATACGCGAATAGACAGGTTGGAGCACAAAAAAGAAAAATAATGAAAAAGTATTTCATGACAGAGAATCCACTGAACAAGACATATTTTTTATTAACATAATCCTATTCATACCCGGCATTGTACGTTCTGTCAATCAAACCGGTATATGACCGCACAAGAGGGAGATTGCGGCCAGACGTGCCCTGACGTCCGGCCGAACCTCGCTGCATCAGTTCGCGGGAGCTTCTATTGAATCTTGTTCCGCGACACCCTCGACGAAGGTTGCATTCGCAAGGCGCGAACCACAGCGGGCATACACCCAGGGGGTAGCCAGGCCAAGCGTTACTATCAAAAGCAAAAACTGGAGCAGAAAGTATCCGTAGTTCCGTGCAAGCGAACCGTCAAAACCAACCGGGTACTCCTTCCCGGTTTCACGATGGACAAATAGCACATGATTCGCGACATAGCGGTATAGTTTGATGTAGGCGGCAGGTATATACAGCCCGAGCGTTACAATGGACAACACAATCTGGCCCAGAAAATATCCGGCGGCGTTCACCAGTTTCACCCGAAAGGCGGCATCATAACCAACATATGAAAAGCATAACTGCCATTTCACCATCAGAATATACAGGGGTATAAAGATAACAATAATAACACTGCACATTGCAATTGCCAGCCCGGGAGCGCTCAACATACTCTGACCATTCATGGTGACAGTGACTACAATGACCATAAGGACGATGAAGGGTATCAGGAATGCAAGCAAAAAATACTTTAGAAGGGTCCCTCCCTTTCCGTTAAATACGAACGGCTTACCGTCCCACCGGGTTTGGTCATAAAAAAAGCGCATAAGATTCCGCATAAACCAGGGGAAATAAATACCGATCGTCACCACGGATAAAAGACTTCCCTTGACCGCAAGCGAAACAAGGCGACCCGCCGAGCCAGTGAACTCGAAGGACTTGTTCAGGAAAAAAAGTTTCGAACAGAAAATTCTGTACAGTTTTACCGCAAAAACCGGATACACCAGCACAAAGAAAAGTATTGTCAGAATATTGAACACCACGGACGCTGCGGCCGTTTCAGGATTCTTTGACAAAACCGATCCCGGAATATACAGACAATAATACAGGATCAAGTATGCAAGATAGGGTTTCCACCAGTCACGGCCTTTCAACTGTAAATCGAAATACGTTTTCACATCGCACCTCCATTGATACCTGTTACAGTGTAGCACCTTCCACCGGTAATTCCACTTATAAAAACTGCCTTTCTCCACCATAGCATCACACCCTTGTCAAAAAAATAAACCGGTGGTATTCTGAACTACCATGCGTTACACCCGCACGGGCTAACAATCAGAGGAGGCAGCAGATGACACAGAATAAGGGAATTGCACGAACGGTACTGCTGTCCCGGCTGAGCTGACGCAGAAAACACTCATCACCACAGCAGTATCCTGACAAATCACATCATCCACACGACAAACGGATGCGCACAAACGTAAGCAGAATTCGTTTTTGCGTCTTGCATGCACACGCGCCGAACGCCGTGACGGAATACTCCTGCCTGCAGAGAGGTATACCCGCACGATCTGCGCATACTACAGGATACCCATGAACGCACATATATTTGAAGACCTCGACGAGGAAGAGGCATGTACATTTCTTGCAAAACGCAACAGACATACCGGCGAACAGAAAGGCCGCTCAACAAAACAAAACCGGAAAGCCGAGCAACATATCGACTTTTTTCAGGACATCGAATTCCAGGACACGGACAGCGGTGAGGTCTTCGACTTTTTTGTCGGAGAAGGCATCATCGCGGGCGAAGGCCCCATACTGAAACAGGGAAAAGAAGCCATCGTCTACCGCTGTCCGGGTTCAGGAGATCACGCGGCAGGCGACGTTGCAGTCAAGATGTACAAAAACATCGAGCATCGCAGCTTTCAGGCCCTGTCCCATTACTTGCAGGGACGGCTTGCCGAGGCGGGCATCAATCGGAGAGACAGCATGCACATAGTCTCGACACCGAGCGAACTCCAGGCCTTCTGGGTCTACTCTGAATACTCCATCATGGAGCGCCTCTTCCGGGAAGGATTCCCTGTCCCCCGCCCACTGGCAAAAAGCGGTACCGCGCTTGCCATGGAGTTTATCGCGGATGACACAATGGACTACGGAGCGGCTCCACGGCTTCGGGATTACCCGGCCACGCCGGACGAAACGAGATCGATAAAACGGGAATTACTTGATGCAATCAAAGGCATGCTTGCGCTCAACATCATTCACGGGGACCTCTCTCCCTACAACGTGCTGGTGCGCCAGGGCAGGCCGCTCATCATCGACTTTCCGCAGGCAATCGACGCCCGCTACAACGCCCGCAGCAGGGAAACGCTCTACCGTGACATTCTGAATATCTGCCGGTGGGCTCCCGACTCGCGACACACCCCGCAGGAGGAGGCGACGGCAATAGAGCGTGCCTTATGGGAACAGTATCCGGGAAAATGAGGCAAAACGGGCGACGGAATTACCGTAGCAACCGGAGATGCGACCGAAAGGCGGCCTGCCCGTCAGCAGGACGGCCCTCGACAGCAAACACCCGGGCGGAAGCCAGGCCGTCTTCTGGCTGACATTCAGCGGTATACAGGGCGACCGTCATGCCCGGGCGAACCTCGCTCAGATAATTGATGTCAAGCCGGAAAGCGGCCGCTTCCTCAAGGGGCTCGGAGGGAAGGATGTCCTGTATCCACTGCACATAGCGCGCGTTATTGACATGGCCGTTATAGTCGATATCGGAATAGGCCGGGGATCGTTCTCCCGTGCGGACAAGGGCGGGTTCGGACGCGAGGGAAGGAATTCCGTCGCTTACCGCGTCGCGGCCTTCGTTCAGGGGAATGCGGTCGGTCAGGAAGTTTGGCCTGACCGGCCGCATTTTTGCGGTATCGATTACCACCCAGGCGCTTCTTCCCCGGGCGAAGACCGTGCCGTCCGTGCCGGTAAGTTCATAGTCCCGAATGGCAAAGAGCCGGTCAATTCCCCGCGGCCAGGTTTTCGCGATAACGATATCGCCCCATTTAGGCCGCGTGTCAACAACCGCCGTCATGCGGGACAGTATCCAGGCATGTCCTCCGGCTATCAAGTCATCCTTTCCGACCCCGAGGGCAACCGCATGGTTTCCCGCAATTTCCTGAAAAAAATTACAGACCGCAGCAGGATGCATCCGGCCCGAGCGGTCAACATCCCAGGTTCGTACCGTACATTGTTCATTCCATATATTTTCCATGCCGCAATTAGACCGTCTTTGGCGGGCGGCTGTCAAGTTTATCGCCATACATTCTCTTGTCCGCAATGGTGTATAGTTCGTCAAAGGTTATTCCCTCTTCGGGAAAAAGCGCAAAGCCGGCGGCAAGGGACACGTTCAAGGATTCACACCGGGAGACTTCCTCCTCCAGACACAAGGAGCGGTCTATGTAAATTGGCCGTGACACAACCTGTTGCAAGCGCCGCACAATCTGTTCCATGGTATGGCGGTTCTCCACACTGTCAAAATAAAGAATAAACTCGTCACCGCCGAAGCGGGAAACCCGATCATTGTTCCGCAACACGCTTTCAAGCCTGCGCGCCGTTTCTGTCAGCACAACATCCCCGACCGGATGCCCGCAGCTATCGTTTATCTCCTTGAACAAATTGATGTCCATAACGCAGAGCGCGCTGACATGATCCCTGTGCCGCATTCTCTTTTTGACAAAGAGCCTGAACGCGCTTTTATTGAAGGTTCCGGTCAATGGGTCGCGCAGGGACTCGACTATACGGTCCTGATACCGCCCGGCATGGACAAATGCAAGGATAAAGGCACCAAGCACTATGAGCGAATAATACAGGAGAGCCTTCCAGCCGTGCTCGTTTGCGGACCACAGCCAGCCCTTTACGGGACAGATGGCAAGTTCCCATTGTTGGCTGGGAAATAAAATCGTCCTGATAATAGAATCATTTTCAAATACCCGGGCCTCGCCCCACACAAAGTCGTTGGTCCCGTCAACAAGCGATGAACGGAGGGCAAAATGGTATCCGTCATTTTCACTTTTCAGGCCAACCTGTTCAATCAGTTCCTCAAAATCAAGAGTAGTTACCGTCAGTCCCCATAATCGCTCCTGGCTGCCGGGAACCGTGGAATCCGGAATAAATACCGCTTTCCGGTTGAACACCAAAAGTCCGCCCTGACGCGCCGTGACCGGGCCCTGCGTTACCGCCTGGCGGCTCATTATTGCCTGACGGGCGAAATGGGAACGCGCAGAATCCTCCAGAAGATTGTGTCCGAGCGCCGCCTCGTTTCCCTCGAGCGGGAAAATATGGCTCACTACCCCTCCGGGCGCGAGAGCGACATTCTTGATGACCCCGCTATGTGCCACAATGAGGCGCGCATAGGGTTCAATGCGCTGCGGGGTAATGTCGGGATTATTCATGATCACCAATTCCAGAAATTCGGCGTAATGCATGTTGGTGTTTACGATATGCTGGAGGCGATCGCCATACAGGGTCAACTCCTGCATGGCGAGAAGGCGGTTTTGCCGTTCACGGGACTGTGCCTCCGCGCCGTATACCAGATAGAAATTCCAGGCAAGAAAAAACGCGGCAAGAGAAGCCGTAACGAACGAAACAAGAAATTTTTTCATACAGTTTCCTTCATATACTTTCAGTATACGGGGACTGGCGAAAAATGCAATTTTACGGGTTGTCCGTCAGAAACACGCTACTTCAGAACCCCAGTCCGCCGGAATAGCCGAAGAGGGCTCGCAGTACGGAACGCGGCCGTTGTTCCGGGACAAAGGGTTTTCCCTCGTATAATACGGATACTATGCGGGTATCTCGTATCCCGGATGCCGGAGTGGCCAGAATGTTCCGGTCAAGCAGGACCATGTCCGCGCGCTTTCCCTTTTCAAGGCTGCCCCGTTCGGTGTCGTCAAAGGAACCGAAGGACGCATTCCGGGTAAAGAGATTAAGCGCGTCCTGCACACCGAGCGATTCAGCGGGGTTGTAATGATTGACCGCCGCGTGAATGGAGCGTATGGGATCGGGTTGTGTACAGGGCGCGTCCGAGCCGCCTGTCATGAGAATGCCCGCTTTCCGGATGGTATTGAGCGGATTCAGGCGCAAGGCGCGCTCGCCCATAATGCTTTCAAGCCAGGAAAGCGGTTCTTCATTCCAGTCGATAAAGGCGGGCTGTACGGCCAGAATAAGGCCGAGCGCGGCGCACTTTTCAAGCGAGGAAGCGGTCGGCAGGCAGGCGTGTATAATAGTATGCCGGTGATCATGGCGGGGAAAATCCGCAAGGGCGGCGTCAAAGGCACGAACCGCCTGGTCGAAGGCCCGGTCACCGATGGCATGAAGCTGTACCTGCAAACCGGCGCGGTTGGCTTTCCGGACAAAGGAGAACACCTGTTCATCGCGGTAATAGAGAAGGCCCGACGGCATTGCCGGATCGCAGTGCGGGCCGGGAAGGTACGGCTCGTTCAGGGCAGCATCCACCGAACCGAAGGAACCGTCGAGGGCGCAGGCAAAGCAGCCGCCGATACGGGGAAGTTTCCTCCTGAGCGCCTTCTTTTCGTTCAAGGTCTGGAAAAACACGCGAAAAGCCGGAGCCTGGGTACGGGAGCGCGCGAAAAGGGTTTCAAGGGTTACGTCAAGGTCGAGGGGAAAACCCACGCCCGAGACGGTATGTACCAGGCCGATACCCCGTTCGGCGAGCTCGTCGCCGCAGCGGATCATGCGCGAAAGGGTATCCGGAAGGGAAATGGTCCCCGTAACGCGGTCGGTAACGGCAAAAAAGGCCTCGCGAGTCATCAATCCGCTTTGGGCGTCAAAACCGGGCAAGGAAGAAATCGAGCGGGGAAGCATGCGCATCAGGGAGGAATTGATCACGGCGGCGTGACCGTCGTACTTGACCAGAAAGACGGGACGGGAGGGCGATGCCCTGTCAAGGTCGTCCCGCGTGACCATCGATTTTTCTTTGACCGCATGAGGGGACGCTCCAAAGCCCAGGATGATTTTTTCTTTGGATGATGAAAGCCGGGCAGCGATGCGCTCGATGATCGACGGAATGTCGGGAAGGCCGCGTACGTCCAGACCCGAGGAAAACAGGGCATGGGACATAAAGTGCATGTGGGTGTCGGCAAAGGCGGGGCAGAGGGCGCGATCACCGAGACTTTGGCGGGGAAGGTTCTGCCATTTTTGCGGGAGGATGTCGCCAGTAAACTGAACGCGTCCTTCATCTTCAACCAGAAACCGGTGAACCGAACCCGCGCTGTCGCAGGTAATGATCGAGCCTTCGTATATATTCATCTGAACAGTATAGCACGGTTCGGGCAAGCGCGCGGGGATTGTACCCTCGCGCGGGGTTACATCTTCACGCGGGGATTGTGCCCTCGCGCGGGGATTGTGCCCCCGCGGGGGGGGTATGCTCCCTCGCACGGAGGATTACACCCCTGCGAGAAGGAACCGTTCCCCGCGTGAATGTCGCGGGGAAATTTTTATTGAGCGGTAGGGGCTTCCGGAGCCGGCTCCGAGCCAGCTTCTTCCGGCCCCTGGACCGGCTCTGTCTCCTTTTCCCGCAGTGTTTCTACATTCGTGTCGAACACGGTACGGTAGTCCCCGGAAACAAGCACAATCTCGGAGGAACCGTCAAGGCGCACGTACGACTGGCTCGGCGTCACCGCGGTCTTGCCGATGGAGAGGCTTCGAACCTTTTTGCCGGATGAATGGATATCAAGCGAAAGCGCGGTATCGAAGCCGAAGCGTTCGGCATTGCCGGACGAGGACACTGGATTGAGAACTTTTACCGTCGACGCGAGCGAGAGCATGCGGTCAACTGTCCACTGTTCGGCCTTTACGAAGGTGTCGGCCTTCCCCTGTTCACCGACAAGCCAGGCGTCCCCGGACTTCCGTACTTCAAGGGCGGGTACTCCCTCGCGGCCGATCACCATCAGGTCTATGTCGACGTCGGTCTTGAGCACGCGGCCGCCGGAGCGGGAATCCAGGAGGCCCTGCACCGCAAGAAGGAGGGCCAAAAGGGCAATGACGGAAAGAAGTACTATTTTTCGTGGTGCAATGCGAATCATTTGTCAGCCTCCTTCGACGATGCGATATGCGCGTACTGTTCGCGAATTTGTTTTCGCTTGCGGGAGCGAAGCTGCCAGACGACAAGACCGGCAAGGGCCGCGAACACGGGCAGGCCGTACAGGTTCACGGCGCGAACTGCCGTCCGCACGACGGGACTTGTTTTGTCGAGCGTGTTGAGCATAAGACCCTTCGTCCGCATGGGAACCAGCTCCGCGTTTCCGGAAACCTGGTCAACCGCGTTCCGAACCAGCAGGGCAACCGGCTGGTTCGCCTTTTCGTCAAGAACGGCAGGCGTGGTAATTCCCGAACCGGCGGCGAGAAACACCGCGCCCGGCTGGATGCTGCGCGCAAGGTGGCGAGACGTCTCGAAACCGGCCGACTGGACGCCGGCGCTTTCTTCCGTGTCCGGCTTGACCGCGCCCGCAAAGGCGCTTGTGAAGGTTCCCTCAAGGAGGGCCGCGAGGGTGCGGCTTTTCATCTGGTCGGCTTCCGGGGGGAAGAGGGTGTACGGACTGAGCGACTGCACTTCCTCGAGCCGCCAGGACTCCTTCGAGCTCCAGGCAAGGGGGGTAAAGCGGGGAAGAGAGTCTCCCCTTTCTTCCGCAGCCTCGATCTCTCCACTTTGCAGGAAAAGTACGTACGCAAGGTTTTTCGCGACCGGATGCCGGTAATTGAGTCCGTCCCGGTCAAGCTGGGGTACATAATAGAGGGGTACCGAGCCGGTGTCCTGCTGGCGGGCTACGAAGGACTGCTTGTCCATAACCATACCGAGGGGCAGGGAAACACCCCAGGCCGCAAACAGGGTATCAAGACCGGTATCCACCGGTTCATAGGTTGGCTGCATGCCGTACATCATCATTTGCTGGTCGGGCAGGTTTTCGGCAATGGTGTCGACAAACAATACAAGCCGGCCGCCGCGCAGCACAAACTGGTCAAGGGCATAGAGCTCGGCTTCCGTAAAGCGCTCGCGAGGACCGTTGATCATTACGGTAGAAATATGGGGGGGTATGTCCGCCGCTTTTTCAACCGGTGTCAGCGTGTAACGGTCGGCAAGCAGGGTGCGCAGGTTGGGAGATCCGGTATAGCCGTCATCGAGGGAACGCTCGCCGTGACCGGTCAGGTAGGCGATCTCGGTCGTTTTTTCAAGGAGCGTTTTCATGGAGCCGGAAATGGATTCTTCCAGGGTATCAAGGCCCGCGACGGAAAAGCCGCCGAAGAGGCCGCGCGTCACTTCCACGGGAAGCTGCACAAAGCGCTCGCCATGCGACAGGGTCAGGCCGACAACGCCCGCGCCGGCCGGCGTTCCGTCGGGTCCTGCATTCCAGTTCAGCTTTTGAAGGCCATAACGCGTGGCAAGGGCTTCAACCTCAGCCGAAGAGGGATCAAGCACCGTCACATGTATGCGGTTCCGGTTTTTCCGGTTCACCTTGTCGGCCGCCTGCGATACCGCGTTTCGCAGATCCTTGTACCCCGCTATGTTGAACCGGTTCAGCGCAGACGAGGCGTACAAGGTAAGTTCGAGCGAACCGTCAAGACCGGCAAGGATGTCGTTCATGGCGATCATGCGGCCCATTGTGGTGGTCAGCCGGTACTCAAGGCCCTCGGTGGTAATCAGGCTGTCAAGAACTTCCACGCTGTCGCCGTACAACAGAACCAGGCCCATCCAGGCGGACTTCAACCCGACCTCGGTATCCTTGACCTCCTGCACCTGCACATTTTTCAGGCCATAGGCCTGGGCTTGCTGCCGGTTTTCCGGATCTTCCATATCGAGGAATTCAAAGGTGAACCTCCGGCGTCCGGCGCCCCGGTACTCGGTCAACAAGTCGCGCACATACCGCTCGACCGTATTATAGGGAGCGGGCAGGTCTTTGGTAAAATACACCCGGACAGACAGGGGTTCCTCGAGCGAGGCCACCAGTTCGCGGCTTGCAGGCGACAGGGAATACGAGCCCTGCGCGGTCAGGTCAAAGCGCACAAAAAAGCGTGCGGCTGCAAGGTTCACTAACACCAGGGCAACAAGCAACAGAACAAAATCGCTTTTGGGCCCGGCAAGCCATGCGGTAAATCGTTTATGAGCGGTCATCACAGACTCCTCCTGTCATCGACAGTGCGCACCGCAAGACCGAAAAAGACGCAGGTCAGGGAGGCAAAGTACAGGATATCGCGGGTGTCGACAATTCCCCGCGCGATTGATTCAAAATGGGTTGTCACCGAAAGGTACTGAACCGGGGCGGCAAGAACGGCCGGAAGGAAGATGGCGAACTGGCCGACAAAGGTCAGCGTGATGCAGATTGCGAAGGCGGCAAAGAAGGCCACAATCTGGTTCCGCGTCAGTGTCGAGGCGAAAAGTCCGATCGAGGCGAAGGCCGACGCGAGGACGAGCGCTCCGATGTAGCCGCCCAAAAGCGGGCCCGGGTCGGGCGAGCCGATCAAGAGGACAGAAAATACGTACGAAAGCGTCGGCAGGAGCATGCTTGCGACAAAGCCGAGCACCGCCGCGAATTTTCCCGCAATGACGTCAAAACCGGAAACCGGCAAGGTCAGGAGGGTTTCGATGGTGCCGCTCCGCTTTTCCTCGGAGATGGCGCGCATGGTGATCGCGGGTATAAAGAAGGAAAACAGGATGGGAAGGAGGCTGAAGAAGCCGCGCAATTCCGCCCGGTTGATCAGGAAAAAGGCAGGCAAAAAGAGGAGCCCGGAAAAGGCCAGGAACAGTGCCATGACAATCCAGGCTACCGGACTCTGGAAGAGGGCGGCCAGTTCGCGTCGCGCGATGACCGGCCACAGGGGTGTGTGTTTCATTCGTCGTTCCCTCCCGAGGTGAGCGCGCGGAATACATCCTCAAGGCTGTTCCGCTCTATCGAAAGCTCATAGAGTTTCCATTTTCTGGAATTGATGATGGACGATACTTCAGCTCTGATGTCGGTGTCCCCGGTGACCGCGACAAGGGCGGCCGAGAGCGTTCCATCCGGGGTGTTTTCTTCACCCGCTACCGTGGTGACCGTTCCACCGAGCGGGGAGAGGGCGGACGCGAGTTCTTCCGGCGAGCAGGAAGCAGCCTGTACGCGGACGGTGGACTTCCGGCCGAAACGGGTCCGCAGTTCGGCCGTGGGGCTGTCGGCGACGATTTTTCCCCGCGAGATGATGACCACCCGGTCGCAGAGCATTTCCACCTCTCCCAGTATATGGGTGGAGATGATGACGGTGCGCGTTTCGCCGATGCGTTTGATGAGGTTCCGCACTTCTATGATCTGGTTCGGGTCAAGGCCCGAGGTAGGTTCGTCCAGGATGAGTATGGCCGGGTCGTGCATGAGGGCGTGGGCAAGGCCTACCCGCTGGCGGTATCCCCTCGAGAGGTCGCAGATGTTTTTGTGCATCACTTCTTCCAGGCCGCACATGCGGGCAAGTTCCGGGACGCGCTGGGCGCCGTCAATGCCCTGTACCCGGGCAACGAAATCCAGGTATTCGGCCGTCATCATGTCGGCATACAGCGGCGCGGATTCGCTCATGTATCCGATCTTTTTTTTGGCTTCTTTGGGATTCGCGCGGATGTCCGCGCCGTCGATCAGGATGGTTCCGGCGGACGGTTCCAGAAAGCCGGTTATCATCCGCATGGTGGTGGTTTTTCCCGCACCGTTCGGTCCCAGCAGTCCGACTATTTCGCCTTTCTGTACCGAAAGGCTGATGCCGTCAACCGCCGCGAAGGACCCGTAGTAACGGGAAACCTGTTGAACGTCGATCATGTTTCCTCCGTGTCTTTTGTGTGTTGTGTTCGTTATTTCTAAAATAATACCAATGTTTATGATGAGGTTACAACTGTCTTTTTATGTAATTGATATACGGAAACATTCCTGACCTTCTTCTAGGTGAAATGTCCGATACCTCCATTTTCTGAAGGGACTGATACTACTCCCATAGAGACTTTCATTGGAGAGGAGAAACACGATGAAGAAACTTCTTGCAATTCTTTTTGTACTCATGGCTTTCGGTCTGGTGATGACCGGATGTGACACCGGCAGCAATGACAAAGATGGTGATGATGACAATGATCCTGCCGAACCCACTTACCTTGATGCAGACGGAAAACTTAATCTTTCACTTTTTGATGGTTATAGTGCAGCCGACGGTGGAATTGTCGCGACAATGGCAGCAGGTGGTGACCAGTATTTACAAGCTTATGAGCTAGACCTATCTGAAGTTGCTGGTACTGCAAATTATTCCCGCTTCGAAGTAGTTGCAGAGGTATACCAGGGTGCAACTCTTGTGGATATTGCAAGCAATTGGGGACTACGGGTAATGGTCAAAGTCAATAATGGTAGCACAGAAGATACAAATATGGGTGTAGCAGCTAGATTCTTAAGCTATGGTTCTACTGCTCTGACTTCACTCAACTTTTATAGAAAGGAGAATACCATAACCAAAATTGTCATTAAAGAAGTTAATTTTGCTGTTGCTCCTTAATTTGCAACTATAAGATCACCAAAGCCCCGGGGACGGGGCTTTTTTTTTATGGGACGAAGGGAAGGCTGTCAGGGCCGGATACGGCAAGGTTCGGTCGGGAGGCGGCC
>LVBK01000072.1 GCA_001604385.1 Spirochaetales bacterium Spiro_09 | reverse complement strand
GCTCCAAAAAGCGCTGCGCCCCTTTGAGCAGGCTGCCAATGTAGAGCGGCGCGCCCAGCACCACGGCGCGATAGCCTTCCAGCGAACGCACGTTGTGGGTGGGCAGCAGAACCACTTCCAGGCCGCGCTCGCTCAGCACAGCGGCAATTTTTTCAGCCACTTCACGCGTGGCGTTGTAGCGCGTGGCATAAGTCACCAGGATGGAATTGGACATGCTGATCTCCTTGAAAATTGGAAGCACTGATCAACTCAGATGGATACGGATGAGTGCTGTGAGAAATCCAGTATGATCGGGATGATGTTTACCACTAGAAGGCACAAAATCAAGACTTGGCTTTGAGCAAAGCCTCCTTTCTGCGGGAGAGTTGGCGGTAGGATTCGCCCTGGATGATCAAGGAATGGGCATGGTGAGTAAGGCGGTCAAGAGCAGCGGAAGAAAGCAGGTCATTGTTAAAAACCTCAGCCCATTCCTCAAAAGCGCGATTGGAAGTGACCAAAATAGAGCCGCATTCATAACGTTCACAGATAATCTCGTAAAGGTCCTGAATGGCAGGTGGTGGAAGCGGCTGTAAGCCGAAATCGTCCAGGATGAGCAGATCAGCTCTGAGAAGAGTAGTCATCTGGCGGTTGTAGGAACCATTGGCGCGAGAGGCGTTTAGATCAGACAGGAGGCGAAAGGTTGATTTGGAAATGACCCGGAAATTGCGTTTGAGTGCTTCCACACCCAGGGCATTGGCCAGATGGGTTTTACCCACCCCGGTAGGACCGCAGAACAGGACGTTTTCATGACGCTGGATGAAGGCGCCAGTTGCCAGATCAGTGATAAAGGAACGGTTCACTCCAGGCGCAGCCGAGAAGTCAAAATGCGAAAGGGTCTTAGCCGGGTTGCAGCCTGAAGTAGCCAGGCGGTAATTCATGCGGTTTTGCTCGCGCCGTTCCAACTCATCATCCAATAGTAGAGCAAAGAATTCCAGAGGAGAAAGCTGCTCCTGAGTAGCCTGCTCGGCGCGCAGATCGAGAGTGCCTAGCATGCCGGAGAGCTTCAATTGTTTGAGTTTAGGCAGTAAAGGATGGGTGGAGATCATTGCGCTCCCTCCGGATTTTGCCCAAAGAACTCTCGGGGTGCACGGGAGAAAGCAAAAGTCTGTTGTTGGGAAATAGTGGCTATCTGATCTGGCAGTGGTTCTCGATCCAGGGCGGCATTGAGAATGTCCTTGATGCGGCGGTAATGAGGATCGCCATAATGGAGTGCGCGGGCACAGGCAGCTTCCAGACGGCTTTCTCCCACACTGTCTGCCAGAGCCAGGATGGCTTGAACCGAACGCAGGCGGTCCAAAGGACGGTCTGTCAGCAATTGCTCGATCACCTGGCTGGTGTTTGGTCCAATACGCCGGGCTGCCTGGAGGCAATATTGAGGCGTTTTCAGCAAGTATTGAGCCTTGTAAGGCGGGTAATCCTCCATTTCAGTCCGCCATTGTCCCTGGTGGGCTGCCCGCCTGTGGGTACGGATCAGTTCCTGCCCGGCATAGATTTCCACTACCCGTTTATGGACGTGCACTTCTACCTCGCTCCCCACCCAGCGATATGGCACCGAATAGAAACTGCCTTCCACTACAATATGGCAATCGCTGTGCACCTTTGCCAGGCGAACGTCACACAAATCGAAGGGTTCAACTGGCAGGTCTTGTAAAGCAGCTTGTTCGGTTTCCCAAAAGACCTTCAGGGGTGCCTGCTGGGTGGTGCCGTGTTTGCGTATTCCGGCAGTATCCATCACCCAGGCCTTCAGGCGCAGGTTGGCTGTATCCACATCCACAAATTCCTGTCCAGCAAAGAAGTTACGCTTGACGTAGTTCACCCCATTTTCCACTTTCCCTTTATGCCGGGGAGTGTGCGGCCGGTTGGGACTGATCAGGAAGTGGTAATGCTGGGCTAACTTCCGGTAAGCTTCGCCAATGATAGGGTCCAGCACCAGGGCTTTGACCACCCCAGCTTTTAGATTATCCAGCACTACCCGCCGGGGCACGCCCCCGATAAATGCCAGAGCTCGCTGGTGCAACTCGATCCAGGTACCTGCTTTCTGGTCAAAAACAATTTCGGCATATTGGTGTCGGCTGTAACTCAAGGTGGCTACAAACACATAGGCATTCCGCATCTTGCCTGCTTTTGGATCATAGATGGGTCCGATGCTGCCAAAATCTACCTGCATTTCTTCCCCAGGCTCACAATGCACGCGCACATAGGCTTCCTGTTCCCCTGGCTGCAATTGATGCACAAACCGTCGCACCGACGAATAACTCCCCTGGTAGCCGTGATTTTCCCGCAATCTTTGTAAGATTGCCGTCATTTCCAATCCTTGCTCCAGGTATTTTTGCACCACTTCGCGATACCTTTCCACCGTACTGGGTGCCCGTGGAGGTCGCGGCGCTGGGCCCAGGCTCTTCAGGATTTCTTCGTTTCCGGGCAGCTCACGATACGCATTTAGATAGTCTCCCTCTGCGGCTTTGAGCTTGTATTTATGTACCGTCGGTCGGCTAATCCCAAGGTCGCGGGCAATACTCCGTTCACTTTCTCCTGACCGTATGCGGTAGATGATCTCTTTGTACAGGTTCATATGGATCCGCTCCATTTCCTCTGTTCCTCTCCCTTGTTTTTCTTGGGAGAGATTCTGCCACAGTGGAGGCCACCTGTTCTTTAGGTGGTTAACACCGGGCGGCGATGCGTGGTAAACATCGCCCGATCATCTCTGGTAAATACCGCGCGGCTATCCCTGGTAAAGTCTAACCCGGTC
>LVBK01000027.1 GCA_001604385.1 Spirochaetales bacterium Spiro_09 | reverse complement strand
GAGCCAGTGGAGAAGAGCAAGGTAAAGGCCCAGCTCATCGTTCCCTTTGTGGAAGACTGCCGTAACATCCTCCTCCTTACCCCAGAAGGGAACCCAACAAAAGACGCCATGGCCACCGTGCAGGCCGCCCTCAAGCGCAGTATCGAACAGCTCTTCCAGATCGAAGAGTCGGAACTCGCGGTGGAGCCACTGCCCACAGAACAAGACAGAAAGCGCATCCTCTTTTATGAGGCGGCCGAAGGGGGAGCGGGTGTCCTTACCCGGCTCGTCAATGAACCGGGCGAATTTGCCCGCGTTGCCCGGAATGCCCTTTCCATCATGCACTACCGGGTACCGGAGAATCTTGTTTCCCGCGCCGATCTTGTGGAGGACACCACTACCATGGGCGACACCCGTTGTGTGGCCGGCTGTTACCGCTGTCTCCTTTCTTATTACAACCAGCCCGAACACGAGATCATCGACCGGCGGAACGAAGAAGCCCTCGACATTCTCATAGCCCTTGCAAAAAGCGACCTCAAGCCGATGGGCACCGACTTCCGCGCGGCGAGCAAAACCCCCGGCGCGGCGAGCACCGCTACCAGCGCGGGGAACAACATCAACGACCTTTCGGCTTACCTCGACTCTCAAGGCATACGAGCGCCGGACGAAATCGATTATGCCGTCATGGACGGAAATCTTGTCATCGACGGCCTCTATCGCGCGCAAAAACTCGTCCTCCTCAAGACTGCACCAAGCCAGGCGCAAAGAGACTGGCTCGCGGACAAGGGCTACACCGTCATCATCCTGGGCGAAAGCCTTGAACTATTGCCAAAACGCGGAGCGCACTAATGGATACTGCAACTCTACCATCGATCACCGAAGGTTTTACCCCCGGCACCCTCGTGCGGGTGAGAAACCGCGAGTGGGTCGTCCAACCGAATGACGACACGGAAACCCTCCGCCTCCGCCCTCTGGGCGGGAGCGACGAGGATATTCAGGTAATCCTGCCGCATCTTGAACTCACTCCGGTGGAGAGCGCCACCTTCCCGCCGCCGGACAGCTCTCGCCCCGGCTCGTACAGTTCGGGACTCCTCCTTCGCGACGCCCTCCGCCTCAAGCTTCGCTCCGCTGCCGGACCCTTCCGCAGTTTCGGCCACATCGCGGTGGAGCCCCGGGCCTACCAGCTCGTGCCCCTGCTTATGGCCCTCAAGATGCCCACCGTCCGCCTCCTTATCGCCGACGACGTGGGTATCGGCAAGACCATAGAAGCCGCCCTCATCGTGCGCGAACTTCTTGACCGCGGCGAGATTCGCCGCTTCGCCGTCCTTTGCCCGCCGCACCTCGTGGAGCAGTGGCAGGGCGAGCTCTTCGAGCGCTTCCACATTCGCGCGGCGGCCCTCACTGCCTCAAGCGTCTCGCGCCTCGAGCGCGAAGTCCCTCAGGGCGAGTCCATCTTCAATCACTTTCCCGCCGTGGTGGTAAGCCTCGACTACATCAAGAGCGAGAGCCACCGCGACTACTTTATCTCGAGCGCGCCCGAGTGCATCGTGGTGGACGAGGCGCACACCTGCACAATGGCCGGCCGCGGCCGCCAGCTCCGCTTCGCCCTCCTCGAGCGCCTCGCGCAAAAGAGCGATCGCCACCTCATCATGCTCACCGCCACCCCTCACTCGGGCGACGACGCGGCCTTCGGCAATCTCCTCTCACTCTTAAAGCCTGAGTTCGCCGAGCTCGCGGGTTCCCTCTCCAATACCGCAAGTCCTCTCCGCGCAGAGCTTGCCGCCCACTTTGTCCAGCGTCGGCGCAAGGACATCGACGAGTGGCAGGACGCCTCCGTCTTCCCGCGGCGCAAGGTACGCGACGCGACTTACTCGCTTTCGGGCGAGTGGGGCCGCTTTTTTGAAGAAACCCGCGAGTACTGCCTGGGTCTTGCCCAAAAAGCCGAGTCGGAAAAAGGCGAGGCGGCTCGCATGATGTGGTACGCGACCCTCGCGCTCCTCCGCTGTATTTCCTCCTCGCCGGCCGCCGCCGCGAGCGCCCTTTCAACCCGCCTCCAGGGTACGCAGGAGGAAATGGCGCTTCTCGCCGAAGAAGACCGGGTCGACGACGGCATGGGCGAAGAACTGGAAATAAACGATCAGGACCCGGCCGCGCGCATCGAGGAATCGGCACTCGTCGAAGCCCTCCTGGAAAAGGCGCGAAGCCTGCATGGCCCGTCGCGCGATCCCAAGCTCGCCCGCCTTATCAAGGAACTGGAAATCCTCCTCAAGGAAGGCTTCCGCCCCGTCGTCTTTTGCCGTTACATCGCCACCGCCACCTACCTCGAGGAAGAACTCCACAGGCATTTTTCGAACTATCGCGTGGACGCGGTTACCGGCATGCTCACGAGCGAGGAGCGCGCCGAAAAGGTCGCCCTTCTTTCGCAGGAAGAAAAGCCCATCCTCGTGGCCACCGACTGCCTCTCGGAGGGTATCAACCTCCAGGACGGCTTTAACGCCGTCATCCACTACGACCTTGCCTGGAAC
>LVBK01000026.1 GCA_001604385.1 Spirochaetales bacterium Spiro_09 | reverse complement strand
CTTCCGGGATAGGCATTATTTTGTCTTTTATATTACTTATTTACTTTATAATTAATATTATGTCTATTATAATAGACATATATGATATTTGAACGTACACGATATATAGATGAAATACTGTCGCTGCGAACACGCAAGAGGTTATTACTCGTAACCGGCATGCAGGGTGCCGGAAAAACAGCCTGTCTCCAGGCAGTCATGAAGCGCCTTCGGGAAGAAAAGCCCCCGGTACGTATTGTGCATACCTCTTTCGGAAAGGGCTGCCAAACAGCTGAAAACCTGATCAGCGAGGCAAAATCGCTTGGAGTCGGCTCCTCTGCCCTTTTCATCGATCGGGCCGACAGTATTACCGGCTTGAGCGCGGCGCTCTCGGACATTTTGCTGAATCATTCTGGCAGTATTATCATGACGGGAAGGGACAGCACCTTCCTCAAAGCAGAGCTGGAGCGCTACTTCCCCGAAGAAATGGCCGTCATGCGGATTCGCCCCCTTTCCTATTCCGATTATCTTGAGGCGGAAAGAAAACGCGACTCCCGGGAGAACCTGGAACAATATATGCGCTTCGGTGGACTGCCCGACATCCGCCTGGTTTCGGGAAACGAGGAAGCATCCCGCAGGCTGCTCGATCTGCAGGCTAATTCATTCATTTTATCCGGTATCCTGGAACCTTATCCGGTACGAAATGCCCGACACATCAGACAGCTCTTGACCCTGGTTGCACGCCATACCGGGGAAAACCTGAGCGCCCGCGACATACAGACAGCCTTCGCCCATGAAAAACTGACCATTTCACCCCAGGCAGCTCTTGATTACCTTGGGTACTGCCAGTCATCGGGACTCATAGAAAACATACCGGTATATGATATTGCGCGCAGGGAGGAACGGGATCAGGGCGCGGTATGGTACTTCGGCGACAGCGGTATGCGCAGCGCATTCTCCGGCATGCAGGGCCTGGCGGAACGCGATCGAAGCCTTGAAAACCTCGTATACCTCAGACTGAGCGATGACGGCTGGACTATCCGCAGAGGACGGCTGGACCGAAGCGGCGTCAACCGTGAAGATGTCACCTTTGTGTGCGAAAAGAAGGGCTGCAGAGTCTACGTCCAGATGATCGGTATAACCACCGGAGCTGCCGCGCGCCTCGCACGATACCGGACACTTCTTGACATCCGCGACGCCTGGCCCAAAATGATTGTTCAATCTGAAAATGAAAAGGACAGCGGGGACGGTATTCACTACCGCACAGCCAGGGAAATTCTCCTGAACGGAATTGACAGCTCGCGGTAAACACAGAATAGTTAGAGGCAGCACGGGCAACGGTACGTCACGAGCCACCCGCGGAGCCCCCGCGAAGAACGTTCGACGGTCAGCGCCGCGCAATACAATACCGAGGGCAGTACCGGATACCGGAATCCCTGTCAGGGAGACATCATGAAATATTCTGACTTTTTTGAAACCTACCAGGAATTTATCAGGCGATGTCCCGAGGAAGAATTTCATCCCGACGAATCCTATGTATTCCTGAGCGACCTGCACATGGGCAATGGCAGTTCGCGGGATGACCTTGAGCGAAACCGGGAGCTGATTACCACACTACTCCACTGGTACCGAGAAAATAAATACATTCTGATTCTGAACGGGGACATCGAGGACCTGAGCAAATTCTCGCTGTCGGTTATCAGACGGGCCTGGCCGATGCTCTATGACATTTTTTCAGAATTTCACCGTGCCGGCAGACTGCGTAAAATAACCGGCAACCATGATGAATGCGCCTTCTTCCCGGCCACCTATCCATACCCCCTTTTGGACGGTCTGGTACTCCGCTACGGTCATGACCGCCTCTTCGTATTTCACGGGCACCAGTCCACCGACCGGTATGTTCGCTTTGGCGCGGTGTCGCACTTGCTTATACGTTTTTTGGCAAAACCGCTCCACATCAATAATACCAGTGTGTCCAAGGATTCCCGCAGGCGTTATTCTACCGAAAAAAGCATTTACCGCGCGGCGAACACGCTTGGCGTCGTTGCAATTACCGGCCATACCCATCGACCGCTCTTCGAATCCCTGTCCAAATTTGACCGTATCAGGTTTACCGTAGAAGAACTTTTAATGGAATATACCGGAGCTGAACCGGGGAGGAAAACCGAAATAGAAGGAGAAATTGCCATGCTTCGCGAGGAAATGGACAACCTTTCCTCCTCTCAGAGAAAGCGAAGAAAAAACCAGAGTCTCTACGGGGACAGCCCCTTCCTGATCCCCTGCGTTTTCAACTCGGGAAGCGCCACGGGTAAACACGGTATTACTACCCTTGAAATAGCATCAGGACAGATCTCGCTGGTCTATTGGACCACCGGAAAAAAAACAGGTCCATATCTAAAGAAAGAAGCGATCAAAAAAACTGCGGTTGCCGAGCACTGTCTGCGTTATATTCTGCAAAGCGACACCCTTGATACAATTTTCACCCGCATCCGGCTTTTGGGGAAATCGTCCGGTAACGGAAAATAAAGGATCTGCCGGTGTATCCGGCTTGACAATGTTAGTCTTGTTTAATAGTATTACCCCATGGAAACACGGGAAGAGTTAACCGAATCGCTTGAAGATTATCTCGAAGCGATCTACGGCATTATTTTGAGAAAAAATGCGGTACGGGTCAAGGAGATTGCGACAGAATTAAAGGTTCGCTATCCCTCGGTGACTTCCGCCCTGAAAGCACTTGAAAAACGGGGGCTCATCAATTACGAACCGTACGGAACCATTACATTGACCAAAACCGGCCATGAAACGGCCATACAAATAACCGAAAAACACCGTCTGCTCAAAAGTTTTTTTTCCACCGTGCTCGGCGTCGATAACGAGACAGCAGATGAAACGGCCTGCCGGATAGAACACGTTATTTCCCGTGAAGTGTACATACGTCTCGTACGTTTCGTTAAATTCATGTATCTTTCGCATGAATCGACGGAAACCTGGCTGCGTGATTTCCGGCGGTTTGTGAAAACCGACACTCCTGAAATTGTCGGCCCCCATTGCATAGAAGATTATTTCGACGGAACAGGATTTGAACTTGAAGGAGAACACCATGAAGCTGGAAATGCTTGAAACAGGCAAACGCGCGGTGATTGCCAGAATACACGGCGGTAACGGAAAACGGAACAATCTTCTTGATTTGGGCCTTGTACCCGGTGTCCCGGTACGTATGATACAGGGCGGAAGACGTGGTCCCGTTATACTTGAAGTCCTTGGATCCCGGGTCATTTTGGGCCATGGACTGGCAGATGCAGTAGAAGTGTCCTGATTTTTTTTACTATCGAAATTAGCCATGACTAATATAATTACACAACACTAAGGAGATGATAGTGGATATAAAACTGAAAGACATGCAGGCCGGAGCTTCCGGCGTTGTTACCGGCTATGACAAGTCGGCAGCGGCGTATCGCGACCGGCTGCTTTCAATGGGATTGACCAAGGGAACGGCTTTTACCGTGGTGCGCCTTGCCCCCCTGGGAGATCCGGTGGAAATAGAGGTTCGCGGGTTTAACCTGAGTCTAAGAAAGGACGAGGCGAACGTCCTTATGGTAAGGAGTCTGTAATGGCAGGGAAAGGGAATGAAACGGTAATTGCCATTGCGGGAAACCCGAATTCGGGGAAAACAACACTCTTCAATGCCCTGACCGGCTCGAGCCAGCGAACGGGTAACTGGCCGGGAGTAACGGTTGAAAAGAAAAGCGGCATGCTGCGGCTAAAGGATACAACCTGTACGATTGTCGATCTTCCGGGTATATACTCGCTTTCATCGCATTCGGAAGACGAAAAGGTTGCCCGCGACTATCTCCTTTCAGGAGAGAGCGACCTGGTTCTTAATATCGTTGATGCCTCAAATCTTGAACGGAATCTTTTTTTGACGCTGAATCTTATTGAAATGAAAATCCCTGTCATACTGATTCTTAATATGATCGATCTTGCCGGAAAAAAGGGAATAACCATCGATCCCGAAACCCTGTCAAAAGAGCTTTCCGTACCGGTATTTACCCTGAACGCAACCAGCACTGCAGATGTTCAGCGGATGATACAGGCATTACCTCGATGGATCGAAGATCCCGTACCCTCGACATGTTCGGTAAGCTATCCGCAGAGTATAGAAAAGCAAATTTCCGCCTGGCAGGAACGCCTTGCTGCAAGCGCAAAAGACCTCAACGCGGATACGCGCTGGTTTGCCCTGAAAATTCTTGAACAGGATGCATTTCTTGGAAAGAAAGCGTCTGCACTCGGCATCTTTGAAACAGGCGAGGTGGAAGAGGCAGTATCGTCCATTGAACAGGCGGAACAGGATGCTCCGGACGCGGTCATTGCCTCGGCAAAATATGAACTGATCAGCAGCATTTCATCCCGTGCGAGCCGGCGAAACGCTCACCACAAGGGTGGAGCAAAGGCCAGACGAACGGCAGACGCAATTGACCGCATTGTGCTCCACCGGATTATCGGTATACCGATTTTCCTCCTTGTCATGTATGCAATGTTCTGGACGGTCATCAATATCGGTGGCGCGTTTATCGATTTCTTCGACATTCTTTTCGGAGCGGTTTTTGTAGACGCTCTGGGACAGGGCATGAACGCAGTCGGAGCGCCACAGTGGCTGACCGCGCTTCTGGCTGACGGAATAGGAGCAGGCATTCAAACAGTTGCAACATTCATTCCGATTATGTTTTTCATGTTTCTGGTATTGTCGCTGCTGGAGGATTCAGGCTATATGGCCCGTGCTGCCTTTGTCATGGACCGGGCGCTCAGGGCAATCGGTTTGCCAGGCAAGGCCTTTATTCCCATGATTGTAGGCTTTGGCTGTACCGTACCGGCTATTATGGCTACCCGAACGCTTGAAAACAAACGGGACCGGTATGTGACGGTATTCATGGCGCCCTTCATGTCCTGCGGTGCCCGCTTGCCGGTATATGCCCTCTTTGGAGCCGCCTTTTTTGGATCCCGGGCAGGCCTGATGGTCATGAGCCTCTACCTTGCCGGTATTGTATTGGCAATAGGGACCGGCCTGATGCTGAAAAATACGCTCTTCCGGGGAGAGCCGGCCCCCTTTGTCATGGAGCTTCCTCCCTGGCACATACCAAACCTTCCTGCAACAATACGCTACACCTGGATGCGCCTGAAGGACTTCATTGTCAGGGCAGGTAAAGTAATCGTCATTGTGGTGGCACTGCTCGGTATCCTCAACTCGATAGGAACGGACGGCAGCTTCGGCAACCAGAACAAAAGCGAATCCCTGTTGACTGCTGCGGGTAAGGCAGTCAGCCCGGTTTTTGCCCCGATGGGACTGAAAAAGGATAACTGGCCGGCAGCAGTAGGAATGTTTACCGGTCTGTTCGCCAAGGAAGCCGTTGTTGGTACCTTGAATGGTCTGTACGGACAGATGGCAGCCTTTACCGAAGACACTGTTGACGAGTCTTCACCTGATGAATGGAGTTTTACCGACGCGGTGATAGAATCCCTTGCCTCAATTCCCGAAGCCTTCGCAGAACTGGGTTCGACCCTTGTTGATCCTTTGGGAATTGCCATTATCGGCGAGGACGAAACGACAATAGCCGAGGAAGTTGAGGCCGACAACAGAATATTCGATGTCATGCGCAGTTATTTTGCGAACGACACGCATGCGGTGTACGCCTATCTTCTTTTTATTCTGATATATTTCCCCTGTTTTGCCGCCCTCGGGGCGATTATCCGTGAGCTGGGGGCTTTTTTTGGCTGGATTTGCGTTACCTACCTGACCCTACTTGCCTGGATTACTTCGACACTGTATTACCAAATAGCGGCGGGGCATGAGGTTCTCTGGATACTGCTACCAATATTGTTGTTGGCCGGTCTGGTTACGGTTTTCCATCTGCTGAGAACACGCATTACACGGGTATAATAGAGCGTTAATATAAAAAAAAGCTCTTCGGCTACATGAGCCGGAGAGCTTTTTCTTGCCATGAATCACTCTGTGGCAGGATTTCAGAAAATCTATTCGCTGGACGCTTCGAGTACCGTAGAACCGCGCTGCATGGCTGTCAAACCGGTCCGAACCAATTCCCGTATTCCGAAGGGCTCAAGAAGATTGATAAGCCCGGCAATTTTTTCTTCGCTTCCGGTTGCCTCAACGATCAGGGAATCAACTCCGACATCCACAATGCGCGCACGGAAGATGTTGGCTGTTTCTATAACACCGGCCCGTGTACGCGCGTCAGTGGTAACCTTGATAAGGGCAAGCTCACGCATAACGGTCGTCGTCTGCTCACAATGCTTTATGGACACCACTTCCACAAGTTTCGCAAGCTGCTTTTCTATCTGCTCGAGAATGTACTCGTCCCCGCGAACAACAATCGTCATACGGGAATATGCGGCATTCTCGGTAACACCGACAGTCAAACTGTCAATATTATACCCCCGGCGGCTGAACAAGCCGGAAACACGGCTGAGGACACCGGAATGATTTTCCACAAGTACCGAAATGACATATCGTTTCATGCGAGCTCCTTTGTATTATATAAACCGAGTATTCGTACTCCCTGAACTATTCCGTCATCCTGACTCATTTTCTGCATTTCTGCAAGGGCAGCCTTCATGTGCTCGGCTGCAACGACGCTCGAGGCAACACCCTCGGGCAGGTTGACATTCGCGTAAAAACGATACCGCCAGGGTTCTCCCTGAATGGGGCGCGATTCCAGTTTTGTCAGATTGAGGCCATGCTTCATGAACAACCCGAGCGCTTCATGCAGGGCACCCGGTCGGTTGGCGACGGTAAAAATAACGGTAGAGTGATTCGGGTTCTCGCAGACAAGCTCTCCGGAGCGGGCGATAACGACAAACCTCGTATAATTGCGGGGATTTGTTTCGATTCCGGTTTTCAGGGATTGCAGCCGGTAAATTGCCGCGTTTACCTCGCTGGCGATTGCCGCCCGGGTTTTATCCTGCGCTGAAGCAACCAATTCGGCCGCACCGGAGGTCGAAGCGGTTTCAATGTGCTTCCAGGCGGGATACTTCGAAAGGAAATCGTCACACTGGGCAAGCCCCTGGGGATGGGAATACACCGACTGAATGTCGTCAATGGTCGCGCCCTTCAAGGCCAAAAGCGAATGTTCAATACGTAATGTGACCGCTCCGACAATTTCAATATCTTCGTACAGGGCAAGATTGTCGTAATTCTCGTATACAGAACCTGCCAGACTGTTTTCGATGGGCAACATGCCATACTCCGCGCGACCGTCAAGAACTGCATGAATGACTTCGCGGAAATTTGCCATCGGAAGGGCTGTCGCCTCATCGTCGTAATACCGCTGAATAGCCTGTTCGGCATAGGCGCCCCGCCCGCCCGAGTATGCACAGGTAAGCGGACGACTTGCCGAAGAGGTCTCGGCTGTTTTCTTTTTTTGCCCGCCAAGGACAGAAGAAGGAACCGGACGACGCGACACCGAGCGGCCGACAACCGGCGCCAACACTTCAATATCGCGCATCATCTTCTCGAACTGTTCGGGATACAGAGATTGCGCACCGTCGGAGAGGGCGCAGTCGGGACAGGGGTGCACCTCGACAATCAGGCCGTCTGCACCTGCCGCAATCGCAGCAAGGGACATGGGAGAAACCTTATCCCGAACTCCGACCGCATGACTCGGGTCCACGATAATGGGAAGATGGGTTAATGAGCGCAAAACAGGGATTGCCGACAGATCGAGGGTATTCCGCGTTGCCCGCTCATAGGTACGGATTCCACGCTCACAGAGAATGACATCTTCCGTACCGCTTGCAAGCAAATATTCGGCAGCCATGAGCCATTCTTCGATCGTGGCAGACAGACCGCGCTTAAGAATGACGGGTTTTCCGAGGGCTCCCACCTTCTTCAAAAGTTCGAAATTCTGCATATTGCGCGCACCTATCTGGTATACATCGACATAGTCGCGCATAGCCGGAATATGCTCCGCGGATACAATTTCCGTAACCACCGGCAGGCCGTAGGCATCGCCCGCCTCACGGAGGATTCGTACACCCTCCTCGCCCATGCCCTGAAAGGCATACGGACTGGTTCGCGGCTTGTAGGCACCGCCACGGAGCATAACCGCACCCGATTCAGCCACGCGGGCAGCGGATTCCATAATCTGTTCGGCGCTTTCGACCGCGCATGGTCCCGCGATGACCGACACCCGGCGGCCGCCAACTTTTACCCCGCGCACATTCACCACGGAATCCTCGCGCTTAAACTCGCGGGAAGCCATCTTGTAGGGTTTCGAGATGGGAATAACCCGCTGGACGCCGGGAAGAATCTCAACCTCACGGGGATCGATTCCCACCTTGCCGACCGCTCCGAAAATTGTTTCTTCCTCTCCGGTAATTTCATTTACACGGAGGGAGTTTTTTTCCAGAAAATTTCTGATGCGCTGTTTGTCATCATCGCGGATATTTTTCTCAAGTACGATTACCATGTTGTTGTCCTCAATATATCTGCAAATACACCGGAAGCGGTTACGTCGGCACCGGCACCATACCCTCGTATCACGAGCGGTATGGGTGAGTAATACTTTGTGGTAAACACAAAGGCGTTTTCCCCGCCGCGAATCGCTGCAAGGGGTTCGGATGCGGAAACCTCAATTGGCCCGACACCCGCGGAACAATCCTTTCCGTCAATAGAGGCCGCAAAGCGGAGAACCTTCCCCTCCGCACGAAGACGGGAAAGTCGGTCCGCGAACCAGTTGTCGATATCCGGCAACCGTTTCATGAACTCCTCAACAGTCCCGCTCGTATCAAAGCTGTCCGGAAACAGTGGCGACAGCGTAATATGATCAAGCTCCAGGGGACAGTGTGCCTCTCGCGCAATGATAAGCGCCTTGCGGGCAACATCGAGACCGGAAAGGTCATCCCTGGGATCTGGTTCCGTAAACCCTTTTTGCCGGGCTTCCTGCACAGCTTGCGAGAAAGGGACACCTTCGTCAAGCCGTCCGAAAATATAGGACAGGGAGCCGGACATAATACCGGAGAAGCTGAACAGTTCATCTCCCGACTTGAGCATATTGCGGAAGGTGTCGAGGACCGGAAGGCCTGCACCAACATTTGTTTCATACAGAAAGCGTTTGCGATTTTTAATCGCCTCAGAGCGGAGCGACGTGTACCACTCCCAGGAAAGCGAATTCGCCCGTTTATTGGGTGTTACCACATGCATGCCGGCACGAAACAGATCGGGATAGCGTTCGGGAATAGCCGAGGTTGCAGTACAATCTACAAAAACCGGATTGAGCGGTTTTTCTGTTTTTACCAGATTGAGAAGTTGATCGAGCGAGGCTGCTTCCGATGACGACTCAAGTTGCGCGCGCCACGATTCCAGATCTATGCCATCGCGATTTATCAGCATATTCCGCGAGTTCGCAACAAGCCAAACTTGCATATCGATATGGTGCTTTCTCAGTTCGCGCTGTTGACCGCGAATCTGTTCAAGCAATTTTCCGCCGACAACACCTATGCCATACAGAAACACTTCGACTGATTGCATGGTATTGAAGAAAAAACGGTGAGCGATCTTGACCGCCTTGTCTCCATCGGCGCTCGCTACGACAGTACTGATTGACCGCTCGGACGAGCCCTGTGCGATAGCCTGAATATTGATGCCCCCGAAGGCAAGAGCTGAAAAGAAGGTGCCCGCAACCCCCTTGCATTGCATCATGCCGTCTCCGACGATAGACACAATCGCCATACCGGAGAGAAGGGAAATATCGTCAATAAGTTTCTCTCGTATTTCAAGGGCAAATTCTTCCTCGAGCGTCGATACCGCAGATTTTGCCTCCGATCCACGCACACAAAAACTGATGGCATATTCTGAACTTGACTGGGTTATCAAAAGCACAGATATTCCCGCCCGGCTGACCGCGGCGAAGATACGGGCTGCGATACCCTTACGTCCTTTCATACCGGCTCCCGAAATACTGATCATCGCAGTATCCTTCAGGCAGGTGACCCCCCGGACAGGCCCGGCTCCCTCGCTCTGCGGTATTCGATTGGCTGACGTAATGCGGCTTCCGCGTGCGGCAGGATTAAAACTGTTCATACTCCAGATTTCAATTTCCCGCGCGGCAGCCGGCGCGATCGTTTTCGGGTGCAACACCTTGGAGCCAAAAAAGGATAATTCCATGGCTTCTTCATAGGATAAATCGTCAACAAGGCGCGCATCGCGAACAATGCGCGGATCAGCGGTATAAATGCCGTCAACATCGGTCCACACTTCAAGCTTGTCCGCGTGAAGGCCCATGGCATAAAGAGCCGCGGAAAAGTCGGAACCATTACGACCCAGAAGCCCCGGTTTTCCGGAAATATCCGAACTGATAAAACCGGGGGCAAGAAGAACCGCCTTTCCGCCCGTTCGCCACCGAGCACAATTATCCTCTATGCGGGAAAGAACCGGGTCGGCCTCGGTCAACGGACCACCGTCGGTAACGATTATTTTGCGGCTGTCAAGAATTTCGTGATCAAGGCCCTTTGCCTCAAGTATACCGGAAACAATGGGGATACACATTTGTTCACCCAAACCCATAATACGGCTTTCAATGGTGGGGGGGCATTCCCCGAACGAAGCCACTGCAACCAGTAACCGCCCGTACAAGGCATAAAAAGGCTCAAGACGGGTGCTCACATCCTCAACAGGATACCCTCGATGCTGATCCCGCAGATCGGCAAGAATCACAGAATGTTTATTCCGTACAGTAGCCACAAAGTCGTCAAGAGTGGTAAAGCTGGTTGTCGTCTCTCCGTCAAAAAGCCGCATTGCGGCAGTAATACTTTCCTGAAGCAGATTTGAAATGCCTGCAACAGCCGAAACAACGACACAAATTCGATCCGCCCGGGCGCGGTCGCACATAATGTCGACAGAATTGGACATACGTCCGGCGCTTCCCATGGAAGTACCGCCAAATTTCATGACCAGCATGTTATACCTCGTACCGAAACCATACCTGATATTGTATATTTATACAAGGTTTATGTATATTCACAGCACTAAGGTTACCCGAATTTACTGCTATCAATATTGTTGAAAGTACCTGTTTAGTTGAAAAAGCAAAATCCTCCGTATCAACAATATTGATAGCAGTACAGTAAAGTTGATACACTATGGACATACCATGAAAAAGAAAGAACTGACTGAAAACACGGAATCGAAAGGAATTTTCTTGAGCGCAAACCGGAGAATCGGTTCCTGTATGACGCACCGCCCGGACATTATCTGGATAGACAGCCGGATGAAACAGGAAGAGATATTGCGCCTTGTACGACAGTATCCCCTGTTCAATTTCTTTCCAGTATGTTCGGAAACGGTGGACGCGGTAAGCGGCGTTTTACGGGTGCGGGACTTTCTGGAGTCGCTTCTGGAAACCCCCTGGCCGGGCCTGAAAAACCTGGTGAAAAAACCCGTGTATCTACCGGAAACGGTTACCATTTTAAAGGCACTGGAGAACCTTCAAAACACCGACTGCCGCATGGCTTTCATCATAGACGAGTATGGCGGCATCGAAGGCCTGGTAACAAGAAACAGTCTGGTAAATGAGCTTCTGGAGGAGGTGTCGCCTCTTACCGAAGAAGACGCAGATATGTTCAGACGGGAAGACGGAAGCTGGCTGATTGGAGGACAGGTTCGCATGGAAGAACTCGCTGACCAGTTCAAGTTACCACCTCTGGAAAACACCCATGATTATCATACTCTGGCCGGTTATATTCTGTCGGTTAAAGGAAGCATACCCCATACCGGGGACCGAATACCCTGTGGCCGTTATCTGTGCGAAATCGTTGATATGGACGGTCACCGCATTGACAAGGTGTTGATAAGCGAACTTCCGGATGAGACGGCAGAGCCCTGAAGGACTGTGGGGTGAGCGTTCAGGATGTTCGGGATGTTCGGGATGTTAAATTCTGGACCATCCGGGACAGAACGCGGGCAACTGATGAGGCAAGGGCAATTCCGACCGCTATTGCGGCAGCCGCGCTTAATGTACGGAAGGCAGCAAACTCTGCAACCTGTATATTTCCCATCATCGAGTACAGCATGGTTTCGTACATGCCGCCTCCGGGAACGAGCGGTATAATGCCGCTGACAATGTAGACCGTTGCCGGTTTTCTGAATACAACCGCGAACAATTCGGCTAGCAGTCCGACTACAAGCGCGCCCGCGAAATAGCCTCCGGAGGGGATGATGAACAGGGGCGACGAAAGCACATACACAATCCAGCCAAGTCCCGCAAGAAGCGAGGTCCACACAATATCATATTTGCTGATATAAAAGAAATGGGCGAAGGATGCACCCGCGCAAAAGGCGAGAACAAAGGCCCACAAGGGATGGATAGCGGCGATATCCATTGCGACATGTACCCCGAAGGAGGGATATACCAGAAGCCCTACGCCGGCTCCCAGCGATAAACCCGCCGCTATGATAAATGCTTCCAATAAACGTGCGGAACCTGCGACCAGATCGCCGGCGATGATGTCCCGGATTGAATTGACGATTGCGAGACCCGGAACAAGACTCATTAATACCGCAATACTGATATTGGCGGTCGAGGGACTCAAGGACACCAGAACGGCAAGCCCCGACAGGAGTGATACGACCAAACCCCCAAAGGCGCTGATCACAAAGCCCGAGAGGCCTAACGGCATGACGGCGAACAAACTGGTCCGCAAGAGGGCTCCGATAACAAAGGACAACAAGGCTTCGCGAGGGCTACCGTTAAAAAGAAGAGAGAAGAAAAAACCCGACAAACCGGTTGCCAGGACTACGCCAAACGGATGATGAACGGGAGCGCGTGCAATACGGTCAAGCAAACACCCCAGCTGATGCAAATTTGACGTTCTGCCCTGTTTGACAAGCCGTCTCGACAGCTCGTTGATTCGGGCGATCACCCCTAAATTAATGGTGCGTTCGGTAACCCGGGTTATACGGGTACGCGACACGCCAGAACTGTCCTGACAGCTGAGCATGACCACGGTTGGCGTAACAAAGGCCGAACTTTCAAGTGCACCGAGCGAAGATGCGATAGAAAGCATGGATTCCTCGCACCGGTACGTTTCACCGCCATTTTGCAAAATCATGGTTCCCGCGCGGACTGAAATATCCAGTATGTTATCGATATGGGACGATTCGGTATGTGCCATGACACGCTCTCTCCGTTCGCGAAAATCTTGTGACACTATACAACGGGAAGAGCGCCCCTGCAAAGACCCGACGCGCGCTGCGCGCGTTGCACATGAAGAACCCTTGCACCTTCTGCATCATGCAGTCCCTGTTCTTGAACGCAAGGGCATCTTTCGGGTACAATTCGATAAACACACAGAAAGGTAAGGAATCATCATGGCAAAGATACAGATGAAGAACGCGATCGCGGAGCTTGATGGCGACGAAATGACACGCATTTTATGGGGAGTAATCAAGGAAAAACTGATTTCTCCTTTTGTCGATCTGAAGGTCGAGTATTTTGATCTTGGCCTGAAAGCCCGGGACGATTCCGACGACCGTATAACCTATGAGTCTGCGGCGGCAATCAAACGCCTGGGTGTTGGCGTCAAATGTGCGACGATAACCTCGAACGCAGCACGGCTGGAGGAATATTCCCTGAAAAAACTGACCCCGAGTCCTAACGGAATTATCCGCGCGGAGCTTGACGGAACGGTATTCCGGAAGCCGATTATCGTCAACAATATCAAGAGCACTGTATCCTGCTGGAAGAAACCGATCGTACTTGGCCGTCATGCGTACGGGGACGTGTACAAAAATTGCGAGATTGCGACCGATGGTCCCGGTACGGCAGAACTGGTTTTTACCCGCAGCGACGGGACCCAAATCCGGCGAACAATCATGGAAATGAAGGGACCCGGCATCATTCAAGGCATTCATAATCTTGACGAGTCAATCGAAAGTTTTGCCCGCGCCTGCTTCTTTTACGGTCTTTCCGAGAATATGGACGTATGGTTTTCCACCAAGGATACGATCTCGAAAACCTACGATGGCCGCTTCAAGGAAATTTTTCAGCGTATTTTTGACACTGAATATAAAGAACAGTATGACAAGGCAGGACGGGAATACTTTTATACCCTGATTGACGACGCTGTCGCCCGGGTCATGCAGGCGAAGGGTGGATTCCTGTGGGCCTGCAAGAATTATGATGGTGACGTGATGAGCGACATGGTTGCATCCGCATCGGGAAGCCTTGCCATGATGACGAGCGTTTTGGTGTCCCCGGACGGCGTCTTTGAATACGAGGCGGCGCACGGCACCGTACAGCGCCATTATTACAAGTACCTGAAAGGCGAAAAAACCTCGACGAATCCTGTTGCCCTTATCTTTGCCTGGACAGGAGCGCTTGCCAAACGGGCCGAGATTGACAACACCCCGGAATTGAAGGTGTTTGCGCTTGCCCTTGAAAAAGCGACGCTCGACACAATCGAGTCCGGTTCAATGACCGGAGATCTTGCGAAAATTGCCGAACCGGCAGCCCGCGAGGTTCTGGACAGCTGGCAGTTTATTGACCGGATTGCCGAGCGGCTGGCATAGAACGTACAAGAGTAGCGGACGGGCCTTACAGTATCTCGAAATCGGGGCCGTCCGCAGTCGGAAACACGCGCACCGTACAGTGTTCCATACACGCATTTTCGGTAAACCACACCACATCCATAGACTCGGGACCGAGAAGATCCTCTCCGTGGTATGACAAATCGAGCGTGCTTTCCTCTCCCTCCGCAAGAGCCCGTGTCAGGGCGCCATTAAACCGGACAATATCGTAAAGGGCAGGAAGCAGGTGGGCTATTTTTTTCTGGTGGTACGCCTGATCAAGAAAAGCAAGTTGCAAGTCTTCGGCTTCCTGGTGGGAAAGAACAACACCATTTCGAGGATACTTTTTTCTGTCCTGCAAGAAGCGATCAAACTCGGTCAAGAACCGTGAAGGCCGTTGTTTGAGCGGAGCGAGAGCGCTTAAAAACCAGGTAACCGCTCTTCCCTGCGTGTAAAAAATGTCGCAGGCACGGGCGAGGGCTTCGGCACGCGCAAGATCTTCCGCAGAAAAAGCGGGCAGCGAGACTACCTGATACGGCGGTTCGGGGTTGAACACAAGCGAAAGACGCGCTGCGTCCTCGTAGAGAGCGGTTCCCGGAAGTACCGATAAGCGAAAGAGCTCAAGATTATTGGGATACAGAGAAAGCGCATAGTCGAGACTGTCCCTGAACGTGGCAAGAGTATCGCAGGGTAGTCCGTACATGACATCCAGACCGAATACGACTCCAGATTCATTGAGCAATGCGATTTTTTTGGAAAACTGTTTCAGGTCCGAAGGTCGTCCGACTGCCGCGAGGGCCTGTGGATTGGATGACTGCAGACCAATCTGCAGTGAACAGGGAATTTCGGAGAAGGCAGCAACCAGTTCACGGTCAAGCAATTCAGCGCGTACCTCAAAATTGAAATGAATGTTGAGCGCCTTTTGTTTAATGAGCTTCAGTATCTCGAGCGCGCGTTTTTTGTTCGCATTATACGTCGGATCGAGCACAAAAACCCGTTCGATTCCCTTTTTCATAAAGTACTCAAGCTCACTTTCGAGACGCTCAAGCGGATAGGTTCTGACCTTTTTGTCTCCTTTCGACTCGTAGCAATATGAACAGGAATACGGACACCCCCGCGACAATTCCCAGAGGGCTCCCCGATGAAGGAGAACGGCTTCGGTATTGTCAAGAGTTCCATCCAGCCAGGGCGAGGGCAGTTCAGCAAGAGGCTCCGCGGGACTTCTGATGCCGGAGTTTCGCAAAGGTTTTACAAGGGTGCCGTCAAGCCAGGATCGAAGCAGGGCGCGCGTGGAGGATTCACCCTCGCCGAGAACAAGATACTCGAAGGCAGTAGGGGAACCAGCGGCAAGAGCGGTTATTTCAGGTCCGCCAGCGCAAATTACCGCTTCGGGAATTTCCTGGCGAAGAATAGTCGCAGAGCGTTCGAAAATGGTGCGGTTCCATACATACACTGAAAAGGCCACAAAACAGTGTCGGCCCGAAGAAAGAGAGCGGACACGGTCAACAACCAGGCGCGCGCGCGCATCAGTGTCCGCCGCGATAAAATCGTCCTGTTCAAGAGAAAGATCTAGAAGGACAACCTCACATCGACCGGATAGTGCGGCATCCGCGCGAAGTGCAGAGGCGATGCATCCAGCGCCCAGGGGCAATGCCTGCCAGGATGAATGAACCTGAAGAGAAACAACAATGGCAAGGGCTGTATTGGATGCTTTCACTGACGCGTTACAGGAGCGTAATGCCCGCTTTTGCGCAGGCAGCACGCATGTCGTCAGGCCATACAGAAACCTGTGTTTCGCCGACATGCGCTTTTTTCAGGAAAAACATACACAGCCGGGACTGACCGATACCGCCGCCGCAGGTTTGAGAAAGCTCGCCGCCGAGAAGTTTTTTGTGGAAATAAAGAGACGCCCGTTCAGGACAGGCGCGGAAGGCAAGCTGTTCAACCAGGGTTTCAGGGCTCACCCGGATACCCATTGAAGAAAGCTCGAGAGCCTGGCCAAGCACAGAATTCCACACCAGGAGGTCTCCGTTAAGGCCCCGAAATCCGTTACCGGTCTCTGTTATCCAGTCATCATAATCAGGCGCGCGGCCATCGTGCAGATTACCGTCGGCCAGGGGATATCCAATGCCAATGATAAATACCGCTCCGTACTTTCGGGCCACCTCGTGCTCGCGTTCCTTGGGGCTAAGAGCCGGATAGTCCCGCAAAAGGGTTTCCGCGTGAATGAAGGTTATATCTTCGGGCAGAGAGGGTTCGATTTCAGGATAATTGTCATACACAAAAAATTCGGTACGCTTGAGAACACCATAAATTTTGCGTACAACCGATGTAAGAAAATCGATGGTTCGATCATTCTCCGACATAGCCATTTCCCAATCCCACTGATCAACATAGAGAGAGTGAATATTGTCCAGTTCTTCGTCAGCCCGGATTGCGTTCATGTCGGTGTAAATGCCGAAACCCTTTTTCAGTCCAAGTTCGGTTACCTTTACCCGCTTCCATTTCGCAAGCGAGTGAACAATTTCAAGTTGTTGCTCATTCATATCCTTGACCGGAAACTGCACGGGCCGCTCGACCCCGTTCAGATCATCATTGAGGCCCTTCCCTTTTTCCACAAAAAGCGGAGCGGTAACCCTGGTCAGATTGAGTTCGGTAGAAAGCGCAAGCTGAAAAAATTCCTTTATTCTGATAATTGCCTGTTCGGTTTCCTTGACAGTAAGAAACGGCTTGTACGATGCCGGCACCAATAACTGTGACATGATGACCCCTTGGGATGAATATGTATGCGTTATGGTAGCCTAAATATACACAATCGTCCAGAGGATTGAGTTATTCAGCAAAGAGCGCGGCTTCAAGCACCAGCTCGGTTTGAGCCAGGGCAACCCGCAAGTCAAAGTCCTTGGGGCGGTATCCTGGTGCTTCAAACCGGAACTTCAGTACACGGCCGCTACGCAGTTCTGACTGCGGGACGGTTTGCAGATTCCGGTACGAGCCTTCATGGAAAAGAAGGATCGTTCCCCGGGAGCTGATATCCTGACCGGTAAGGGCATCCCGTATCCGCCAGGAAAGCGTGACCGGGGATGAAACCGTGCGTCCGAACGGGGGTTCAACGACAGCGCCCTCGATACCAAGGGCAATATTGTGCCACCAAATGCGATTACCAGCCGTTATTTTAATACGATAGGGACCGGGTCTGAGCCATACCGGTCGGGCAACCAGGCGGGAAGCATCCCTTTCTATTGCAAGAATTCTACGGGCAGATACTATTTCCGGAATGGTGTCATCATTGTCCCGGAAAAAAAACACCCGGTATACCGTACTGTCAGGCCCTGAACCCGCCACGCCCGCATCAGGCGGAAGGGGCATCGAAAGAGATAAGGGCGCATACAGTCGACGAAGCAGGCTCGCATGAACGTATCCATAATTCCAGAGAAAGACGGAGATAGCGGAAAACGCGACAACACTTGCCGCAATGGCAAGCGCCCGGGCGGTATTGCGCCTGAGCGGCAGAAATTGGGGCTCGGTAACCTCGTTTGTCAACATATTCCGGACAAGCGCATACCGGATTTCACGCACCTGGTATCGTGACAGGTATGAATGGATGCGCGCAATTACCGGGGCGAGGTCGCGGATACGTTTTCTGGGATCACGGCGAATCATTGAACGGATAAGGGATCGAACAATGCGGGGTGCCTGCGGAGACAAGCGGCCTACCGGGACAAAGGCTCCCTTTCGAATTTTTTCAATGGTTTCCGGTATGGTTCGCGAGGCGAAGGGTTTTACCCCGGTCAGCATTTCATAGAGCATCACGCCGACCGCATAGATGTCCGCTCGTTTGTCGACGGTGGAAGAGTCTGCGAATTGCTCGGGAGGCATATAGGATGGCGTTCCGAGCATGGTCCCGGCTCCGGTCAGGTCCCCGTCGGGAACGGAGGTGCTCCCCTTGTGCTCCATAACCGGTTCGCTTTCCTCGCCGGAAGCGATACCGAAATCAGCCAGCTTTATTTCGCCCTTGCGCGATACAAGGATATTTCCGGGCTTGATATCCCGGTGAACAATACCATGGTCGTGGGCATGTTTTAGCGCCATACATACTTCAAGAATGACTAACAGGGCCATCTGGGCAGAAAAGGACTTCTTGCGCGCCAATATTTTATCGAGCGAGAGCCCGTCGACAAATTCAAGCACCAGATAGCGGGACGATCCTTCGTGAAAATAATCAAGCAGACGTACTATGCGAGGATTATTCAAATCCATCAGAATGCGCGCTTCCCGCTTGAAGCGCTCGGCAATAGTCGCATTGCCCCGTATCATCAGTTTTTTGATAATGACCGTTCGTTTGAGCTCGGGATGTGTTGCCTTGTACACCGCGCCCATACCGCCCTGGGCAAGAAGGGATTCAACCGGGTATTTGCCGATTTTTTCCGGTACGGAGGGAGACCTCGCTGCTGTCATACTCAGCCTATGATCAGGTTTGTCTTGCCGATAGTTACCGTATCCGAGGAACCCAGTTTTACGTACTTGTCCTTGGGAATCAGCTGGCCGTTCAGCAAGGTGCCGTTCGTGCTGTCCAGGTCCTTGAGGTAATAATCGTTCTTGATTTTCTGAATGATGGCATGATGACGGCTTGCGAGCTTGTTGTCGATGACAACGTCATTGTCCGAAGAACGGCCAATGGTGATTTTGCTTACCATGGGGATTTTTCCGTTCTCGAACATCAAGTAGGAAACCTGTTCCTGTTTGACGATCGAATCGAGCCGTTGTCCAATCTTGCTGGTATTGATTATTGTGTCTTCCTGCATACGTATCAGTATACTCCCCTTTTACGCTATCCTCAATTGATATTTCCGTTATGCACACAGGACAAATGTGTACGTGCGATCCTGGCAAGTGCAGCAAGGCGATCCAGCTCGACCGGTGGGACATCGGTCATGCGGTAATCGGGATGATGACGGTTCAAGTGGAGCGGAATATCTGCAGAGAGGGAGGCAATCCAGGAAGAGAGAGCATCAATTTCATCCTCGCTGTCATTATGTCCGGGAATGACCAGGGTTGTCAGCTCGACATGGGCGCGACTGTGCGCAGCGGTAATTGTCTGAAGAACCGGAGAGAGGCTTGCACCGCACAAATCCCGGTAAAAGGATTCAGAAAACGCCTTCAGGTCGATGTTGAAGGCGTCAACATGAGGAAGAAGAACTGACAGGGCGTCCTCATTGATATACCCGTTTGTCACAACGGCAACAAGAAGCCCTTCTTTTCTGGCTAAAGGGGCTGTCTCCAGTATAAACTCGATATTCACCAAGGGTTCACTGTAGGTGAACGCAATACCTATATTACCGTGTTTTTTCATATCAAGAGCGGTACGCACAAGTGCTTCCGGGCTTACAATATCACCAGCCCCGCTCCAGGGATCACCGTCGGGAGACGGTGAACCGCTTTGAGATATTGACCAGTTCTGGCAAAAAAGGCAGCGCATATTACAGCCGTAAAAACCTGCTGAAAGTATAAAGGCACCCGGATGGAAACGGGCAAAGGGTTTTTTCTCGACAGGATCAAGGGCAAGGGCAGGTAGAATACCCCAGGACCGGGCATAGAGTTCACCCTCATGATTATGTCTGACCCTGCATATCCCGGATGAACCGTCCGGAACAAGACACTGATGGGGACAAAGCCGGCAGCGTACCGACTGTCCCTCTTTTTCCCAGAACAAGGCTTTGTGCATTACGGCATCCTCTATCAGTGATAGCGTGTCACGGTAAATCGTTCGATATCGAACCGCTCTCCCTTGACGATTCCCGCCTTGCGGCAAGCTATTGCAAGCTGATCCTCGACTGTGTCGACACCCTCAAGATCGGGCAGTAAAAGGCCACGTTTGCCCCCGCTTCGTACTATCACGCCGTATCTCGAGGGATCCAGCTCCGCAGCTGAAGAAACCGGTTCGCCCGGTTCCAGAATATCCACACTTATGTCGAGACCAGAAAGTTCTTCCGGGCTGACCGGGTCGAAGCGGGGATCCTCCGAGCAGGCAGAAACGGCATTGCGAATAATTTCTGAGCGGACCGACTCCATGGTTGGAGCAATGGTCCCGATACACCCCCGCAATTGAGCATTCCGGTGAAGGGAGACAAAGCAGGCTGCCCTCCCCGTGCCGAATTGGGGAAGCCGTGCAACATCGGGCATGGCGTGAGAGAGAACCCAGGATTCAATGGTAATACGGGCTATCTGCACCGGAATCGACTGTGTTTCTTTCATTTTAAATCCCCTTCCGAGCCCTGTACAACTGCGCCCACGCAATAACCGATACCGAAGGGCGATTCATAGGACAATAGTTCGGAACGGCCGTGCGGCATGGCTCCCGCAAGCATGACAAGGGAGCGATAACCGCATTCAGCACTCTTTTCGACCAGACGGCTGTCAATCTCCAAAATAGAAGAAAACCGTCCCGACCTGAACACCCGGCACACCGCCTCGTCGAATCGGGCTCCTTCGGGAGACAGACCGTAGGGACTATGCGTATTTACCTTGTGTGACAAGTCACCGCTTGCAATGATGCACACCCGCTTGCCGGTATCCGCGGCACAGGAGGCAAGTATCCTCCCGGAAGAGAGAATCCGCGCTGTATCCATAGCCGACTGGGACAGGGCGATAAGCTTGAAGGGTATGTGTTTGAGCGACAGATAATACAGGGGGATGAGGACACCATGATCGAGTTCGGCATCAAGGCCGTATCTTGCCATGCGCGTTCCTTCCGTGGAACCTGACTGTATTCCCTCGCGGGCAAGACATTCCCGAATACTCCCGTGAAGGTCGCTGTCCTGCTCGAAGGAAAAAGAAACATCACTCGCATCAAAACGGGCAAAACTGCCGGTAAGGACAGGCTTGTCATACATAAACAGATAATCGCTGAAAAGATGCGCGTGCGGCGATATGACAATAACCGTATCCGGTTTCCATTGTGCGATGCGGGAGGCAAGCATCCGGCACGCAGCATCGGTAGATTCGGCTTCATGTTCCCGGCCATGACCGACCTGCGGAACAAGAAGCGGGGGATGGGGCATCAGACAACCAAATAGAGTCTCTTTTTCCGAAGATTGTGCTGTCATATTTTTCAGTATAATGCAACTTTCGGAGAAAAATCATATATACTTGAAAATGTATGAATATATCACAGGATGTACTTGCCCAATTCAATCACCTGGAAAAATCCGGAGCCCTCGATCAACTGGGTGAACTGCGCCGGGAAAACAGGGAACTGGAAAGAATAATAACCGACGCAGCAATGCTTGTTTCATACACCGACGTTAATTCCATGCTGGACTTTATCATCAGCAAGCTGCTTGACCATTTCATCCCGCAGTTTTTGGGTTTCATTGTACTGCCGCCACGGGGACGCGGTATCCGGCAATTTTGCTTCCGCAACCTCAAACCCAGCGATGATGTCATCGACCCCCTCTATTATGAAATATTCCGTGAACGATTCAACAAGAACCCCATGTATGCCCGATTCGAGGAAATTGCCGAGGAACTGGGGCCCGATCTCTTCGGCAAAGACTTTCACAATTTACAACCCGAACGTATTTTCCCCATGTTCGGTATTGGAGGACTCTATGGCATAGTCATTATGGGGAAAAAGCTGATTGGAGACAGCTATTCGGAACTAGAGGAAAAGTATGTTGACCGAATGATTCGCTTCCTTTCCGTCAGTATACAAAACGGACTGCACTATGAAAGTTCCATTACCGACCCCAAGACCGGGCTCTTTACCCACGACTTTTTTGTACGCCGCCTTGACGAGGCTATCGCACATACGTACAGGCGCAATTCAACAGCGGGTGTGCTGTTGATGGATGTCGACCATTTCAAGCGTTTCAACGATAACTGGGGCCACGTCATGGGAGACGAAGCGCTCATCGCACTTGCAGGCGTGCTGCAAAAAAGCATCCGGGGAGAGGACTGTGCAGCTCGTTTTGGCGGAGAAGAATTTTCGGTGCTGGTAGCAGAGTGTAACGAATCGAAGTTGATGAAGGTCGCGGAACGCATACGCATCGCAGTTTCGGAAATCCGGATACCCTACCCGCCGACCGGCACAGACCTGACACTGACAATCAGCATCGGTGCGCGTATGGTACGCGGGTGTGGAAAGCAAACATCACTTATGTTGCTTGGAGACGCGGACAAGGCGCTCTACCGGGCGAAGAGTAACGGAAGAAATCAAAGCCAGCTCTATACCACCGGTCTTCTGGGAATGGCAAAAGTACTCAGACAGCACTGAGCGAAAACTCAGCGTCGCTTACATGCCGGGAAAACCACCCATTCCGCCCATCGCACCGAACATTTTTGCTGCCGCCCCGCGGTTTTTCGACAACTTCCGCATGGTCTGACGAGTTTTCTCGAACTGTTTTAAAAGCTTGTTTACCTCTCCGACCGAAGTTCCCGATCCCCTGGCTATGCGCCTGCGGCGAGAGGGTCCGATGATCAAATGGTTCAGGCGTTCCTTTTTCGTCATTGACTGAATGATTGCCTTCTGAACCTTCAAACCTGACGTATCCAGCGCGGACTCATCAATCTGGCCGGCCATACCGGGAATCATTTCGAGCATGGATTGAATTGAACCCATTTTATTCACCCGTTCCAGCTGATCAAGCATGTCCTGGAGAGTGAAACTTTCGGTTGCCATTTTCTTTTGAAGCTTTTCGGCCTCGTCCCGGTCAATGGTTTCCTGGGCTTTTTCAACAAGGGAAACAATATCTCCCATACCCAAAATACGACTCGCGATGCGTTCAGGATAAAAGGGCTCCAGGTCCTCGATTTTTTCACCGGTTCCGGTAAACAATATGGGCTTGCCGGTAATGGACTTCAGGGAAAGTGCGGCACCGCCGCGGGCATCCGAGTCGAATTTCGTCAGGATAACGCCGGTGAGGCCCACCTGCTCGTCGAAGGATTTTGCAATTTCGACCGCGTTCTGTCCGGTCATCGAGTCAGCGACAAGGATGGTTTCAACAGGATCAAGCGTCTTTTTGAGGCTGCCGATTTCGGCCATCATCGGTTCGTCAATTTGAAGACGTCCGGCAGTATCCACGATAAGCGTATCAAAACCGTTCTTTTTTGCGTGTTGCAGGGCATTTTTCGCAACACGAAGCGCGTCTTTTGTTTCTTCCCGGTATACCGGGACACCGATTTTGTCTCCCAGGACGGAAAGCTGTTCAACAGCAGCGGGACGGACGAGGTCACAGGCCGCGAGCAGGGGTTTTCGGCCCTGTTTCACCAGGCGGGCAGCAAGTTTGGCCGCGGAGGTTGTTTTTCCCGAACCCTGGAGACCGAGAAACAATATGACCGATTGGGTGTCGGGACCCCGCAGGTGTAAATCCTGTTTTGCATCCCCCAACAGGGCCACCATGCGATCGTGAACAATCTTTATAAACTGCTGGCCGGGATCGACAGCGCGCAATACTTTTTCACCCTTTGCTTCTTCAATGGTGCCATTGACAAAGCGCCGGACAACCCGAAGGTTGACATCGGCTTCAAGCAGGGCCATTTTAATGCGCTCAACGGTTTCTTCGATATTTTTTTCTGTAATCTGCGACTTTCCGCCAATGGTACGGATGATATCGCTGAATGTATTGCTTACCTTTTCGAGCATTCCTTATACCTCGATTCCGTCAAGCAGCTGGACGATAAACTGGACGGGCCGTAATTCTTTGTTCAAAATACGGTACAAGCCGTTGCAAATGGGCAGTTTCAAGCCTCGCTGTTCTGACAATTCATGCACAAACTTGCACGCGACCGCACCTTCGGGCAAATACCCTATTTCCGTGATACGGTTGATAAGATCGTCAAGACTTGCAAAGTTATCCAGTATATTTTGCTGGATGATATCATGGCCGAAACGTCTGTTTCTGCCGAATTCCGACCGGCAGGTTACATCGAGGTCTCCTACACCGGCAATTGACGTAAACGTTTCCGGATGTGTCGCTCCCAGAGCCTTGCCGATAATCTGAATTTCATTGAGCCCCGCAGCGAGGAGAAGGGATTCCGTGTTGTCGCCGAATACTTCCGATTTTTCCGCGATGGCGTCAAGACAGCCAAACGCAACGGCGATGACGTTTTTCGCTGCCGCGCATATCTGTACGCCAATAACGTCAAGACTCGAAAAAACAAGCAAACCCCTGGACTTGAGCACTTCACGGAACCGGATGGAGTTCATGGGATTTTCGCTTGCAGCAATAAGACCCGTTACTTTTCCCATCGCGACTTCTTCGGCATGGCTCGGACCGGAAATGTACACCAGATTTTTTTTGTACGAGTCGGGCAGAACCTCTTCCAGGGTTTCCAGGATAAGACGAGGGCCCTTATCGGAGGGAATAAAACCCTTGGTGAGCACGCCGATACAGGTTGTGCCATTTTTAATATTCGGAACATCAAGAAGGCCCGCCATGGTGCGAGCAAGATAGAGAGACGGACTTGCAAGTATGAGAAACTGCTTGTCTGTCGCAACCTTTTTGATATCGGACGAGGCAACAAGATTTTCCGGTGTCCCATATCCGGGAAGATACCGGGTATTTTCATGCTTTGTATTTATGGATTCAACAACATCCGCTTCCAGCGCCCATATTTCCACTTCGTGCCCGCTGCGGGCAAGAGACATCGCGACTGCGGTACCCCATGCTCCTGCTCCGATAACGCCGATTGATTGTGCCATCTTGTTACTCCTTGCGTTTGATCCGATGTACCGTATGCCGGCAAAAATACAGCCGGTACGTACTCAGAACCAGGTGGCGTTTCCGTCTTCCCAGGAAACAATTTCGCCCGGTTTGAAAAAAAGTTTCAGTTCCCGTTCAGCACTTTCCGGTGAGTCCGAAGAGTGAATAATGTTGTAATTGGTATGCAAACAATAATCGCCCCGGATGGTTCCGGGAAGGGATTCGCAGACGGCGGTCGGACCGCAAATGCGTCTGACCAGCTGAATTGCCTCATCGCCCTCTATCACCATTGCGATAACCGGTCCGGAAATAATATAGGATATAAGATTGTCATAAAAGGACTTTCCCTTATGTTCGGCATAATGAGTCGCGGCGAGCAACGGCGGAATGGTCATAACCTTGAGGGCTACAATATTGAGGCCTTTCCGTTCAAAGCGGGAAAGCACGTCCCCGACAATTCTTCGCTGCAGCACACCCGGCTTCAGCATGGCAAAAGTTCTTTGGATTGCCAATTACAGTTCCTCCAGTCGAAAGCTTGATTCTAGTATATTTTCCGCATCTTGAGAACCGTGCGTGCGGCAACGCTCAAGAGTATGACTACACCGCCAGCAATCGCCCGCGGAGTCGGAAGTTCATGAACAAACAGCGCAACCCATACCGGGTTCATGACCGGTTCGATCATGGTAATCAGTGCGGTGCTGACTGCCGTGACTCCGGCAACACCCCATCCATACAAAAAGGACGGAATGCCTATTTGCAAAACGCCAAGGAGAACCAGGCCCACCGAGCCCCGGAGGTCGGGTGGGCCAGCGCGAACGATAAACGGAATGCTGACCGCAAACGTCAGTAAATGCGACAGCATGAAGGAATCTGCCGGGCGACCATTTTTCTGGCGTCTCATAAAAATGGTAGTAAGCGCGAATGAGACACCCGACAGTATTGCCAGTATATTTCCCGTATTCGCGTCCAGGGACAGTTCATCCAGAAAAAAGAGCACCATACCCGCGAATACCCCGATGACCGCGAACCAGTCAATCCAGGTACTGCGTTCGTCGGCAAGAAGAAAGCGGCCAAACAAAATGATGTACACCGGTTCTGTATATTGAAGAAGTACCGCATTGGCCGAGCTGGTCAATTTATTCGCAATGACAAAGAGAATCATGGTCAGGCTGTAAAAAAGCGCGGCCAGCAGCTGATCCGCTGAAAAAGTAAAGTGCGGTCGCCGTAAAAAGAACAGCATGGTAATAAAACCGATGATGCTCCTGACTCCGGAAATAGCGAACGGGTCCCAGTCTACCAATTTTATGAGAATTCCTGACGAACTCCATAAAAAGGCGCAGAGAATCAGGGACGCCACGGACGTCCCGGTTGTTTTCCGGATCATGAACGACGTGCTTCGAGTATTTTCTGCACGGCAAAGGACAGGGCCGATTCAAGCATGTCGGAAGACGGTTCGGGAATAAGCCCTTTTTCCATCAATAGACGGCTTGCTTCGCGTGCCTGTACAATGTCTGCGGCCGCCCGGTCATGGACTTCCTGCCAGCTCAGGGTAATTCTTGCGACGCCCTCTTCTATAGCCTTCATGGCGACATCCGCCGCCTCGACCGCGAATACATCGCTGTCATCCATGGTTACCACGATATTGTCGGGTGAAATGCCCTTCTTCTCGGAGTAATCCGCGATGGAGTGGGCACAGGTAATGGCCATGGAATCGGTAATTTTCCGGCTGCGCACCAAAAGAGCGCCCTTGAGTATGCCGGGAAAACACACCGAGTTATTCACCTGGTTGGGAAAGTCTCCGCGACCGGTTGCCACGATAAAGGCTCCCGCTTCCTTGGCTTCATGGGGCCAAATTTCGGGGACGGGATTCGCACAGGCAAAGACAATTGCCTTATCGGCCATGGATGCCACCCATTCCTTTTTGACCGTGCCTGGCCCGGGGGTCGAAAGGGCGATCAGAACGTCCGCACCCTTCACCGCTTCCTCTATGGTCTCGATGCGTGACGGATTTGTCTGCTGGCACAATTCCCACTTCCGGTAATAACGGGTATCCTTCTCGACATCGGCGCGTCCGGCATGCAAAGCCCCCCGCGAGTCGCATACAATCATATTCGCCGGATTACCGCCATCGGCCAGGATAAGCCGCGCGATGGTTGTGTTCGAAGCTCCCGCGCCGAGGAGGACAATCCGCGCATCCGCGAGGGTTTTCCCGGCCAGTTTCAGGGCATTGAGAAGACCGGCGAGCGTAATACAGGCGGTTCCCTGGGCATCGTCATGCCAGACCGGAATGTCGCATACCTCGCGCAATTCATCGAGCACCCGGAAACAGTCCGGCTGGGCAATATCCTCAAGATTGACCGCACCCACGGAGGGTTCGAGCATCCTGACAAAATCGATGATTTTCTCCGGATCATGGGAGCCGGCCTTTACACCGCGTTTGGCGGCTTCATCTTCCCGGACGCGGGAATCCATGCATAGCGCGATGGAATCAACACCGCCCAGATACTTCATCAACATGGCCTTGCCTTCCATGACGCCAAGACCGCCCGGAGGGGTACAGTCTCCATCACCCAACACCCGTGTCGAATTGCTGACAACCGCAACCAGATTGCCGCGGTTGGACAGGGTGAACGAAGCGTCATTATTGTCCCGTATGCCGGTTGAAACAGCCGAAACGCCGGGCGTGTACCACACGTTAAACCAGTTAAAACCGTAGAGGCCGCATTTCGGCAGGGTTTGCATCTTGCCGCCGTAGAAATCATGCGCAAGAACGGACAGTTTCTTCAGAAACGCCGTTTTTGCCTGAGCCTTTTCCGCTTCGGTAAAATCGGCGGGAAACATATCTTGAAGATTTTTAAGGGAGGTATCGATTTTCATGAAATGAAAATATCATAAAGGGGCACACTACTTCAACTGTGCAAGTTTTTCGTGTATCGCGAGGCCCGAGGCTTTCATTCCCTCGGCAGAGTGTTTGAATTCTTTCATGACATCCTTCAAGCCGTCAAGCATCAGGCTCATCGCGGTAATTCCATCAAAGACCCGGCTCGCAATCATATCAAGTTCAGTCATCGAACGACCAATGGAAAGCGCACCCTCGGCCATAAGAGCCGAATCCCTTGTTACCTTGGAGGTTACCTCGTCCAGGGTATTCATTGTTGCAAGAACTTCCCTGGTATCCCCGGTGGAATCCTGAAGTCCGCCCGCAATTTTGGTGATGGTCGAGTGTACGGCACCGATGTCGCCGGTCATACGGGTAAACGCCTCGTCAAGACGACCGCCCGAATCCGCCATCCCGGTAATGTTTTCAACTATTTCCTCAATGCTGTCCGAGATTTCCCGCGAACTTTCCGAGCTTGCCTCGGCAAGTTTGGTAATTTCCTCGGCGACCACCGCAAAACCCTTTCCCGCGTCGCCTGCATGGGCGGCCTCTATCGCCGCGTTCAGGGCAAGCATGTTGGTCTGCTCGGCAATGCTGTCAATAACGGTTGCCATGCCGTTGATCCGGGAAATACTGTCGCTGATGCGGGTAATTTTCTGGTGGGTGTCGCTGAACAGACTCTGACTGTCCGCGGAGGACACCACCAGATCATGGATGACCCGTTCATCCTGCGTGGCGATTGACGCCAGTTCATTGATTGTCTGGATCATACCCTGAACCGAGGAGACCGAGCCTTCGACAACCTCTTTTTGCGAGGTAATTCGCCCGTCAAGATGGGTCAGTCCGCCGGTAACCCGTTCGAGGCTTTGCTTGACGCTGTGGACCTGTTCCTCGAGAATTTTCACCTCGCTCCGGATGCTTTCAATAAAGCCGTCAACAACCTCGAAGGTGGCGGAGGTATTATCAAGCGCCAGGGATAGGGCTGAACTTGTATCCACCGAATGCGAGGCATCCTCTTTGAGCGAGGCTGACAGATCCTTCAGGTTTTCCAGAAACGCGTTCATATGACGGAGAAGCGGATTGTCCGAAGGGGTGTCGACGGAAGGCGTATAGGAGTGAAGATTCCCCGCAGAGACCTCTTCCATGATGCGTGTAAAGCGTTTCGTTGTTTGAGCAACGGAGGCGGCAATAAAAAAAACGGATAACAGACCGAGTATCCAGGTTGAAATAATGATTGCGCCGGAAATAAGGAGTGCGGTAGAACGAAATTCACCCGCTCCGTCGGCAGTTGCGGGAGCCAGAATCAAAAAGAACACACCGGCGGTGCAACAGGCCAGGAACAAGACCAGCACAACACCCAGAGTTATTTTATAACCGGTTTTCATCATCCATTTGTATCCTTACCAAGAAGAGCTGACCAAGACCGATTACACGGCTCTTTACAGATAGCAGCCAAATACTTAGAGTGTACGTATGAAACTGCTCCACACGGGCGATCTACACCTGGGCAAAAGCCTGCACGAACACTCTGTGCTTGAAGATCAAAAGCACATTCTTGATCAGCTTGTCAATGAACTGCGCGGGGAAGATTACGCAGCCCTAATTATCGCGGGAGACGTCTACGACCGCACGGTACCGCCGGCGGAAGCTGTCGCTCTGTTCAGTGCCTTTCTGGCCGATTGCCGCGACGCCTGCCCGGAAGTAACCATCGCGGTCATTCCGGGAAATCATGATTCGGCGAAACGGCTTGCCTTCGCCGACAGAATTCTGGGAACCCGGCATATACATATTATCTGCAATCCGGAAGATTCCTTTACTCCCATTATACTATCCAAAGGAACGGAAAAACTAGCTCTCTTTTTATTGCCATTTTTGGCCGCAGGAACCCTGCAGCCGGAACAATCCCGAAGTACCGGTGAGGAACCGACTCTCTTTGATGATGCAGGGGGGGCTCTTCTTTCGCAGGCAGAGCTTGCGCGCGAGGCGTCCCGCCGCTTTTCCCTCCTCCTCGATTCACCGGAACTCGACGGGATTCCCGCGGTTCTTGCGGCCCACCTGTTTACGACAGGAGGAGCGGAATCCTCGTCCGAGCGCATTTTTCTGGGGACAGCCGAACAGGTTTCCCCGGCGCTGTTCTCCCGGTTTGCCTATACCGCCCTCGGCCATTTGCACCGTTTCCAGAAGATAACCGACCGCATGTACTATGCGGGTTCCCCCCTTGCCTATGCCTTTGACGAGGCGGAAACCGTGAAAGTGTTCCTCCGCGTTGAAATCGACACTTCCACGCCTTCCTGGCCCGTAAGCGTGGAGCCAATTCCCTTTCAGCCTCTGCGCGCCGTTCGCCGCCTTTCAGGATCGTTCGATGACTTCTATTCGGGAACCGCATTTGACCGCTTTGCCGCCGATTATCTTGAAATTTGCCTTGATGACCATGATCTGGTCGCAAACCCGGTCAATCTTCTGAAGCCGAAGTTTCCCTGGCTTTTGAGCCTGAAACAGGGGCTCGAGAGGGAAACGGACAGCACCGCCCGAAACAGGGTTGAAGCGGAAATGCAAAAAACCGTCAGGAGCGCTTCAGACGATTTCAAACGCTTTCAGGAGATGCTCTATGGGAATATCGATGAAAGCCGTCAGACGCTCTTCGAAGAACTGCTTGCAGAATGCACGCGAGAGGACGGCGTGAACGTATGAAACCGGAACGCCTTGTCATAACCAATATCGGTCCGTTCAGGGGAAGCCACGCCGTTGATTTTACGGGACTCGGGGATATTTTTCTGGTATATGGTAAAACGGGAGCAGGAAAAACGACTGTCTTCGACGCATTGACCTACGCCCTCTACGGTCAGGCCCCCGGCTCGAGGAAGGGACTGGTCAAGGAAATGCGCAGCCACTTTGCCCGGGATGAGGAGGAAAGCTCCGTTGAGCTTGTATTCACACTCTCGGGAAAGCGTTACCGCATCAGACGCGTACTGCCCCAGGAACACATCGGCGTTCGAAGCGGTAAAATACGCACGCGTGCGGAGGAAGTGTCATTTGACGAACAGGAAGGCCCCACCTGGGTTTCCCGTACCGATACCAATAAAAGCGAGACGGACCGCAAGATTATTACCCTGATAGCCCTATCGGAAGAAGAATTTTCCCGCATCGTTTTGCTGCCGCAGGGGGAATTTTCCCGCTTTCTGAAACAGAATTCCACCGAACGCAAACAGGTTCTGTCGAAGCTCTTTCCGGTTTCGGAATACGGCAGGGTGACCGAACTGGCACGCGTCCGTGCCCGGGAGGCGGAAAACCGGCTAAAGGATACGGAAGCAGCCCTGTTGTCGCTCCAGGAAAAATTTTCCGGTGAAACCTACGAGGAACAGAGAAAACAACTGACAGGTAGTATTGAACGGCTTGGCGCAGAAACAGAAAGCGCCCGAAAACAAATTTCACAGGCAACGGTCACGAGCGAACAGGCAAGACAGGCAGAGCGCCGTTACAAGGCGTTTGAAGAACAGAAAGCAAAAGTATCGGTGCTTGAGGGACAGGAAGCGCATATACGCGCAATTGAAAAGGAACAGGATAGTGCCCGCAGGGCAGCTCCGCTTAACGAACGCTTGATCCTTCTCCGTCAACTGGAACAAAAATTGGCAAAAACACGCATCGATCGGGACCGGATCAGTGTAGACCGTGCCGAAACCGGCAAGCGTCTGTTGGAGCTTGAAGATGAGAAACCCCTTATCTCCAGCCTTTCGGCCGAAAAAAACAGCCTGTTGCTCCGGCAGGAACAACTGCGCGTGGCAGCCCGCATCGAAGAAACGCTCGAAGAAGAAATTGCCGGTCGGGACCGGATAAAAAAACAACTTGATGCGGTGAAAAAACAGCGTGTCGTGACAAAGGAAGAGCATACCCTCCTGACGCAGCAGATTCAGGCTCTTGAGGATGGGGGCGAATCCCTTGAAATATGCATTACCGTCCACGCAGAAGCCCGTGCCTCCCTTGAAAAGGCAAAACAGCTGAAACAGCTGGCCGAAGCATACGAACAGGATACCGCTGCACTCCGGGGCCATGAACAGGCCTTCGAGGCGGCAGAAACCCTCAGAAGAACACTTGAGAGGGATTTAGAAATCGCCCGTGCCGAAACGGAGGCGCTTTCCGAGGAAGTCCGTGCATGCGCCCGGAAGGAATCGGCCGCAGTGTTAGCCCTCGCCCTCGCGGAAGGGCAACCATGCCCCGTGTGCGGTTCCTGCGAACATCCTGCTCCCGCGGGGCGCAACGGACTGCACGGCATTGATGCGGAAGAGCGGCTTGAAGCGGCCCAGCGCAGAATTGCGAGCCTCGAACGGGATCATGCACGGGCGGTCTCTGACGCCGGAAATCGAAATGATAACCGGGCGGCAGCTCAATCACGCCGGGAGGAAGCCGTCAGACGGTATTGCGCCGCGGCAAGTGCCGATGATCCAGCCTGTATTCCCGCCGATGCCATTCCCTCCGCTGAAGAAGCAGCCGTACTGGTCAAGCGCGCGGCGGAGCATGCCCAGAAAACATTTGACACGCTACAAAAGGCACAGCGCTCGGCACGGGAACGGGAAGAGTTGCTTAAACGAAAACGGGAGCGGGAACATGAGCTGGAAAGGCAGACAGATGAAATCGGTCGCCTTGAGGTAGAATATGCCGGTCTCCGTGAAGCGTGCAAGCAAAAAGAGGCACGTTACCACGAAGCCTTCAGTGACGGACTGCAACCCGACGGGAAAACAGCGAGCGAGATGCTTGATCGCTGTTCGGCCGACCTTCTTGCAGCAGAAACCAGGATTGCCGGCCATGCCGACCGGCTGACCGAAACCATGTCCCGACATTCCGCCCTTGAGGCAACCTTCCGGACACTGGAAGAGTCGCTTGATCTATTGATGAAGGAACAAACAGAGACCGAAGGGCGGTTCGAGGCAGAATGCCGCCGTGCAGGCTTCCGGAGCCGGGAGGAAATGGAAGCCTCAGTCCGGACAGAGGAGCACTTACTGAAACTCGAGGAAGAGACCGCGCTCTGGCATCGCGAAATATCTGCAGCCCGCAGTCTTGCTTCACAGCTCGAAAGAGAAACGTCCGCCTGGAACGGGCCCGACCCGGTGAGTGCGGACGCTGAACTGAACCGGCTTGAGGAGCTCCATGCCGCATTATCCAGTCAATTGCGCGACGAGAACGCCAGACTCTCCAGCCTCGATGCCCTGAAAGGGCAGCGTGACGAACTTGATACACTGCGAAGCGAGCGTTCCATAGAGGCGGGACGATTTCGCCGGCTTGCCGATGATCTGTCCGGCGCCAACCCGCTCAATATCAGCTTTGATGCCTGGATTCTGGGAATGTATCTTGAAGAGATTACCGCCTACGCGAATACCCGTCTTGAGCGCATGAGTGAAGGCCGCTATCGCATCCGGCTGAACGACAGCTACCGCAAGGGAAACAGTCTGTCCGGCCTCGATCTGGAAATACTGGATGCCTATACCGGACGGGCTCGGCCCTCGGCAACATTGTCCGGAGGTGAAACCTTTATGGCATCGATATCGCTTGCTCTGGGACTTGCCGATTCCATACAGGCCCGCTCAGGAGGCATCCAGCTGGACGCCGTATTCATCGACGAAGGATTCGGTTCACTGGATGAGGCAAGCCTCGAGCGGGCAATCGCCATACTGGACGAAATTCGGGGGAGCCGCATGGTGGGCATTGTCTCCCATGTCGCCGAACTGAGAAACCGTATACCGGGACGTATTGAAATTTGCAAAACTGGTTCCGGCTCGACAATCCGGACGGAGGTGTATTGATGATTCACAGCGCGCTGTTTACCGACTTGTATGAATTGACCATGGGTCAGGGATTCCTTAAAAAAAACATGAACCGTCCGTCGGTGTTCGATGTCTTTTTTCGCCGGCATCCCTTTTCGGGCGGTTTTTCCGTATTCGCGGGTCTTGATCCCCTCCTCGACGCGATCGAGAACTTCCGGTTCTCTGCCGGGGATCTTGAGTGGCTGGAAAAACGGGGCCTGTTCGAAAAGGACTTTCTTGATTACCTGTCTTCGTTCCGTTTTTCGGGCGAAATATATGCCATGAAAGAAGGCTCCATCGTCTTCCCGGATGAACCCCTGATCCGGGTTCATGCGCCGATGATCGAAGCTGCCATCATTGAGGGCCTTGTTCTGAACATAATAAACTTCCAAAGCCTGATTGCGACAAAGACAGCGCGAATTTCTCTTGCCTCAAACCGCGGATCGATCATGGAATTCGGCCTGCGCCGTGCACAGGGTCCCGACGGGGCGCTCAGCGCGAGCCGTGCGGCATTCATTGGCGGGGCTAAGGGTACGAGCAATGCGCTTGCCGCCCGGATATGGGGCATACCGGCCATGGGTACCATGGCCCATTCATGGGTTATGTCCTTTGACAATGAAGAAGAAGCCTTCTCTGCCTATGCCGATATCTATCCCGACTCATCGGTCTTTTTGATCGATACGTACAATACGCTGGAATCCGGTCTCCGGGCGGCTATTGCCGTGGGCAAGCGGCTTGCCGAACGCGGAAAGAATTTCGGTGTGCGCCTTGATTCTGGTGACATCCAGTATTTGAGTACGGAGGTGCGAAAGGCGCTGGACAGGGAAGGTCTCACAAAAGCGACTATTACCGTATCAAACGAGCTGACCGAAGAAATTATTGAATCGCTGGTTCAAAATCGGGCTCCAATTGACACCTGGGGCGTTGGAACCCATTTGGTAACCGGAGGAAACGAGTCATCCTTTACGGGAGTGTACAAACTTGCCGAGCGAACCACTGCATCCGGCACTACCGAACCAACCATGAAACTGTCGGATAATCCCGCGAAAACGACCAATCCCGGCGTTAAACAGGTGTGGAGGTTATTTAACGAGGACGGCAGCGCGAAAGCCGATGTATTGACCCTTGGCAGCGAGCACATTCCCCCCGGGGAGTGCCTGCGCTATTATCACCCGGCAAACGACCTGCAAAGCTTTTCCTTCGCCGCAGCCATGGCAGAACCCCTCCTTGCGCCTGTCATGCGAAACGGAGCGCGAGTCAACCCCGCCGAGAAGCTCGGCACAATCCAGAAGCGCGTCAGAAGCGGCCTGAGCCGTTTTGACAAAAGCTATTTACGCATTTTGAACCCCCATGTGTATAAGGTATCCTTAAGCGAAACATTGAAAGATCTGAAACTTGCATTCCTTGGCAGGACTGATACATAATTGCGTATGGACATATTTGAAAAAGTTCGCAACGAATCGCTCCGTGTCTCTTTTCAGGAAGACCTGATGGACTCCATCGAAGAATTTTATTTGCCCCGCCATCTGGTTAACGCCATTTATGAAATCGGCCATATACCGGAACATTCAAGGGAAGGTCAGGTGGGCGTCGGTTTTATAGACATTGCGGATTATACCCGTCTTTCAAAATACCTGAGCCCCAAAGAAAACCAGATTCTCCTGAACGGTCTGTATACCGCCTTCCAGATTGTGCTTGAGCGGCACGGCGGATACCTGAACAAAATCGAAGGGGATTCGATGATGTTTCATTTTGATGACATCATCGACAAGCGCCTGTGGGATTTGGACAAGGCAAACCGGGAAACCCTGATCGCGCGCGAGCTTTTTTATACCTGCGTTGACATGCAGCGGGTATGCGTATTATTCAATCAGGCCGATGAGGAATTCCTTGAGGGGACAGATAGCCAGGCGTCACGGAACGCCCTGGTGTCCGCTTTCAATATCATCAGGGAACTACGCAATAAAACCGACATCTCTTCAACCCTCTTTGCCTTCTTTCAAATTCACATCCGCATCGGGGCCAATATCGGCGAGGTGACCATAGGAAATTTCGGTCCAGAGGGGTCCAAACACTGGGATGTAATCGGCTTGCCGGTCATTAACGCCAAACGGATGGAATCGACCGCTCCGGTCGGGGGACTCAGAATATCCGAGGAGTTTTTCAACATCCTGAAGGAAACGGGCATCGCAGACGATTACTTCAAACAGTTCAGGGAAGAAGCGGACATACTCGGCAGCGTATACCGCACGATCAAGTGGGATGACCTGTTCCGCTTCAGGGAGGTTGTCCTGCATGAAAAACGCAATGCCTCGTATAAAACATACAGTGTGCAGGTCTATCCCGCTCTTCCGGAATCACTGGCGCGACAGGCCATGGAACTTCTGAATCACGGAGAGGCGGGCGTCAAACAAATCCTTGAGTTTTTCCGTTACTATCGCGGCAATCATTATATCCTGGACGCCCTGCAGCATGGTCTTGAAAAACGGGGCGTCGTATTCAGGCTTGAATCGCTTCTGGAATCAGTGTCGGGGAAAATGGCCGCGGCCCACAAAAAAACGGGCAGCCCGATCACCATCTTCAAAATACTGAACTATATGGACCAGTTTTTGGACAAATTGCGACAGCAATGCAGGATGCCCGATCGACCGGATTTCTTTTCCTATGATCAATACATGAACCGAATGAACGAATATGCGCAGGAAGTATTCACTTCCCGCAAAAAACAGGCGGTACGTGGCTTCTGGTACACCGATGTCGTGGTACAGCTTGTGTATTCAGGAATAGAAGCGTCGCTTCTGGAATACCAGATGAACGATGCCGAGGAACTTGAAACGCTGTAAAGAACCGGTGATGGATCACGCGGTCAAAGACGCACAATATCCAGATCGGGAGTAAAGGGAAATCCGGGCCGGATGCGGGCAATTTGCGTTTGTGAGGGATTGTGTATTTGCACAAACAGTCCGCCGGCCCGCAAGGAATAGAGCTGCGACACCGGACGATGACCACCGAAGTACACCGGATCGCGGGCGCCGGGCAAGTGTGCCGCAACCATCCGCTCTACCGCATCGGCCTGTGCGGCTCCATTATCTGTCCAGCTCAAACCGGCAATGGTGTCGGCGTTCAACCGCCCTTCTACAAGCTCCTGCCGGGAATAGAAACGGTGCGGTTCGGCATGGGAAGCCATCCATTCACCGGAAACGGCTGCAAGCGGCAGGGCCTTTTCGAATCGGGCATACAGATGTACGAAATCTTCGCCATACTGCCGGACCAGCCAGTCAAGAACCATTTCACCCTCAAGCGCGAATTTTCGGAACGCGTGATTGCCGTTCCCCTCCTCGTTCAGCACATTTTCGTGGTTTCCCTTCAAAAAATGAAAGTGGTCGGGAAAGGATATTTTGCAGTGCATGACCATTTCCATGAGAGAGAGGGATTCCCTCATTTCGCCATCCATTGCCCTGTGCTGGATAAAACCGCCGATATACTCTTCAAGGGCTTCGCTCCAGCGTTCCCTCGCGCGGGATTCGGCATGGAAGCCGTCGCCCAGGCAGAGCACGATCACATTGCCCGAGGCAAGCAATTCGTAGAGTGTCCCGGAATCAAAGGGGCGGCTTTCCATAATGGCAAGGAAAAAGAGCGTTCGCGCATGCAAATCGGGCACAATGACCGCCGGCAAATGTGCGGGAAGTTCCAGGAGACCGCCGGAAGCCCCGGAGGAATCAGGCGGTCTGATTGCCGGGTTCTCATGCTCAAGAACAGACAGACATTCTTCCACCGTGGCGGTATATGTGCGGCTGTCGGGAAGTGATGTGCGCTCGTGAATGTTCAAAAGCCGGGAAAGACCGGTCATTGGTCATACCTTTCTGTCATCTCATAATTGTAACACAATCAGGCTGCCGGTTCACGGAAGATATTCTTTCTTGATATTGGAAAGCGCATCGAACAGTTTTCGCTTTTCGTCGTAGGATCCGCCCGTGAGCGCGTCAAGCTTTCCTCGCGCCTCTTTTCGACCCGAGTTATCCTGATAGTCGCAGGTACAGGTAGCCGACATATACCCCGCGGCCTCTGCATGGCGCACAATATGCGGGATGTCGGCAAGACAGAGCGGCCGAATGATGGTCACCGGATACTTGTCGTACGAAAGTCGCGGGGGCATGGTTGAAAGTTCTGCCTTCGTGAGGGCGTTCATGAGCAAGGTTTCAAGAATATCGTCCAGGTGATGACCAAGGGCGATTTTATTGTAGCCCTCGCGTATGGCAAAGTCATTGAGTTCTGTCCGGCGCTGGGTTGAGCACCACCAGCAGTTCATCCGCTTTCCCGGTTTGAGACGGCCAAGCACGGACACCGGAACAATATGCAGCGGAACCTTCCAGCGCCCGAATGCGTCAACAATCGACGGATGCAGGGGAGACCCGATTTCGGTTGATACATGGAGGGCGGCAATCTCGAAGCGCGTCCCCCCGCGGGAACGGCGCATCATGCGGTGGGCAAAATATTCTACGAGGGCGGTGGAATCCTTGCCGCCCGAAGCGCCGATAAGGATGCGGTCACCTTCTTCGATCATGGAATACCGTTCGACGGCGTGATCAATCAGCCGGAAGAGTTTCGGATTGGACATGGCCTCATACTAACAGAAAAGGCACCGGTTCGGGAATGCGACTTGACGGCCAGGCGCTCCTTGCGGTACGTTCAAGCCGGTATATTTCAAAGGAAGCGAGGTGTGAATCCTCCGCTAGCCCGTAACTGTAAGAGGGAACAATTCCGTCATGACTGCCACTGCATGGCTGCGCGTCGCGCGGGTGCGGGAAGGCTGCACGGAAAAGGAAACCGGCATACCCGCCGCACGCCCCGGAGCCAGGAGACTTTGGTATACACACCGCTTGCACTATTCCGTACCTCGAGGATCAGGAACGGAAAAAAGGAACGTATTTCATGAAATTCACCGCTACCCGTCTGGCTGCGCTCATCGCGCTCATCGCGCTCCTCGTGCTGTCATTGACGGCATTCTCCTGCGAACAATTATTGCCTGAAGATGCATCCGCCGCGAATCTTGTCGGTTACTGGAAGTCATCCTGGGGCGACGGATTCGAGATCAAACACTCCGATGACCAGTGGCTCTTCATACAGTACGACAACGCGGAGAAAGCCATCAGTTTTTCGGGAATAATCGTCAATAGCCCCAACTTCAGCGCGGAGGAAGGCTACATACACATTCAAATTACCGACGGGGGAAGCTGGGGAAAGACGGAAAACTACTTTTACACGGTGTACTGGGCTAATCTTTCATCAGCTGGTGTGGAAGCAGGAGCGGCAAGCTCGGCCGATTATACAGACCCGATCAATAACGGGCTGCCGACGCTTGCGGAAGCCAGGGACGAATACACCGTCGCAAACGGGTACTTCGGCTACCTTGGCGAGTACGTCAAACAGTAAGGAACCCGACACCGTATGTCCTGCCGTTTCCGCCTGACGCGCGCGATCTGCCTCGCCCTCATCCTTTTTCCGCTTGCCGCCGAGGACGACACGGAACCCTTCGCGGACTATTCCGATATTGAGGGAGAGGGAATTACCGTTGTCGCTCGCGCGCAAACGGAACAAACCCGCATCCTCGAACGCGAAGAACTTGCCTCATTCCGCGCTGCGAATCTGAGCGATCTCCTTGAAAAGGCAGCGGCCCTTTCAGCGGTCAACTACGGCGGCTACGGCACGGTAAGCTCTGTCAGCCTCCGGGGCTTTTCGGGCAAACAGGTGCGGGTTGAAGTAAACGGCGTGCCGGTCAATTCCCCCCAATCCGGAGACTTCGACTTCACCTCGATCAATGTCGAATCCATCGAACGCATCGAAATAGACTATGGTAAGTCTCCTGGCGGCACCATCAAGATTTTCACTGCAGCAAATCGAGCGGGAGATCCTGACAGAAAGTCATTATCGATCGGTTTTTCGAATACGTCACAGACTGCAACCGACAGTGCCGCGCTCGTCGATACGCAACGCGTACAGCTTGAGTCAACAATTACCCGCTCGCCGTTCTCGCTTCGGACCGGCGCCTTTGCGACAAGCGCGGCGAACAGGTTTGGCTACCGCACTTCGGCTGGCACACCGGTAATCCGGGAGGGAAACGATATACGTGATGCGGGGGGGAACCTCGACCTTTCCGTCGCGCTGCCCTCGCTCGCACGAGTCAGTTTGTCTTCGTCATTGTATGCAGCCGACAAGGATGTGGCAGGCTCGGAAGCCTCCCTCTCATCCGGAACGCAGAACGACCGGCGTACCCTGACGACGATCGCAGTGGATCTTCCCCGCGCGGGAAGCGACCTGCTCGGTGCAAAGGCGGGAATAACCCATGCATGGACCGCACTTGCATGGAAGGATGCGTCGACATTCTCAAACCACGACCTTCATTCCATTCTGGCACATACTGCATGGAACCTGTCCGGAAAGGCGCCAGTTTCGTTAGATTTCACCGGCTCGCTCCGGTACGACCGCCTTGATTCGACAAACACCGGGACCGTTGACCGGCACGAAGCTATGGTATCCGCTTCGGTGCGACACGCAAAGGGAAGAAAAACTGCGGTGGAGGCATCGCTTGCCGCCGCGCTGTCTTCCCGTCACCCGGCGGTCTTGCTTCCTTCAGTTTCATTTTCAACCCTGGCAGGAGATACCGCCATTGTGCAAGCGTCGATCTTCCGCGCATGGAAGTCTCCCGATTTTAACGACCTCTACTGGAATGCCGATCTGACGGCGGCGGGGAATCCCGGGCTCTCGGGAGAAGAAAGCTGGACTGTGAGCGCGCGCTGTACCATAGAAAACGGCAGCGACTGGGAGGTCGAGCAATCGGCCTTCGCAAGCTGGTATTTCAACGCCATTCAATGGCAGAATTCAAGCGGTATCTGGCGACCTGAAAATGTCGGAGAGGCGCTCTATGCCGGAGGTGAAACCCGCATTGCCTGGAAACCGGAAAAGGGTCCCGGGGTGACAGTCACGTACAACTTCATCGAGACTCGTGTGCTGACAGGAGACCTGACCTTCGCAGACAATAAACAAATGCCCTATCAGGCCAGACACCGTCTGAACATCGGTATACGTGGCACGCTCCCCCGTACCGTTTGGTATATCTCGTCCCGTTACGAGGGAGAGCGGTACACCGGAGTCCTGAATGTCAGCACGCTCCCCTCCTTTCATGTCCTTGACGCAGGCATTGCATTTGACACCGGAAGTTCTCTTGTTCTCTCGCTCGACGGAAAAAATCTTCTGGGCGAACGGTACACCCTGCGGGACGGATACCCCATGCCGCTTGCCAGTATTACACTTGGAGCACGATACACAATCGACTGAAAAAGAGCTCTGTCAAAAACGAGAAAAACACCATACACTCGAAGAGTATGAACACACTATATACCTGTTACCCCGGAGGGAAACACAAGGCTCTGTCCCTCTCCTACGATGACGGCAACGTTGCGGACCGAACCATGATACACCTTCTGAATGCCGGAAATATAAAGGGAACCTTTCACCTCAATTCCGGTCAGCTCGATGGGGAACACCGCGTCAGGAGTGACGAAGTAGCCTCCCTGTACACAGGTCATGAGATTGCCTGTCATACAGTCTCTCACCCGACCCTCACCCGTTGCCCGGATCATGAAATCATCTCCCAAATACTGGATGACCGGCGCGCGCTTGAAGAGCTTGCCGGCTATACTATACGCGGCTTCTCCTACCCGAACGGAGCCTGGAATGCCGGCATCAAGGACCTTCTTCCCCGCCTCGGCCTGTCCTGGGCCCGAACGGTGGATACCACCGGACACTTCCATCACGGCGAAGACCCCTTCTCCATGAAAACAAGCTGCCATCACAAAGATAAACTTCTTGAACGAGCGAGGGAGTTCATCTCCCTGACAAAGACTCAATACCTGTACTGGTTCACGGTCTGGGGCCATTCCTGGGAATTTGACCGGGACAATAACTGGCAGCTGCTTGAAGACTTTATTACCCTCTGCGGTAACCGTTCCGATCTGTGGTACACCACCTGCACCGGCATGTGGGATTATCTCGATGCGGCAAAACGGCTGCGATACTCCGCGGATTCACGCTTGGTCGAAAATCCCTCCGGCATTCCGGTGTGTATTTCTTTCAATGGAACCATTCACCACGTACCGCCGGGAGACAGAATCCGCCTCGTCTAGACGAAAACCGTACAGTGCCCCTCAATCCAACGGACGGTTCGCGAGTGAAAGGTTCACATGACAGTAACCGCCGGGATGCTGTTCAAGGTAACGCTGGTGATACCCCTCTGCAGGATAAAAGACCGCGCTTCTCGCAATTTCCGTCACAACCGGATCGGCATACCGGCCTGCCGACTCAAGTTCGCGCACAAGATTCGTTGACACTTCACGCTGTCCGTCATCAACACAAAAAATCGCCGAGCGATACTGGGTGCCAACATCGCCGCCCTGCCGGTCAAGCGATGTCGGATCGTGCATCCTGAAAAAATGACGCAATATGTCGCGATAGCTTATGCGTTCCGGATCGAAGCGAACGCGAACAGTTTCCGCATGTCCGGTGGTTCCCGAACACACCTGTTCGTATGTGGGTGCTTCCACCGTACCGCCCATATACCCTGCCGTCACGTCAAGCACGCCGGCAAGAGCGCGAAAATATGCCTCTGTACCCCAAAAACACCCGGCCGCGAGGTAGGCAACCGATCGGGACGCCGGCACAAAACGCAGGGCGGCAGAGTTTATACAGTACCGCAGGCCACCGGGCAGCGGGCCGTCATCGAACACATGACCCAGATGAGAATCGGAACGAGATGCGCGCACCTCGGTTCGTTGCATATTATGGGAATAATCAGTCTTCTCCAGAACAGCCGATTCCCGGGCAGGACGGGTAAAACTTGGCCAGCCACAGGAAGACTGAAACTTGTCGTCCGAGGTAAATAACAGCTCACCGCTGATAATATCCAGATACAGACCGTCTTCGGCAGTATTCCAGTATTCATTCGCAAACGGGGGTTCGGTTCCGTTTTCCCGGGTCACATGCCACTGCATGGGCGAAAGCCGGGAACGTAGATCGTCATCATTATTATGCACGCTCATATAAACCTCCTTGAGGCCTGGAAACCGGCTGAACTGTCAAGTCCGCCACACCTGTGGACAGGCGGTAGTTTTTCCCGGTTTCTGTATGATAATATACTGATTATGGATCTGGAAATGTTAACCTTCCGCTCAGATTGTTTGCGTGAAATCAGGGCTTTTTTTCACGAACGGGGATACCTGGAAACCGACACACCCGCCCTCGCATCCAGCCTGATTCCGGAAACCTGTCTTGAGGTGTTCAAAACCTCCTATCTGCGCCCCGCATGGAGCGCCTCCCGGTCAGATAGCGACGCCGACAGGGAGCTCTATCTCGTCCCCTCGCCTGAAGTCTACCTCAAACGGATCATTGCAGATCATGGGGTGTCGCTTTTTCAACTGTCAAAATGCTACCGGAATGTCGAATCAACCGGAAACATTCACAGCCCGGAATTTACCATGCTTGAATACTATACCATCGGTTTTGACTACCGCGCCTCCCTTACGCTCACCTGCGAGCTTATTACCCGCTTGTGCACGACAGTAAGCGGTGCGCGGAGTGTCCCGGTTTCTTTCACAGAAATTACCATGGACGAAGCCTTTGCCCAGGCTGCCGGTTTTCCCCTGTCCTCCTGTCCCGAAAGCCGGGATCTTGCATACCATGCCGAGCGCCTCGGTCTGGGGAACCACTGTGACTATGAGAGCTGGGCCTGGGATGATCTGTATGAGCTTCTTCTGGTTCATACGGTTGAACCCTGGCTCTCGTCCTTTGATGCGGTTTTCCTGTGCGATTATCCTGCCCGGGTTCCCTGCCTTGCCTCAGAAAGGGGAACCGGATGGAAGACGAAGGATCGATGGGAATTGTATATGGGCGGCGTTGAAATAGCAAACTGTTACAGCGAAGAACGGAACGCAGAAGCCGTCAACCGCTACATGAGCGAAGAACAGTCGCTCAAGGACACAACCGCCCTGGTACCTCACCGGGTCATCGAGAATTTCGGCGCGGTGTGCGCACGTATGCCCCCCTGTTCGGGTGTCGCCGCCGGGATTGACCGGCTTATTATGCGTCTGGCCGGAAAAAAGACAATCGATGCGGTACTTCCATTTCCACTGACGGACAGGCTGTGATACACTGCTAGGCACAATCCGCCAAATTCGCTATACTCTGCCGAGTAATTCTTCGGCACCCCGAACAGCCCGGCATAATTCGGGCTGCATCTGCCACCCCTGCAGGGGTTGGCATTGCCGGAGCATCCATTTACTGACAGGAGTATAGTATGATTAGAGGCGGAGATATCGGAAAGGGCACAGTCCTTCTGATTAAGGGAACCCCTTACCTCGTCGTTGAACGCGAATTTGTCAATCCCGGAAAGGGAGCAGCCTTTGCCCGTGTAAAGATGAAAAACCTTCGGGACGGCTCAGTACTCACCCAAACCATTAAAACCCCCGATACCGTTGAAGATGCGGTTGTAGAAACCCGAAAGTGCCAGTATCAGTACAATGACGGAGAGAACTATGTATTCATGGACTCCCAGTCCTTCGAACAGGTTATGGTCGCCGATGATGTCATGGGAGACAAGAAGTTCTACCTGCGCGAAGGTGACGAATACGACATTGTCATTTGGGAAGAAGAGTCAATTGATGTGAAGATTCCCACCAAAATGATTTTCGTCGTTGCCGAAAGCGAAAACTACGTACGCGGCGACACTGTTTCCGGCGCGACCAAACCCGTCGTCACCGAAACAGGGCTCACCGTGCGCGTGCCCCTGTTCATCAAACAGGGCGAGAAAATCATGGTCAACACCGAAACAAACGAATACCAGGAACGGGTCAACAGCTAGGACCACGAAAAAAAAGCCCTCCTCAGCGGGGGCTTTTTTTATCTCTTAGTGCCTGTCATCCCTCCCCGTCCAGGCAGGGTCCGTCTTCATCGCTGAACCGGTGGCTTTCAGGATCGAAAGACCGGGTACATACCGGTAAATCACCCTGCTCCGTCACATACAACGCGTCGCTTTTGTCACTTTTCTCGTACATACCTTCCTCCTTTACACCTGCTTTCGTCCAGCATTGACCGGTTACCTCACGGCTGCAAGACAACGCGCCGCCAAGACGCGTGCAATGATAGCAAATTTCATTCTCCGGCTCCTGTGAGAGCGCCCACCGCTTGATATTCTCGAGGGTCACCCGGGCAATCTCGGAAAGCGCTTCCTCGGTTAAAAACGCCTGATGGGACGTCAACACCACATTCGGGAACTGCAAGAGACGGGCCAGAAGATCGTCCTTGATCGGGGCAAGAGACCAGTCCTCAAAAAAGTAGTGCTCCTCTTCCTCATATACATCAAGTCCCGCACCGCCGATCTTTCCATCTTTCAGTCCCTCAACCAGGGCGCGGGTATCGATAAGTCCGCCGCGGCCGGTATTGATAATGACAACTCCCGTCTTCATCTTTGCAATGCTGTCCTCGTTGACCAGATACCGGTTTTCCGGGGTCAGCGGACAATGCAGACTGATAACGTCGGAAGACCGAAACAGCTCTTCCCGGCTGACATAGGAGGCGCCGAGGGAAGCGGCAAATTCGGTGTCGGGATAGAGGTCGTCAAGAAGCACCTTCATACCAAAACCGCTCATGATACGGGCGAATATTTTCCCGATTTTACCGGTACCGATTACCCCCACCGTTTTCCCGAACAAGTCCCGTCCAACAAGGCCGGAAAGAGCAAAATTTCCGTCCCGGGTGCGATTGTAGGCCGTATGTATCCGGCGGGTTAGCGTCATTAACAAAGACAGAGCATGCTCGGCTACCGCATGGGGTGAATAGGCCGGAACGCGAACGACGTGAATGCGCTCCCACACCGCTTCCAAATCGACATTATTGTACCCGGCACACCGCAGGGCTACGAGCTCGACCTTGTTTGCCGCAAGTATGTCCGCCACATCCGCATCAAGGCGGTCGTTCACGAAAATACAGGCAACATCATGATCCCGGGTAAGGGCTGCGGTCTCTTTGGTCAACTTCGCTTCAAAAAAACTGAATACAAAATCAAATTCTTTAAAAGAATCATCCCTGGCAAGCAGCTCGAACCACCTGCGGTCGTATGGTTTTGTGTCAAAAAATGCAATACGAAGCTTTTTTTTCATTACGCGCTCCTTTCACACTTAGTATAACTATAAAATATGTAGGAGAAAAGAAAAAGAGAAAAAAGATTGAGGCAGACAGGGCCACGAGTATTCACGTAAGGCCGCTCACAGCCGTTCGGAGAGGGTCTCGGGCAATTCGCGCGCTTCGCCGGCAATCAGTTGCAAGCGGGAAAATATGTAGTCAAGCGGTTTTTTTCTCAGAATCAGGCGAAAGGTGTCAGCACCAAAGCGGCGGGCCCCTTTGTACTCGCTGTATTGCCGGTACCTTTTGGTTCTACCGGTACTGGACCAGTACACAAGAAAAATCTTTCCGTTTTTTATCTCCAGCGCGGTCATGCCCTTTTTACCGATACCGCAGCCTGCATTAAAAAGACAGGGGGTCACTATTGATCCGTACAGGCTGTCCACCAGCAAACCCCTCAGTTTCGCGGGATGTTTGACATACTCCTGTTTCAGATACTGTATTGTTTTTCTGATCCGTTGCCGGTCATTTTCCGTTGCGCGGGGATACAGGCGGCAGAGGCGCTCAATCCGGTACGCAATAGTTTCACTCTTTGAAAGGGATTCAAAAAGGGGCCGATGCGTATGCCCGATAATGGAAACAATGCCCCGGGAAAAGGAAAAATCATAGACCTGGCGTTCAAGCTGGTATTTTTTCCGTGAATTGTGCGCAATGGACCGGTTTCCGATCCGGAAGGTATTTGCAAACACCCGCAACACAAGTCCGATAATATGGTTATACTTGCCCGAGTTGACTGTGCCACCCTGATGGCCATGAAAAACCAGCATGCGCTGTCCCGCAATATCCAGCTGGACGGAATCCCCGTCAAACCGCTCCGGAGAGCCATCCCCATTGGAAACAATTTCATGGTTTCCCCGCAATCGTATCAGCCGGCCCGAACGCCTGAAATCATCGAAGAGGCGGTAAATGGCAGGCCAGGCTTTTTGAATGCGTGCCAATCGGTGACGGAGCAATTCCTCAATATCACCGTTTAAAAGGAGGGTGTACCCCCGTGGATAATAGTAATTGGTCAATGCATCCAGAAACACACCCGAGTTTCTGGCAAAATCATCGGTCTTCCCACCGTCACCCATATGCAGATCGCTTACAATCACAATACGGTCTTTCCGGGTTACCGGTATCACCGGGCAGTCGAGCAATTGTTCAAGTCCCAGGTCTTTCATGCTCCCATTATCGCAGGCGTATATAAAGATTCCGTTACTATTTCATGAGCAAACAGTTAAAAAGATACCGGGACCGCACAGAATCATGCCGGTACCTCGCGATGCACCGGGAAGAATGCAACTTCCCGGTGCATCGCAGCCTTAGCCGAAAATAAGGTTCGGAATGAAGGTAATCGCCTCCGGAATGAATACCAGTATGGCCAGCTCAAGCAATATGGCGGCCATAAAGGGAATGGATTCCCTGGTATACTCCTCAATCGGACAGTCGATAATGCCGCAAACGGTATACAATGCAGCGCCTATGGGAGGAGTCATAACCCCGAGGGTGACGACCGTAGCCATCAGGACACCGAAATGCACAGGATCGACGCCGAGACTTTTCACCATGGGCAAAAAGATCGGCGTTAACAGCAAGAAGTTGACATTGCTGTCCACGAGCATACCACTGATGAACAAAAAGCCCAGCATGATCAGAACCAGGTTTTGCGGATCGCTCGTTATGCCGAATATTACATCGCTCATGATAACCGGCAGCTGTATCCAGGTGAGCGCATAGCTGAACGGCCCTGACAGGGCAATAATCAGCATAATCGCGCCATTGTCCTTGAAACTCATGACCAGGGCTTCCCTGAAGTTTTTCCAGGTCAATTCCCTGTATACAAACTTTCCGATAAGTATGGCATAGATGACCGCAAAGGCACCCGATTCAGACGGTGTAAACACGCCGAAGCGGATTCCGACGATCAAAAGGACCGGGAACAGGAGCGCCCACACAGAATCCTTAAGGTTGTCACCCAGCTCACGAAGCGTCAGACGGGGCAGTTCCCGGCGCGGGGGATCAAAGCGCCTGATCCGGCTGGTGATTGATGTTGTCGCCATCAGAAAGACCATCATAAGAATACCGGGAATAATACCGCCGGCAAACAGGCGTCCAATTGACACCTCTCCGACAAAACCGAAGATGATCAGGCCCAGGCTGGGTGGAATGGTCGCGGTAATAAGGGAAGTAGTGCAGTTTACCGCACAGATGTACCCCTTCGTGTATCCGGTACGAAGCATTTCCGGTCCCAGGATCCGGGTTTCCATGGCGGCGTCGGCCGTTGCGGAGCCTGACACGCCACCCATCAGGGTACTCATGACAACACTGATCTGTGCCGTTCCCCCGTACATCCTTCGCGTTAAAAGCCGCGCAAGACCCAGCAGCCTGTCCGTAATTCCCGACACATTCATCAGGTTTCCTGCAAAAATGAAGAAGGGAACCGCAAGGAAGGCAAAGGACTGGCTTTGCAGCACGATCATTTGTACCGCTCCCTCGAGCGGGAGCATTGGCTGACTAATAAAATAGACGATTCCGGCCAAACCGATGACGAAGGCAATGGGCATTCCCATCAGCAAAAAAACGACAAAACAAATGACGACATAGATCATGTGTATGCCTCGCCTTTCCCGGCCATTTCCCGCACGAGAGACCCGATTTTTTGAAGTGTAGTCCCGATCATCGAAAAGGATGCCAATACCAGGCTTAAGGTAACCAGTGAGTAGGGTATCGCCATGGACTGATACCGGCTGACCCGCTCGGTCCAGGCAAGGCGCGCGCCATAGACAAACATTATAACGAGTGCAAACAGCATCAGGAGGTACACCGCCAATCGGATAATCCGCTGCACCATAACGGGCAGGTTACGGGTCACCAGATCGACACCGATTATCTGGCCGCTTCTCCAGGCGATATCCGCACCCAGAAACGCTGTCCAGGCAAGCAGGAGCATTGCCAGATCAATATTCCAGGACATGGAAAACCGGAAGAACCGCAAAATGGCCGACAAAAAAACAAAAAAAACCAGGAAAAGAAACCCTGTACCACAGGCAATTTCTTCCGCCTTGCACAGCATTCGATATATTTTCTTCACAACCGACACCCCGTATTTGAATAGTACCTCCGCACACACTCATGTACGGAGGTCAACCCGATAGCTGAGCAATTACATCCCGAGCTGTTTAAAGAGATTTTCCTTGAGTCCTGCAGAGAACTTGAGGTCGTTGTTTGTATACAGGGGAGCAATGGCGTCCTGGAATTCCTTGATATTAACTTCGGTAATGGTCACTCCATTTTTCTTCATCTGATCATACAAACCGGCTTCATCTTTTTCCGCAAGTCTTCCGTATTCCAGAGCCTTTTCGCGGATAGTCTTAAGGAAGAACGCACGCGCATCGGGGGGCATGCCGTCGAGAAGACGGGTTGAACAGACAAAGGTTGTCTGCAGCATAAAATGCTTTGTCATGGCAATATGCTTGGTTACATCCCAGAACGCGTTTCCCGCCGCGGCCGAAACCTGAACTTCCGTTCCATCGAGCGTCTTCTGCTGGATGGCAGGGAATACCTCGCCGAACGAAATGGCGATATTGGCAAAACCAAGATACTTTGCAAGGCCATTTCCGATGTCGTTTCCAAAACCGCGGATTCGCATGCCGGACAGGTCCTTAACATTCTTTACCGGACGAACGGTATAAAAATTGCGGAAACCATTGTACATATTCGCAAGCAGGGAAATGCCCTGCCCCTCAAGCTGCTTGGACCAGGTTTTAAATAGCTCGGTGTCGGGAAGTTTTTCCAGAACCGCAGGATCCGTCAAAATATAGGGAGCCATCAGAATATTCATATCGGAAATGGCGAACTGGCTTGCGAGCCGTCCGGGATCCGAGGGGACGACCAGGGGAACGCCCATTTTTGCCTGGGTTACAAGCGCGTTCGTGTCATTCGAAAGGGCTCCGGCGACCAGTACCTTCGCATCAAAACGGCCATCCGCGTTCAACGCGTCCGCAACCGCCTGCATCATCCGGCTTTGGGTAGTTGTAGCAGCCTCCGTTCCGGCGAAAGTCACAGTTATTTTCCCTGCCGGTTTCGCATCCTGCGCGCCGCCCGCAAACACAAGAGCAGACACACCCATCCCGAACATCGCCATCGCGATCTTCTTCATGCATCGATTCATATTCCTCTCCTTACTGATTCATTGTTGTGTTCCATGGTGGAGCGGAAAATAACTGCTGTCAAATCGGGAGAAGGCCTTTTATCTACACGAAATTACTATTCTTCTTCACTACATTACTATTTTGATGAAATACCGGAAATATGGGGTTTTGATCGAACATACGGAGGGGACCGGCAAAGAAAAAGGGTTTTCCTTTTACAAGGAAAACCCTTATGCGGCGAAGAAGACTTGAACTTCCATACCCTTTCGAGCACCAGCACCTCAAGCTGGCGTGTCTACCAATTCCACCATCGCCGCATGTCGCGTTGACAAAAGCACTCTAGCAAAACACAAAAAAAAAGTCAAGCAAAACGCATAAAAACAAGGGGGTCACTTCTGTGACCCCCCACTGACATTACTCTTATACAGTTGCTTTCCACAATCCATGAAGATTGCAATATTCAAACGCTGCAATAGCCTTATCATCTGCAGTCAGACTGAAGGTAACCTCGGGCTTGTCTCCGGGATTCAGGCACTTGCGCTGACCTCCCTGTACGGTTTCCAGATACACCCACTGTATCCAGTGTTCTGCTGTCATCGGATGATCGACCGAGCCGATCTTGACGGTAACGGTGGATCCATTGACGGTAACAACAGGCACATGCTTCTCCTTGGCACCATCGCTGGTATTGGCCTTGAGTGCGGTCATTTCCTCACCACAGCAGATCATGGGAACACCTGAAGCATGAATCATTCCCACCAAATTTCCGCATTTTTTGCATACATAAAACATTGGTTCTATACACATACCGTTCTCCTTATGCCTCCAGTATACCGAAAGGCAGGTATTGACGCAAATGAAAAAATGGTATAATTTTAGCGAGCGTTCGAGACCGAACGATTCGGGCAATTAGCTCAGCTGGTTAGAGTATCACGTTGACATCGTGGGGGTCACTGGTTCGATTCCAGTATTGCCCAAAACCGGACAGTATACTGCTGTCCGGTTTTTTTATACCCTATGATCTGCCGAAGGCGATTATCGCTTATAGAACAAGACTGCCTCACGATCCTCGCTTTTCATTCCCTTCAATAAATGCAATTCCTGTGCATACCGTGAAAGATCCCGACTTTCAAACGAAACAAGAGATGTGTCCGCAAGCGTTTTATTGATAACCAGCTCGTCGCGCACCGCAAGAGCCTGTATCCGGCAGGCAAGATTGATGCCGTACCCGACATAGTCCCGATATTTTAACTGTGAGGCCTCAGCCGAAATTTCATACTTGAACACCTTCTCGGACACCAATGCGCCGGCAAAACCCAAAAGAGGACAGGAGACGAACAGTTCTTCATTGACAAAGTCGGTAAAGGTGTCAAAAACCTGGAGGGCCTCCGAAACAGTGGATTCTGTCGTTTCATCCCAGATGACCAGGGCTCCGTCACCAAGAAGTTTATAATATGAACAGCCAAAGCCAAACTGATTCACGCAGGACAGAAAATTGGAAGTAAAATCCTTGATCAGCTTGAAAACAGCGCTTTCCTCGTTGGTACACAAGAAATTGCTGAAATTTCTGATATCGACACACAACACGAGCGCGGACTGCTTAACCTCGTCCAGATACACATTGTCGAAAATATCAACCGGCATTTTATGCAAGCCGGAAAGAACCGATCCGTCAAGATGGATATTGCGGTCAAGCGCCCGTGAAATTCTGACCCGTTTATTCAATTCGGCGGAAATAGCCGATTCAATGACGTCATCTGAAGGAAAGCGATCCAGCAAAATACGATACACAAATGCCGGTGTATATGATTCAGCATCGGTGACAATCAAATGACCGTCATCTTCCAGTTCGAGCAACAGACTGTGTGTGGATCCTGTGTCGCAGTCTTCAATCAGGATCAGGCGGTTCTTCAGTGTGATAAGCACAAAAAAAGTATACCATAGAGAACATCAGCGGGAAAGGGCGAAATCTGAAGAAAAACTCCAAAATGTGTACAGAATGAACTGCTATCAATATTGTTGAAACACCTGTGCCATCTTGCCTTTCAACAATATTGATAGCAGTAAAGTAGCATTTCCCGACAATCGGGTGTATATTTTTCTTATGAATACAACGGGAAAACGGGTACTGGTTACCTATAAAACACAAGCTGGTTCGACCCGCGACGCAGCAGAGGTCATTGCTGCAGTTCTGGCGGCTCAGGGATTCGAAACAACAATCAGTGCTACGACCGAAGCAGGTCAGCTTGACCGCTACGACACGGTTATTGTGGGCGCACCGATAAACGGCATGAAGTGGCTTCCCGAGGCAATTGAGTTTATCCGCTCACATGCCTCAGAGCTGGAAAATAAAAATACAGCCTTTTATTGCATGTCCTATATTCACCAGACCGGAAGCTCTTTCTGGAGAAAGGTTATTGAGGGAGTATTCAAACCCGCAAAGGCGATCGTGAACCCGGTTGACACCGCCATTTTCGGCGGTCGCATCGGAGAGCCGCTTCCCGCACCCATGCGCTTCATTTTCGGCATTCCAAAAAACGCCCCGATTGATTTGTGGGAAAAGGACGCTATAGCCGCCTGGGCACAGAATCTGGCGGTCACTTTAGCCCCATCCTGAGCGGTCAAGCACACCGCCATTCCGAAGGCCCGCGACACGCAAGTCCTTCAATCTTGGCGGGGGCTCCGCCCGATGAGCGATCAACGGGCAGAAGCGTTCTGCCTCATGCCGTTCCTGCAGCCTTCATCGTTTCCAGAACCAACGGGTAAAGAGAACCAATACCGTATATACTTCCAGGCGGCCAACCAGCATTATCAAAGTGAGCCAGTATTTTAGCCAATCAGGAAAAAAGGCGTAATTGGAAACCGGGCCGACAAGACTGAAGCCGGGGCCGATGTTTCCCAGTGTCGCCAGGGTAGCGGTCAGGCTGGTCAGGATATCATAGCCGCCCCAGGCAATAACAAGGGTGGAGATGACGGCGGTAAACAGGTACAGATAAACCATTGCCGCGATGTCGTAGACAATCGTTTTTTTCATGTATGTCCGGCTGACAAATATACCGTAGACCCCGCGCGGATTCAGCAGATAACGCATTTCGGCGACGCCCATGCGGAACAGGGTCAGGATTCTTCCCACCTTGATGCCGCCGCCGGTTGATCCCGAACAGCCACCGACAAGCATGAGTGCAAAAAGCAGAGCCTGGGCAAAGGACGGCCATGCCAGGTAGTCGGCGGTGACGAATCCGGTTGTTGTCAGTATCGACGCGGCCTGAAAGGCGGCGAAGCGAAGTGAGTCGGCAGCGGTCGCATAATGACCGGCGCGGTATACGCTGAACGCGATTCCCCCTGATGCGAGCAAAAATACCAGAATATACAGTTTCCATTCGCTGTCCTTCATGACGAGGGAAAATTTCCCCGTCACCAGTTTCCAGTGAATGGCAAAGTTTGTCCCCGCCAGAATCATGAACACCGTGATGACGATGTCGATGTAGGCTGAGCCAAACGAGGCGACCGATGCATTTTTGGTTGAAAAGCCTCCGGTCGCCATTGTCGCGAAGGAGTGGGTTACCGCGTCAAGGATATCCATCCCGCCCACGCAGAGGAGCACAGTCAAAACAAGGGTCATTGCAAGATAGAGGCCCCAGAGGAGACCGGCGGTATGGGACAGACGGGGGGTGAATTTGTCTACCTGCGGGCCGGGGGCCTCCGCCTCCATCAAGCTTTTACTGCTGATTCCCAGAAGGGGAAAGATGGCAACCGTCAGAACGACTATTCCCATGCCGCCCAGCCAGTGCGTGGTCGCACGCCACAGGAGTACGGAGCGGGGGATCGCCTCGATGTCGGCAAACACCGAGGCTCCCGTCGTGGTAAAACCGGACATGGATTCGAAAAGGGCGTCGGCAAAGGAAGAGGTCGCCCCTGAAAGGAGAAAGGGGAAAGCGCCAAGGCTTGCCGAGGCTATCCAGGACAGTGTCACGAAAAGATACCCGCTGCGCGAGGATAACAGGACCTTGTTCCTTTTTATGACAAAGACGAAGAGGACGAAGAGCAAGAGACCGAATAACACCGGCGCCCCGAAGGCCCGCATGGCGGCAGTGCCTTCTCCGAGCGCGAGACCGGCACCAAGACACAGGAGCATGAAGAGCGACACAATCGAAAGAAGCACCGACAGGGCCCGTATTAACGACTTAGTTTCCATGGGTACCGCCAAAAATGGACTCGAGGATGCCCATGTAATCCTTGCGGGTTACCAGTCCAATTTCGTCGCCATCCTCCAGCTCGGTTTCCCCGTTCGGTACAATGATCTCGCCGAATTTGGTGACAAACGCAATGAGCACATCACGGGGCAAGTCGATTGTTTTCAGTTTTTTGCCGGAAACCGGGGAATCCTTGCCGACGGTAAGCTCGACAATTTCCACCTCGTCCTCGAAAAAACTGAAAATGGTTCTGATATGCGCCTTGCGGACAATCTCGAGTACCGCGGCAGCCACCGAATCGTTCAGGGAAATGAGGGAATCAACCTCAATACTGTTGCGGAGCGGCAAAAAGCGTTCATTGTAGGTAATGGCGATCGATTTTTTCACGCCGAGCACCTTGGCAAGCTGGGCTGTCAGGATATTTTTTGATTGGGAGTCTGTCGCCGCGATAAAGAGATCGGCGCGGGATATACCGGCTCCCTCAAGCACGCCCTCGTCGGAGCTGTCTCCGCACACCACATGGATGTCCTGGTAGGTTTGCAGCATCCGTTTAGCCTCGCCCTCGGCCATTTCCAGCAGGGTCATTTCAGGTTGGCGGACAAAAACCCGGCGAATGAAGCGGGAAAGTCTGCTTTTCCGTTTGTTTTCGCTGATCGGCTCTCCGCTGGCAAGGGCATCCCGGAACGAATCCAGGAACCGTTCGGCAATTTTCGATGCGCCCAGGATCAAAATGCGACGCGCCTGATCATCGAGGCCGCTTATGGCACCCAAAAGCCCGTTCAGGGAGTCGGGCGGGCCAAGCACGTACAGGAAATCATGTTCCTCGATGCGGCAATCGCCTTTCGGAATGATGATCGAGCCGTTTCTGACCACCGCGGCAATGATAAAGTGCTTGATGGAACTGTGCCGGATCTCACCCAGGGTTTTTCCGATATAACTTTCAAGAAACGTCGCGGGTACGCTTCGAAGCTGCAGGTCGCCCTGATGCAGGGGGACGACCGATTCGGCGAAACCTTCGCCGATGATGCGGATAAGGGATCGGGCGGTTTCCTGCGCGGGATTCAGGAGAAAATCAAGTCCGAAGGTTTTTTGCTGGGCGGGAGAGAGCGCCGCATAGAATGGCGTTTCCACCCGGGCAATTGTCCGCGTTTTTGAAGATTCGGCGGCGACCAGGCCGCAGGCAACGAGGTTTACCGCATCCGATCCTGTCAGGGCGATAAACCAGTCGGCAGTACCGGCGCTTACCTGGCGTAACACCTCGGGCCGGCTCCCATCGTCGTTGATAACAAGACAATCAAGTTCGTTATCGGCAATACGGGCTGTTTCCGCATTCTTTTCAATAACGACCACATCACGTTTTTCGTTGACCAGTTCGCGGGCTATTTGTTTTCCGATGGACCCTGCCCCGACAATGACTATGCGCATAGCGGAAAGTATAACGGGTTATCCGCACAAGAGACAAGGAGTGTATGGCTCGGACTTCGAGCCGGTCATGCCGGCCGGCTCGCAATACGGTATGCTATTTACAAACTGAGGGCAGCCATACCCGCCTTAATCGCCTCGACATTGAGGGGAATAAAACGCTTTTTATTTCCCGGAAAAAAATGTTCAAGGATGATTTCGATGCGGTCAAGCAAGACTGCATGGGTTTGCTTCGCGAGCGCACCAAGCATTACCATATTCGCAATACGAACGTTTCCCAGTTTGTCCGCAATCTCCGTTGCCGCAACCCGGATAATTTTAAAGCGCTCGAAAAAGGATACAGGAATGTCGGAATCGGGTATCAGGGATGAGTTGACGATCATGACGCCGCCATCATTGAGAGCCTTGGCGCAGCCTTCAAGGCTGTCCTTGTTCATGACCACGGCAGAATCCGCACGGGACACAATGGGACTCGCGATACCGGTATCGGAGACAACGCAACTAGCCCGTGCGATTCCTCCGCGTTTTTCCGCCCCGTAAAACGGAAAAAAGCTTACTTTTTTTCCTTCTTTCATACCGCAAAACACCCAAATCTGACCCAGGGAAATGATTCCCTGACCGCCGAAACCGGCGAAAATTGTTTTCTCGGTCATGTCTTTTCTCCCTGAGCCGCATTGTGGCTCAACTCGTTTTTGATCTCCCCAAGGGGATAGAACGGAATCATTTCTTTTTCAAGCCAGTCTACCGCCTCAACCGGAGACATTCCCCAGTTTGTGCCGCAGGGAGACAGTATTTCCACCATGGTAAAACCTTCCCCCGCCATCTGGGCGGTAAATGCCTTCTTTATATACGTTTTCAGCTTGGCGATATTGGCTGGTGAATTGGTCGCGCCGCGCGCAAGGTACCGTGTTCCACCAAGGGTTGCGAGCATTTCGAGCACCCGGATGGGATATCCCATGCCCTGTTCTACCGGATCCCGTCCACCGGGAGCGGTAGCTGCCCGTTGACCGACAAGGGTAGTAGGAGCCATCTGTCCCCCGGTCATGCCATAAATGGCATTATTGACGAAGATGGTCGTAAATTTTTCACCCCGGTTTGCCGCATGAATTATCTCCGCGGTCCCGATGGCGGCAAGATCACCGTCACCCTGATAACAGATGACCAGATGATCATTCAACACTCGCTTGATGCCCGTAGCGGCAGCCGGTGTGCGCCCGTGTGCCGGTTGTACGGAATCAAAATCGAAGTAAAGGTCGGCCCAGATGGAACAGCCGACCGGATTGGTAATAATACTTTTTTGTCTCAAGCCCAGTTCATCGATAATTTCACAGATGACACGGTGTATGACGCCATGTCCACACCCGGCACAATATTTCGTCTGAACGGAAACCAGGCTTTCGGGGTGTCCGGCTAAGAGCTTCATGAATGTATTCTCCCTTGGTTCAATTCCGCGCAAATCGCGACACATCGTGCATATACTTCCTCTTCGGTCGGCACAACACCACCCGCATGGGGCAAGAGGTCAACCTGGATTGCATCGCGTATCGAAAGACGCACATCATCGATCATCTGTCCCATACTCATTTCAACCACCAGAAACCGTTTTGCGGTTGCGGAACGACCGGCAAGGGCCTGTTTCGGAAAGGGCCACAGCGATATTGGCCTGAACAAACCGACTTTCAGGCCGGCTGCACGGGCGGCTTCGACCGCTCCTCGGCACACACGCGCGGCCGTACCATAGGCAACGAGTACCAGATCGGCCTCATCGCAGCAGTACTCGTCATACCGTACTTCTTCGGTTTCTACCTTCCGGTACCGTTCAAAACGGCTGAAAACCAGCGCTTCAAGTTCTTCGGGAACTAGATTTATGGAGGTGATGTGCCGGGCTGGACGGTTGCCTTCCGGAGAGGAGGCCATGTTACCGACAGCCCAGTCAGTTTTGTCCGGCAGGGAGGCAAGATCCCGCATGGGAGGAAGTTCGATACCTTCCATCATTTGCCCGATGACTCCGTCACCCAGAATCAAAACGGGCATGCGCCAGCGGTCGGCAATATCAAAAGCAGCCCAGGTCAGGTCGGCAGCCTCCTGGACACTTGCCGGAGCGAGCACGACAACCCGGTAATCACCATGCCCCCCGCCCCGTGTTGACTGAATGTAGTCACTTTGCGCCGGTGCTATTGAACCAAGCCCCGGCCCACCCCGAACGATATTTACGAAAACAAGCGGTAAATCTGCACCCGCGGCATAGGAGATACCTTCCTGCTTGAGGCTTATACCCGGACTGGACGAACTGGTCATTGCACGAACACCGGTCGCCGCGGACCCATAAACCATATTAATTGCGGCTGTTTCACTTTCGGCCTGAATGAATATGCGCCCATGTTCATGCATATGCTCGGCCATATAGGCAATCAACTCGTTCTGGGGGGTAATGGGATACCCGTAGTACGCCATACAGCCGGCGCGAATTGCCGCTTCCGCAATGGCCTCATTACCCTTCATCAATATCTTTTCGGACATACCGTCGCTCATTTGTCTCCTTCCTCCCGCTCCCACACGGTGATCGCCACATCGGGACACACCTTGAAACAGGAGGTACAACCCGTACAGGCTTCTGCCTTTATTACGCAAGAGGGATACACCCCGGAACCGTTCATGCGGGTATCCTCACCCAGCACCCCGAAGGGGCAGCTCCGAACGCAGAGGTAACAACCCTTGCAGCGCTCCCTGTCTATAACCACCTTACCACGTCTCATTCACTTCTCCCCGACCCGGCGCGTGTACCGGATACATGGCATGTATTATCCGGAAAATCCGGTAAATGCACCAACCTTACTTTATGACATAATCTGTAATAATGTCAATTTGACATATTGACAAATAATGCACATGTGCTATTTTTACTCTGCAACCTTTTTAGACACCGGCAGTCTAAACCGGTTGCATTAACAAAATGATATTTTTTCCAGGAGAATACGAATGGCCATTGAAATAGTCGCAACGGGACGGTATTTGCCAGCACGTCGGGTAACCAATGATGATTTGGCAAAAACCATGGATACCTCGGATGAATGGATTCGCTCCCATACCGGAATCGGTTCACGCCATATTGCAGCCGATGATGAAGCAACAAGCGATCTGGCATACAAGGCAGCCCTTGATGCGCTGAAAAGCCTTAATCCGGAAAATCCCGAAGCGGAAGCAGCTTCCCTGGATCTGATCGTCGTGGCAACGGGTAGTCCCGATTATTATGGTTTTCCTTCAGTTGCCTGTATCATTCAGGACAAATTAAAGGCTGAAAACGCGGGAGCCTTCGACATTCAGGCCGCCTGCACCGGTTTTGTATACGCCCTTGATGCAGCCTCCTCCATGCTGATGAACGGAGACCGAAAACGAGCCCTTGTCGTGGGTGCAGATATTCTGACACGCATAACCAATTGGGACGACCGGGCAACGGCAGTTCTCTTCGGCGATGCAGCGGGAGCGGTTATCCTTGAACGTACCGACGCTCCTTCCCGGGGAATCGGAAAACGAGGCCTTATCAGATCAATTCTACGTGCGCAGGGATCGGGAGCGCAGGAACTGAAATGTGCCCGGGGTGGAACGCGCGCGCCCTTCAAAAAGGGAGAGGTTATTGATCAGCCTATACATATTTATATGAATGGACGCGCTGTCTATAACTTTGCGGTCAAAGCATTTACCGATATTATGGAGCAGCTTCTGGAAGCTGAGGGTTTGACCATGAACGATATTAAAAAAGTGGTTCCCCACCAGGCAAACGAGCGGATTATCCAGGCTGCAGCAAAACGGATGAACATACCGGAAGACAAGTTTTTCATGAACATAGAGCGCTATGCCAATACTTCGGGGGCCACAATACCGGTAGCGCTCGACGAATATGCGCGAACCGGCGATCTTGAAAAGGGCGATATCATCATGATGGTCGGCTTCGGCGGCGGCTTGACGTATGGCGGTTGTCTGGTGGTCTGGTAAGCTAAAATATGTAAACAACCGCAAACATTTCCACCCTCTTGCAAAGTATTGCGCTATATGTAATGATTTGCAGTACAACAATGCCTGTTGAATGATAGTACACGTTCAACAGGCTTCATTTTTTTTCAAGAGGCAGTATATGAAACACAGCGTAAAGCTTTTTCTGGCCATCTTGACGTTTTTGCTGCTTACAGCAGGCGCCATCTTTGCCGGAGAAACCGAATCGGTGACAGAAGTCATGTCCGAACTGGTTCTCCAAATCGGAATCATTCTTTTTGCCGTCAGAGTCGGCGGAATGCTCGTCAAAAAAATCGGAATACCATCGGTATTGGGTGAACTGCTTGCAGGAGTGGTTATCGGTCCCTATGCCCTGGGAGCGATTCAAATTCCCGTTTTCTTTCCGCACGGAATTTTTCCCCTGCATGAAGGCGCTCTCGCTGTCAGCCCGGAACTGTATGGCTTCGCGACAGTCGCGTCAATAATACTTCTTTTTGCCTCGGGTCTGGAGACCGACATTCCGCTCTTCCTTCGCTATTCGGTTGCAGGCGGTATTGTCGGATTGGGCGGCGTTATTTTTTCCTTTGCCCTGGGCGATCTTGTCGGCGTCATGCTTCTCGGGGTCGAGTTCATGGACCCGCGAGCCCTCTTTCTTGGCATACTGTCCACCGCGACCTCGGTTGGCATAACCGCCCGGATTCTTTCAGACCGGAAAAAAATGGACTCTCCCGAAGGCGTGACCATCCTTGCCGCTGCCGTCTTTGACGATGTGCTGGGCATTATCATGCTCGCGGTCGTTCTGGGCCTGGTGGCAGTCATGTCCGGCTCCGGCGACGGCACCGTCAGCGCTGCGGCAATCGGCGGCATAGCAGGTCGGGCTTTCGGCATCTGGCTCGGATTTACCGCGGCCGGACTCATATTCTCCAAGCGTATCGCCTCATTCCTGAAAGTATTCAGGCATTCCTTTGATTTTTCCGTCTGCGCCCTGGGCCTTGCGCTGATACTGGCCGGCGTATTTGAAAAGGAAGGCCTTGCCATGATCATCGGGGCGTATATTACCGGACTGTCGCTTTCAAAAACCGACATTGCGGCGGTCATTCAGGAACGCATTCACGGTCTCTATGAGTTCTTTGTACCCCTGTTCTTTGCCGTAATGGGCATGCTGGTCAACGTGCAGGAACTCTTTTCTCCCGAGGTAATCAGTTTTGGGCTCCTGTATACGGTCATTGCAGTACTGGCAAAAACCGTCGGATGCGCCCTGCCTTCCCTTGCTCTGGGCTTTAATCTGAAAGGAGCCTTGCGGATCGGCGCCGGCATGGTTCCCCGCGGCGAAGTGGCACTGATCATTGCGGGTATCGGAATGACCGCTGGTATACTGAACGACCAGCTCTTCGGTGTAGTGATCATGATGACCTTGCTGACCACACTGATCGCTCCACCCTTCCTTAACTTTGTCCTGAAAATCCCGGGTCGGGGTACGCGCAAGGACGCAAAAAGCTCCGAAATGGAATCTCTTACCTGGGACTTTGTCAATGATGAAATTGCCGACCTTGTAGTGGATATTCTGTTGAAGGATCTCAAGGCAGAAGGCTTTTATGTTCAGATGATGAATATCGATGAGGGAATTTCACAGGCGCGAAAGGGCGACATTGCTCTATCAATCACGGAGGAAGAAAACAGGGTAACCATTGAAACGGCACCCGAGGATACTGCCTTCGTCAAAACCTCAATGTACGAGGTGGTGCTCCGTTTGAATGAGTCAATGGAACATCTCAAATCCTCGGCGGATCCTGCCCAAATGCTCCGCGACCTTACCTCCGGGGAGGCCCGCTCTGACAAGAAACTGCTGAAGCTTGTGTCGCCCCGATGCATTTCCACCGAATTGAAAGGTACTACAAAAGAAGAAATAATTACCGAAATGGTTGACCTGATCATCCGGGGCGGCTATGTCACCGATCGGGCGCTGATACTTGAAGATGTCATGGGCCGTGAACGGTCAATGAGCACCGGCATGCAACACGGCATTGCGCTTCCTCATGGTAAAACCGACGGCATCAGGGCAATGACCATCGCGATCGGAATCAAGAAAGACGGAATAGACTTCAATTCGTTCGACGGAAAACCGTCAAGGCTGTTTATAATGGTAGTTTCTCCGAAAAAGGAAAGCGGCCCGCACGTCCAGTTCCTGGCAGCCGTAAGTATTTTACTGAAAGAAAAAGAATTGACGGAACGGATTATCAATGCAAAAAGCGTTGACGAGGTCCATCGATTGTTTACCGGAAACTGACGGGTTTCGTTACAGGCCGGAGACGTCTGATTCAAGCACTGTTTCCAGCATGGATATCAACGAGTCCATTGCCGCAGTAAACAGGGCAGTGTCACAGACGGCAGGATCAAAACTGCCGTCTTTCATGACCAGATCAAGGGCCACAGACTGGCGATACACCTCGGAAAGGCCCAAATTTCCCGACACACCTTTAATGGAATGAACAAGCCGGTGTGCCTCCACCAATTTACCGCATCCGATAAATGAGTCCAGTTCCTGATGGGTATTTCGGTAGGCCAGGAAAAACTTCCGGAGAAGCTTATCCAAAAGAAGTGGATTTCCCCCGAGCCGTTCCATCACGGCTTCATAATCCTCGATAAAAGTATAGCGGTTATTCATTTGTTTACAGTGTATCGGCATTTCTGGAGATTTCTGTTATTTTTTTGTTGTTTTCACCAAAAAAAAGGACACACCAGCCCGTACGATTGCTGTTTATCCCGGACTCATTTCATCCGATGATGGAAACGGGGGGTTGTACATGAATACACCAATTGCTCGGGGATATGCCGTTGTCCTGCTTATTGCGGCCACTATCCTTGCCTCGGCGTGCGCGACGCAACAGGCTCCGGTCGAGCCACCGGTCGAAGAAAATTCCTTAATTGCGCTTATTTCCGCCGGAAAGACAGAGGAAGTCAAGAAACGCTTCTCAAGTTCGGAATCAATAAACCAGAAAAATGCCCAGGGGCAAAGTCTGTTACACATAGCGGCCTTGCGCGATGATGCAGAAATGGTCAGTTTTTTACTGGCCCTTGGTGCGGACATGGAAATTACCGATGCAGGAGGGGAAACACCTCTCGCAGCTGCAGTAAAGGCGTCCTGCCTGAATGCGGCCGCAAGCCTTTCAGCCAAGGGCGCCCGCGTATTTTCTGCCGGAAGCGCCGGAACCAATATTTTCGAAGTGGCACGTACATCCGGGGAAGCTGCTCTTGCCGCGATAATCACCGGTGACACATCACGTCAGAAAAATGCCGAGGGAAAAACAATGCTGCATCTTGCGGCAGAACAACTTGACCAACAGGCTGTTCAGCTTCTTCTTGACAGAGGTTCGGTAGTTTCCGAACTGGATAATAAGGGCATGAGTCCCCTTTCCTACGTGTATGCATCACCTGAAAATCAAAAAAGTGCTTCTATTGCTGCCATGCTTCTATTGGCGGGAGCCGAACCGGTGCGAGGCGCTTTTTCCTACTTCGAGATTGCCGTTATCAAGCGTAATTTTTCCATGCGCTTTGACGAGGGAAAGACGCCCTTGCATTTCGCCTCTGAAAACGGCCATGGAGGCTATGTCTCCTATATACTGGACAAAAAGGTCCCGGTAAATGCCAAGGATATCGCCAGCTCGACACCCCTTCACGGAGCGGTTCGAAACGGCAGCCTTGATATTGTCCGGTTACTGCTTGCCTCCGGTGCAGATCCTGACCAGAGAGACTCTTCGGGAAATACACCCCTTCATTTGGTTATGCCGATTGCCGTACGATCCCAAATTTTCGGCCATCTTCTGGAAGCGGGAGCAAACCCGAATCTGAAAGACAATTACGGGGAAACACCCCTTCATATCGCCGCACGACTTGGCATGAGCGAGGACATCATCCGTTCGCTTCTTGCCTCCGGTGCGGACTTGAACGAGCGAAACAAGAAAGGCGTGACACCGCTCGCCCTTGCGATCGAGCGAAACCAGACGAGCCAGGCAAATTTATTTGTCAAACTGGGGGCAGACATTCATGCTGAAGACATTGACGGCCACACCGCACTTTCACGGGCTATACTTGCGGGAATTGAACTGGTCCGCGCTGTTATTATTGAAGAAAACACCCAGTCACGAGATTCCCGGGGAAGAACCCCGCTTCATATTGCCGTTCTCATGCGCGCGGACACACCGGTCATTAATTACCTTATATCCGTCAAGGCAGATGTCAATGCACGCGATAAAAACGGGGACACACCACTGCATATCGCAATACGCAACAACGACCGCGCTGCAGGAGAAATTCTCCTTGCCTACCGCGCAGATGTGTTCAGTACCAACGTGTCGGGCGACTCCCCCCTCAAAATTGCTCTGACCCTGGCAGGCGGCCGGCAAGACTGGACGCTCAACTCGAACGTCATAAAGTCATCCGATGGATCGGGTAACACCCCCTTGCATCTGGCAGCTGAATGGCAGCTGGCGCCGGTAATACTATTTATTGCGGAAAAGGGCGGTGACATGAATGCCCGAAACGCCAATGGCGAGACCCCCCTCTTTAACGCGGTAAAATCCGACTCGGGCGCGACAATACGCATAATGCTTTCGGAAACCAACGAGCGAAGACCCGACATCAATGCGCGCGACTTTTTGGGAAACACCGTGTTGCATGCCTGTATCCGCTGGTCTTCGACAAATGCGGCCGAAACCCTGCTCGCCTGGGATGCCAGCGGAAACGCCCGACGGTTGGTGAACGCGCGAAATCTTGCGGGCAAAACAGCCTTGCACGAAGCTGCCCGCAGGGGTGACAGCGCCTTTATTCGCATGCTGTTGAATGCCGGAGCGGATATTAACGCTGCTGATGAAACCGGAAAAACCGCGCTGAGCGATTCGATTATATTGAATAAACTTGATTCTGTTCGTTTATTACTTGAACGGGGTGCCTCTCCGGTCATGCAGGACATGTACGGACGGAATGCGTATCATGAAGCGGTCGAATATTCAGATGTTTCCATCATACAGCTGATTCGCAGTGCGGGAGGCAATCCAATGGCCCGCGACAGCTTTGGGCGCACTCCCCTTTCGCTCGCTTTCAAGAAATCGGCAGAAGCGGTTATGGCAGTCACCGGAGGAAATACAAACATTGTCGACTCGGACGGGAACACCCCCCTGCATATAGCAGTAAGCGAGCACAGCAATGAATCAACACTTCAGGGTTTGATTCGGGAACGCTTTCCGGTCAATAACCGGAACAGAACAGGAAGCACCGCCTTACTCATGGCCATACGGGCGGGACAGGAAGCGAGCACCCGGATTCTATTGGCAGCCGGGGCAGACCCCTTTGCAAGCGATAATCAGGGTGAAAGTCCGGTATCCGTAGCCCTTAAAGCCGAAAATCGTTTTGTTTCATTACTCGGCGAATTCGCTGCGGACAAAACTGACACCATCGGAGACGGGGTACTTCATTATGCAGCCCGAATGGGAAGCGCTGACACGGTGAAAAAGTTGCTTGCATTGCCCCGTATTGATCGCTCGGCAAAGAATATTGCCGGTGAAACAGCCCGTGACATCGCCCTCAGATGGCAGCGGCCTGAAATAGCCGAATTACTGAAGTAAGCAGGATCCGTTACGTATAAAAATCTAAAGGCCGCCAGTTGGCGGCTTTTTTTTTATTTTCCGGATGATATGGGAAGTTTCAACAATATTGATAGCAGTACATACGGTCAACCTTCCTCGCCCAAATGAAGCATCTTCCTGAACGGAGAATCATCCTTTTTCAGCTCGCGGGACCCCCGCGTAATCTTGCACAGACTCAAGCCCATTTTCCGGGCTATTTCCCGTTGGGTAACGCCTTTGTCTATTTCCCTGACCAGAGCCCACCGGGTTGAAACCTCATGCTTTTCACTTGGGGTCAAGAGGCATTCCAGAAACTCGCCGATCAGGGCGGGATCATCGGCGGCGGCCAGGGCCGCACACAGTTCGGAAAATGCGTTTTCTACGATTTTTCCGGCTTCTTCGGTTTGATCTGTTTCTATCATGAGAATCAGTATACTTGAACGGACTGAAAAAAACCACTACATTCAAGGGCGATGAACCAATCTACACAATGGCTGGACGATAAGTACCGGCAAGTTTTCGATGATGAATTGAGAGGGCTTGAACGAAGACGGCAAAACGACCCCTCATTAACCATAGACCAGATACAGGGCTTATTGAAGCACCTGTATATTTTCGCTGAACAGGACTGGGATGGACGCGGAAGGGTTTTTGAAACCGCAATCGCGGCGACGGTAGCCGCCCACGAATACTTTATTGCGGAATGGCAAAAAGAGCTTTCGCGTTAGCGGTTACCAGGTCAGCAAGAGAGGCGGCATCCATACCGAGCATCTGAGCCGCGACCGCATAGGTTTCGCGTATCAACAAGGGCGTATTGGTCTGTCCCCGATAAGGGACCGGCGCAAGATGGGGTCCGTCGGTTTCAAGCAAGAGCCGGTCACGCGGAATATAACGTAAAAGACCGGCAATCTCTTCCCGATCGCTTTCCCGTTTTCCCCAGGTAACCGTACCCGGAAAGGATATGCTGTATCCTAAATCCAGAAAGGCTCTCGCTTCGGGAATTCCATAGGCCCAGCAATGAATGACGCCACGGTTGTTCGAGGCGTTTTTTATCAGAGAGACTGTCGGTTCAAAGGACTCCCGCGAATGAACAATTATGGCCAAACCTGTTCGCGAGGCAAGCTCAAGCTGCATGGAAAAAAGTTCTTCCTCACCCGCAATATCGACAGTCCCCGGACCATCCTCGGACTGCGGGCCGCAGTTATTCCGGCCAGGAGCAGCCGGCCCGTTCCAGTATCGGTCCAGACCGCATTCCCCGACCGCCGCATATCCGCTTCTGCTCCGCGCGAATTCAAGCATCAGGGCAATATCATCAGATAATATCTTTACCGATTCCATCCGGTCGGCAATAAAGCGTGCATCGGGCCAAATACCGCAGGACATATGAAAAAAATCGGGGATAGTGGCATCTGACAGACGGGCGCAGGCTTCCGAAACAGCTTCCAGGCGGCGGGAAAAATCACCCGGTTTGGTTCCGATATCGAGAACAAACCGAAATCCCTCCCTGATCATATCGCCAAAAAGGGCAGTCAGATCAACGCCACGGTCTTTGATATGAGACAGGTGGCAATGAGTGTCGCTATACATTATTGACCTCCGCAACTTATTACGCTACTATAACATAAACTGCCGGGGTGGTGGAATTGGTAGACACCAGGGACTTAAAATCCCTTGACCCGAAACGGTCGTGCCGGTTCAAGCCCGGTCCCCGGCATGTTTCTTTTACTTCCCGAAAAATCCCCCATAAACAGTTTGTACAGCTTGACAGTTTGTGAATGCTACTCTATTATTGATTTTGTTACTATGCATAGTAACAAAAGGAGCTATACAATGAAATTATCAAGAATTGCGGCTATCCTGATTTCAGCCGTTTGTGCTGCTACAGTTTTTGCCGGCGGTGCGAAAGATACACAAACAACAGGGAATCCGGTTATCGGCATCTCAAAAATAGTTGCACATCCCGCCCTTGATGCCGTCGAAAAGGGGATTCAGGATGAACTGACCGAACAGGGAATTGTCGCGCGCTATGATTTACAGAACGCCAATGGTGACGTCAATACGGCTACGCAAATTGCAAGCAAGTTCCGCCGTGACCGGGTAAACGCCATCGTTGCCATTGCGACCCCGACTGCCGTTGCCGCAGCGAACAGCGTCAAAGACATTCCGGTCATTTTTTCCGTTGTGACAGACCCCATAGCGGCTGGCCTGGTTACCTCCCTTGACCGGGGTTCGGGAAATGTTACCGGTCTTTCCGACAAAACAGATATTTATGCCCATCTCGCATTGTTCAAGAAAGTTGCAGGAATAAAAACCCTTGGCCACATCTATACCAGTTCCGAGGCAAACTCGGCGGCTTCACTTGCGGAAATCGAGAAAGCGTGCAAAGAGCTTTCAATATCTCTGATTGTTCAGTCCATCAACAACTCGTCAGAAGTGAAACAGGCTACCGAGGCAATTATCAAGCGGGTTGACGGAATCTACCTGACGACCGACAACACGGTATATTCAGCCCTTCCCGCGCTAGTTGAAGTTACGCTCGCCAATAAAAAGCCGCTGTTCTCTTCCGACACCACCAGCGCTGCCGAGGGAGGCGCGCTGATCGCAAGCGGATTCGATTATTATAAGGCTGGACGGGCAACAGGAAAGCTGGTCGCCGAGGTACTTGCCGGTAAAAAACCCGAATCCATGCCGGTCAAGTTCCTGACGGATCCCTCCGAACTTGATCTGGTTCTTGATCTTGATGTCGCAAAGATTTGCGGAATCACGCTGCCTGCTGACCTTATTGCCAGCGCAAACAAAATTATCGAAAACGGGAAATTGACCACTAAATAACAACAGGATATACTGTGCCCATGATACAGGGCATACTTATCGAGGGCCTGGTGTTCGCCATCATGGCCCTCGCTGTTTTTATCACCTTTCGTGTACTGGACTTCGCCGACCTGACGGTTGACGGCTCCTTTCCGCTCGGCTCGGCAGTCATGGCCATGCTATTGATTGCGGGGGTCAATCCCTTCCTGGCGATGGGAGCAGCCTTTCTTGCGGGGGCAGCAGCGGGCGCGGTTACCGCAGTTATCCACTCAAAACTGAAGATTCCCGGACTGCTTGCAGGAATTCTAACCATGACAATGCTGTATTCGATCAACTTGCGTATTATGGGCAACAAGGCAAATGTATCATTGTTGCGCGTAGACACGCTGTTCCGTCAAATCGCGGCCCGCATGGAAGGGATTCTCTCCACCGAATACGCGATTCTGGCTTTCTTGCTGGTATTCACCGCAATAGCACTGGTATTGATCATCCTGTTTTTCCATACGGACTTCGGAATCACATTGGGAGCCCTCGGTTCCAACCCCCAGATGGTCACCTCCCAGGGAATGAACCCTGAACTGGTCAAATTGATCGGGATAAGCCTTGCAAACGGTCTGGTTGGCATTTCAGGCGCCCTTGCCGCCATGTATCAGGGTTTTGCCGATGTCAACGCCGGAACTGGAACAGCGGTAGCGGGTCTTGCATCGGTTATGATCGGCGAGTTTTTGCTCAGATCGAACCGGATAGGACTGTTAACCTTCCGCGTCGTTCTCGGTTCGATTTTATATCGGGCAATCATGTTTGCCGGCCGTCAATACGGATACCTCGTTCAGTTAACCGCGAACGATCTCAAGCTCATCACCGGCATCCTTATCGTCAGCTGCCTGATCATCTCGAAATACGGCAATGGCACCTTCTTCACGCGGAAACGGGGGTCAACATGATGACGGTTGAAAATCTGGGCATGACGTTCAACGCCGGTACCAGCGATGAAAACAGAGCCCTTGATGGTGTCAATCTGACAGTGACAAACGGAGAATTCGTCACGGTCATCGGCTCGAACGGAGCGGGTAAAACCACCCTCTACAACGCGATCGCGGGCACCTATATTCCGACGGAAGGACGTATTGTCATTCGGGGGATCGACGTCACACGCAGTCCCGAATACAAACGGGCCCGCTATATCGGGCGGATTTTCCAGAATCCCCTCATCGGAACAGCCGGAAAAATGAGTCTGGAAGACAACATGGTTTTGTGCCATCGAAAGGGCTATAAGTCGCTCAAAATCAGTTTGAATAATTCCTTGCGGAACTATTTCCGCGAGCGGCTGAGCGAACTGGACATGGGACTGGAGCATCGTCTGTCAGATAATGTCGAATTATTCTCCGGTGGACAGCGTCAGGCCCTGACATTGCTCATGGCGGTGTTATCGGAACCCGACATACTGCTTCTTGACGAACATACCGCGGCCCTTGACCCGAGAAATGCGGAAATTGTCATGAATCTGACACAAAAATTCGCCGAACGATACAAATTGACCGTTATGATGATTACTCACAACATGCAGCATGCACTCCAGTACGGAACCCGACTTTTGATGATGGATAGCGGAAACATGGTGATGGATGTGAGCGGCAATGAAAAATCGCAATTAACGATTGATGCGGTCGTACAACGCTTCAGGGACATAAAAAAGCGTGAACTGGCGAACGACCAGCTCCTTCTCAATACCGGCCCCCTCTGAGGGAAGCCTTCATAAAAAAAAGCCCGCGCGTTGCGCGGGCTTTTCGGTTATTCAGAAAAACCTGTCTTACTTGACCTCTTTAAGATCACCCTTGATGGTCAGGACATCTTTTGCAAAGGCAAACGCAAGCGTTCCGCTGTACTTTCTGCTTGCCGCACTGTCAGCAGTATCGGGGACAAGAGTAATTTTCGACCAGTCAAGGTCAGCCATATTCTCGGGATTCCCGCCGGATTTGACGAATTCAGCTTTCAGCACGAATTTTCCGCCAACATTGTCGGCAAGGCCTCGAGCCATCTTCGCACCGGTTGCCACATCAAAGCGGCCGCGGTTATCGGTAACCAGTTCATAGGCTACACCGCGGTGAACATAACGTACGGTTACGGTCTTTCCTTCAGCGGTTACTGTCAGATTGTCGCCTTTTGCAATTCCCGCGTTTGATACCGGAAACAGCAACAGACCGCGCAATCCACCGGGAAGCGTCAGTTTTTTTGTATCCGCACTGTCATAGCGCACCACATCGAATCCGTAGGTGCTTTCTGCCACGGAAGCGCCTGTAGCCGCATCAAAACGGTCGCGAACAACCTTGCTACCCGCTGACCAGTTAAAAAAGTTCTTACCATCATCTGCAGCCAGATTCAGGCGAAAATCAATTTTCGCGTTCTGTGCGAATAAGGCAGGTGCAACGAGCGCGAGAACAACTGCCGCAGCAGCAATTTTTTTCAGTGAAGTCATGAATAAAGCCTCCTCAGCTCAGAGAAAATGTATACAGTAAATATAATTGCCCTATTCCCAGCAGGTCAATAGGATTAGTTATTTTTTTATCGAGTTTTTTTTTACGGATACTTCAGCGGCTTTATTTTCAGTACAAGAAAGGGCTTGAGCACACAACCGCAATGACTGTGTGCCCGCAGCCAGCAAGCTTTACTCTACCAGGTTGCGTATCGAGTAATAGGCGGTCTTCCGCTGGTGTTCCTCTGAAAACACAAAGGGGAAATTGGGATACCCACGGTGACTGTTAAGCCAGGTATGGTCATCGGCTACGCCCCAGAAGGTAACGCTATCGATATACTCGCTGCACTCAATAAAGACTTCAAATATGTCCCTATACCGGTTGGCAAGAAGAGGCTGCTCGCTTTCCCTTCCGGTCAGGTCAAGCTCGGTAATGTGCACCCGCAAGCCCATCTCGCCGAAACGGTTTATGGTATTCCGGATAGTATCCTTGCTTGGCCAATTATTGATATTCCAGTGAGCCTGAATCCCGACACCGTCTATAAGACCGTCCTCTATCAAATTCAAGTCCTCGATCATTTTGACGATCATGTCCTGCTTAGGTGTATTTACAATATTGTAATCATTGTAGAAAAGCTGCACGTCAGGATTCGCGTCACGGGCAAACTGGAAAGCATCGCGGATATATTCAGGGCCACCATAGATTGTATACCAGGGAGAATCCGTTTTACGGTAATCGCCCCCGTCCGAAATAGCTTCGTTTACCACATCCCAGCAATACACTTCATTCTCGTCATACCGGGCCAGAACAGCCTCTATGTGATCTTTCATGTTCTGCCGTGCAGCTTCCTTGTTCGCTGCGGTTTTCGCGAACCAGTCCGGAGTCTGGCTGTGCCATACCAGGGCATGACCACGAACACGGGCTCCCCGGGAAGCTGCTTCCGCGACCAGACGATCCGCTGCCGACCAGGAAAAACCCTTGGTTGCGGTTCGAAGTACCGACGGTTTCATTTCATTCTCCGCGGTAAACGAATTAAACTCGGCCAACAAGCTGTCCTCATACGTATTAAATGAATCAAAACTGTTCACCCCGAGGGCAACTGCAGCACCAATATCAAAGTACTCATCGAAGGAACCCGCAAGCGTTATACCATCGCTTTCGTACGGTTCCATTTCCTCTTCCTGGGCACAGGAAAAAAATAAACTCACTGCGAGCAGTGCAGGCACACCCCTGCGAAGTACAAACGTGCTCATTTTCATCATTACAAAGCCTCCATCACAATATACTTGCCATTGTCTAAGTGATTATTCGGAGGTGGTATCGGGTAAAAGCCTCAAGGTATATGTTGAATTTCCTCCTAAGGGATAGTAACTGCTATCAATATTGTTGAAGAAATTGATTTATCCATGACCATGAAGAGCATATATATTGTTATTTCTTTACCCGTGTAAACAGTTTTAAAAAACCTGCAGAGCCAAGCCCTTGCAGTTTTCGTGATCAAGGTTTTTAACCGAAAGAAAGCATCTTTTCTCTTAATTGCGTGATAATAATCTGTATCAACAATATTGATAGCAGTACATAATACATTGACAAGTTGTATACCTGTCTCTTATACACATCT
>LVBK01000071.1 GCA_001604385.1 Spirochaetales bacterium Spiro_09 | reverse complement strand
GTTTATAAACATAACATTAACCTTATATTCACAATTATTTAGAACTTTATACCGCTTTTATGAAAAAAATCAACAAAAAAAGACACTCCTGTCATTTTCTAAAAAAACATGATATAGTGCCCTTATATGATAGAGTTCAAGCAGTTAAAGATACTTCTAATATGCATAAGCACTCTCTTAATAAATATGAATTTGATCTGTCAAACCATTACAAAGATGGAATTTCGCAATCAGCCGGTGACAGTTATACTCTCTTTGATGGCAGAAGCAGCCGGGGTAACAATAATTCCCGATACCACTGTTAGGGGAAACGCCTCATACTACATAACAGAAATGCCCTTCGAGGAAGCCTTGACGCATTTCCTGAAAAGTCAAAAACTTCATTATCAAAAACAAACCGGTACCGGCAAAGCGTTATACTATGTCAGCAAACTACAAATTGAATATGATGAAAAAAGAAACAAACTAAACATCACGGCAGACGATATAGATATACCAACTCTCGTAAGAAATATCTCCCAGACAATTGGTAAAACCATACTATTTGATCCCTTACCGTCAGATGACATTACCATACATTCACAAAACATCAATCCGGACATAGCAATTCGCATGACTATTGAACGCCATCCTGATTATGAACTGATATCGCATAGTGACTACTATTACATAAAAAAGAAAAATATAACTAACGCCACGGGTGAACAGAAAAGCACCAACAATATACACAAAAATGGAGAAAACTACGACATCAAGTTTGCGTCGGCCCGATTTTTCGATGTAGTAAAAGAACTTTTTGATAAAGCACAAAAAGAGTATATTTTCCTGTTCGCAAACGACTCAATTCTAAAAGATATCAACATTTCAGGGAAGAACTTTGAGGAATCACTGCGGATAATCCTGGAATTAGGCAACACTGACAGTGCAATACATAATAACATTTACTATATATTTCAAATAAACAACAAAGAAATACTGAACAACTACAAAAAATCAGAAATAATTCCATTAAAATACATCACCACTACGGAACTTCCCCAACTTCTTCCGCCACATCTTTCATCATCGGCGGCTATGAAACTGAACAATGAAGAAAACCTTGTAATATTGAATGGCAGCATAAGCGAACTTAAGGCGATAAAAGACTTCCTGCTGCTAATCGATCTTCCCTTGGGGGACATGGAGTACTTCAAATACACATTCCAGGCAATAGATACTGAAAAGATCCAAAGTCTGCTGCCACAAAAATATCAGCGCTTGTCCCCTATAGTACATAAAGAAAACAATTCCGTCATATTCCGAATACCCAAGGGTACTGTCTCCGACTTACGGACTTATCTGGATGTTCTTGATAAAACCCCATCCAGCATTCCGGTAACCCTGCGCTACATACGCTCTGATACGCTTCAAAAAAACTTACCTCCGTCTATCGGACAAAACCACATTGCGCTAACCACAAATCCCTCCTTGATACTATTTACGGGTCCCGAAGAGAAATTCAGACAATTCTCTAAGGAACTCGCAATCATCGACACACCGGTTCCGCAAATCCGGTATGACTTGTTAATTATCCAATATCAGGAATCCATCGGAAATACATTCGACTTTACCGCAAGTGCGACAAAACTCGAAGGCTCGAACGGTGCGGAAGGATTCTCCGGTGTGTTGGGAAATTTGTTGAACGTCAGTTTTGATACTGTCTCAAAATTCGGTATTCAGTTTGCGCTTGATCTGAACTTGAAAATATCAGAATCGCTGGCAAATGTAATGGCCGATACAACGTTAAACGGTCTATCCGGTCAGGAAGTGAAATTCCAAAATACCGACACATTTCGAAAAACGGAACCCGACTGGGATGAACAGGGCAATGAGCGTCCCGGTGTTACCAGAGAGCTTTCATCGGGTTTGTTCCTGAATATCAAAGGTTGGGTGAGCGGAGACGGAATGATAACAATGGACATATCTTCCACAATATCCAAGCGCGGCACTGCATCTTCAGAAGAAAAAAGCGCCCTTCCTCCAACCTCGGAACGTATAATAAACACCCATGTCAGGACCCGTGCAGGTCAGCCTGTTATCATTGGAGGCCTGATTCAACAGGAAAGAAACACTACGCTGCAACGCACGCCAATTCTGGGATATCTTCCCTTATTGGGGAAACTGTTCACCAGTGAAACCGAACGAGTTGAAAATACAGAGCTGGCGATATACATTGTCCCGTCCGTCGAATACTCGCTTCCTTCACATGTAGTTCACAAGGATCAAATCAGAAAGCTCTATCATACGTATATCTCGGGATGGGATAAATGATATCTTTTGAAGAAAGAACGCTTGCCTCATTTCAAAACATCCCCCACCCTTTCAAAAAAGAATCGCATCAGTATACACTTGAGTTTATCAAGGCAAATGGTTGCATAGTACTTGATGCATCCGAAAACCTCATAACCGTAGGCATAACGAAAACAAACGACAAATTACTTAGAGATTTGCAAATATTCCACGCTGAACCGGTCAAGTATATAAAAATAGACCATACAGAATTTACCTCATATATCAACAGACTTGTTTCTTCGAACCCACAATCAAACAATTTTGTTGAAAAATCTGCATCATATTCCCATAACGTTGATCTAGTAACTAATGATGCACCCAATATCAATCTGGTTAATAGCATTCTCATCGATGCATATCGAAAAAAAGCTTCGGACATTCACATAGAGAGTTTTAAGGATCATGTTTCCATCAGGTACAGACTGGATGGAGTACTGCATGAAATGGAGACTATTGATCCCTTACGATTTCCCGGGATTTCATCGCGTTTAAAAATAATGGCAGGCTTGAATATTATGGAACGAAGAATGCCTCAGGACGGTCGATTATCAATAGATATTGAAAATGAAACTATAGACATTCGAATATCAACCGTTCCAGTAGCACGCGGAGAATCGCTTGTACTTCGAATATTCAATAAACAGAAAGAAGCTTATGAATTACCAGAACTTGGCTTTCCGGATTATGCGCTTTCCTCCATCACCAGCATACTCAGATCGCAAAATGGTCTATTTCTTGTTACCGGACCCACCGGAAGCGGGAAAAGCACAACGCTGTATGCAATTTTACGGGCACTTAACAAACCGGAGCTTAAAATTGTATCTATCGAAGATCCCGTCGAACAGGAGATTGTCGGCATAAATCAAATACAGGTTAATGAGTCGATCGGACTTGGTTTTGATGTACTTTTAAAACGCATATTGCGTCAGGACCCGGATGTAATTATGGTTGGTGAAATCCGTGACAAGGATACAGCAGATATTGCAATTCGGGCAGCGATGACCGGACATCTGGTATTGGCAACACTGCATACAAACGACTCGGTTTCCTCTATCCATCGAATATGTAATATGGGTATTCCCGAGTATTTACTGGCCGCAGTGTTGCGAGGGGTAATAGCCCAAAGACTGGTTCGACGATTGTGCACAAAATGCAGAATTAAGGAAAAAATGACAATGGAAGACATACGATTTTCCGATTCAAATCGTTGGGAAATGAAAAGTACCTATCACTCGACCGGGTGTACTTCATGCAGAGGAACCGGTTACACGGGACGGATTCCCATAGTTGAGGTATTACCAGTGACCGCGCAAATTGAAGAGCAAATCACCTTGGGAAAATCGACATCAGAATTACGATGTTTCCTATCCACACAAGGAATGAAAACACTGAAAGATGATGCAAAGGAAAAAATAATTGCAGGTGTGACAGATATAAAAGAAGTGGAGAGGAACATTGACGCATGAAATATTCATTCTATTGCGAATTATGGAAAGACTCTATTGTTAGCAAGAAATGGTACAATAACATTAGCTTCGAAGAGCTTCCATTCATGGCACATCGGGATGGTTACGTCTTAACCAGGATTCTCTCCAGAAAGATCCATTATCAAGAATTAAGGGTTGTTAAAAAATTCCCCCAAAATCACTTGCATGATTTTTTATCAGGTCTAAAAACACTTCTATCGGCAGGAATAACTGTTCGAGAATCACTTGAAATATCATTGAAAATCTCTCAAAATCAAACACTCAAAAGGCTTATACATCACATCATTTCCGAACTTGATAGCGGTAAAACGTTTCATAATGCCCTGGCATCATATTCGTACGGTTTTGATAAAGTAACATTGGGCTTAATATATGGAGCAGAGAAAATTGGTTCTCTCGGTTCAGCATTAATCACGCTTGAAAACCAATTAAGACAAAGAAAAAAAATCCATGAAAGAACAATAAGCGCAATAATCTATCCGGCATTTGTTCTATTATCACTAATACTTTGTTTGTTTTTTCTTTTTGTCTTTATTTTACCCACTTTTATTGGTGCATTTATTGAATCAGGGCGGTCATCGAAGGATTTATTGATGCTTGCTGAAAAGGCAAATCATGCCGGAATCATTGTCGCTATTGTTTCTATTGCACTAATAAGTCTGATACCGCTCAATTATATAATTACAAGAAGAAACAAGCGATTGCACTATTTTTGGGACTCATTTATCCTAAAGGTACCGATCATTGGCACTATAGTCCTGGATAACGCGTTATATATTATTACTTCCTCCTTACATTCGCTAATTGCTATGGGAATGAGCATTGAGGATGCATTACAGGCTACGCTCGAGTCGGTCAAGAATACTGCAATCGGGCAAGATATTGTATTACTGCAGGAAAGACTTAAAAAAGGAATAGATCTCTACTCTGCGAGTCAGGATCTTAAGTCTCTCCCCATATATTTCAGAAGCTGGCTGGGAATTGGAGGTCAAACAGCAGTATTGGAGGATGTGTTCAGACAACTTGAAGCCTTTTATCTTCAACGCGCGGAAGAGTCCTTAACACGGGCTTTAGCAGTTATTGAGCCAATGTTAATAATAATAGTTGGTATTATCATAATTGTCGTATTGTTTAATTTTATTATTCCAGTTTTTAATACTATCACGCTGTTTTAACGAGGACATGAATATGAAATTCAATGCAAGAAATATGGATGGATGGACGTTTATTGAAACTATCATTGTAATTGCCATAATTATGATACTTACCAGCACAGTCGGTTTTATGGCATTCAAATATGTTGACAAAGCAAAAACTGCAACCGCACGAACGCAAATCGAAACACTGTCCTTGTCACTGCATTCATACTTTTTTGATAATGGAAACTTTCCGTCGGAAGAACAAAATCTTGACGCACTTTGGGAACAACCGACAGGGTTTCCGGCCGCACCTAATTGGGACGGTCCCTATATAGAGAAAAAGGTAAAGCTGGATCCCTGGGGAAACCCATATACGTATCAAAACCCGGGCCCTAACGGCTTGCCGTTCGGTATTATTTCCTATGGTGCGGATGGTAGTCCTGGTGGTGAAAACAACAATAAAGATATTTTTTCCTGGGAATGACGCTATGAATATGCTTGTGAAAAAACAATATATTCTGCATAAAATGGATATTCCGCAAAATGTTGCCAAACACAACCATCAAAAAGTTCAGCATTTTATCGAAATAAATCTACCGCATTTTTATCCCGGTTACCATGACTCAGTTCAATTTGGCTATATATTACATTCCCATTTTTTATATGTAATAATTCCGACAATCAATTCTCTCACC
>LVBK01000083.1 GCA_001604385.1 Spirochaetales bacterium Spiro_09 | reverse complement strand
AATATTTACTATTCGGTGACTTTCCGGCCGTGGATCGTTTTCTTTTCGTTGTACATCTACTTCAATCCATTGATACTTCTTAAATTGTTTATCAGCACAAAGCAGTCTAAACGGAAGAGGATAGAGCCTTATCCAATTTCCCTCAGAGGTTAGACCAGCAGTACATACTAATTCACCATACTTTTTTGATAGAACAGGATATGTTTTAACCAAAATTAAAACTTTTACCCTGCGAATAACTAGAGATGCCTGGTTATACATCCTGTTTCCTTGTCTACTTTATTCGTCACTCTTGATCTGTGACAATAATCTTTATCTCTCTCGAAACATGTAAGCGCAATCCTTTGGCCTTTATCATAGAGTTCCACAATTTTAGTTATTGCTTTGTCTGCCTTTGATAAAATCTTTACCTCATATTCATCAAATAAATTGTTATAATCAGTAAAGTTATATAAATTTTTCCGCTCTTTCGATTCTATTCCGAGTTCAGGGATATGGATATACTCAATTCCAAGGTTCCTTGTTGCATTAAAAAGTGTACTCTTTGAGAATCCATATTTCATGCTTAAAGGGTTTTTCCGAACATCGATCAAAGTAGATACATTTTGAGAAACAAGTGTATTTAAATATTGATCAATTGTTCTTCCCTCATAACCAATTGAAAACAAAGATTGATTAGTTTCGAACGATGGTAAAATAAATTCCCCATTGAATAACTCTGTAAAAATTTTGCTCTTAACAGCGTAGTATGGATATTTCAAGTAAACATCTTTTATCAAGTCTTTACCTTTCATTTTTCCATATTTTATAAAAACTCGTTCTAGGG
>LVBK01000070.1:1758-2099 GCA_001604385.1 Spirochaetales bacterium Spiro_09 | reverse complement strand
GTGCCCTGTACGGCAAGGCTCGCCGTCCTGACGCTCGTTTCGGCAGCCGTCTTTGGTCCGACCGCCCCTTATGTGTCGTGGAGTATTCTGGCCCTGAATATTGTTGCTCTGGGCATCGCCGGCATTTTTGTGAATAAATTCATTGCGGAACAGGATGCTCCTTTTATCATGGAATTGCCCATTTATCACCGGCCGGATTTAAGAACGATGATGATGGTTGTCTGGTCGAGAACAATCGCTTTTATCCGCAAGGCCGGTACTGTAATTCTCGGTGTTTCGATACTGATCTGGTTTTTATCGTATTATCCGTCCGGTATCGTGGAAGAAAGCTGGCTGGCCGC
>LVBK01000070.1:0-1627 GCA_001604385.1 Spirochaetales bacterium Spiro_09 | reverse complement strand
CGGAACAATCGCCGTTTTGAAAAAAGAAATGAACAGCAATAAATGGTTTTATTCCACAATATTGCTGACCCTGCTGGCATCATACCTGGGAGGAGTACTGGCCTTCAATTTTGTAAAATGGCTGGGAATTTAATTATATGGAGGACTATATGAAAGTGCTGGGTATTATGGGAAGTCCGCGGGTCCGGGGTAACAGCGACATTCTTCTAAGCCAGGCTTTGGCCGCCGCCAAAGAGGGCGGGGCGAAAGTGGGGAAGATTATTCTCGACCGAAAACAGATATCCGGCTGCAAGGACTGCAAGAAATGCAACAAAACGGGTATTTGTGTAATCAGAGACGATATGAGCGAAATAAAGGAGAAAATACTCGAAGCTCACGTTATCATCCACAGCGTCCCCGTTTATTTCTGGTCCATGACGGCGCAGATGAAGGCATACCTGGACCGCTGGTGCGTCTTTTTCGATGCGGACTGGAACTGGCATACAATCTATTATCCTCAAATGCACGGCAAACGCATCGGGCTGATTACGGTCTGCGGTGATCCGGATGTCCATACGGCGGACCCGATTGTTCACAGTTTCAAATCCACCGTGGAAATGACGGGTATGCGTTGGCTCGGCGTCGTCATGGCTTCCGCCGCCGAAAAGGGAGAAATCGCCAACAACGAGGCCGCCTTGCGGGAGGCTTATGAACTGGGAAAGAAGGCGGCAGCGCCGTAATAAATGACAGCACGTCATTTACCAGACAGTATTCTGCCGCACAGCAGATCTTCCTTGCCTGTTTATATTACGCAGCCCCGCAGGCACTTTTAAAGAAAAATACGGCTGAAAGCCGGAAGGGAACAAAAAATGAAGTACACAAAAACATCACTTAAGCATGGATATGCCAATCAAATTCTTTCCATCGATCTGGGCGGCAGCGCCATTGCCGTTGATCCGCTCAATCCGGAAGTGCGGGATTTTTTTATCGGCGGCAGAGGGCTGGGCCTTTATCTGCTGCACCGGAGAATAACCGCGGCAACAACAGCTCAATCTCCGGAAAATCCGCTGATTTTTGCTCCGGGACCGCTGGGCGGTGTTCCGCAATTTCCGGGAACGAGCAAGTGTATGGCCATATCTCTATCGCCGCTGACTTCCATTCCGGGCGTCTCGAATTTCGGCGGCTACTTCGGCGCGTATCTTAAATATGCCGGTTTTGATGCTTTGGAAGTCACAGGCATTGCGAAAAGAAATGTCATGATAGTCATCAATGGTTTCCAGGGAGAGATATCCTTAATCGATGCGCCGCCGATTGATCAGGTTTTTAATCTGGAGCAGACTATTATTGAACAGTTCGTGCAAGCCGGTTATGACAAGAAGAACATCGTCTTTTTAACAACGGGTATGGGCGCGGCAACTACCAGCTATGGATGCATCAACAGCCATTATTTTGACGCGGCTAAACCAGCACAAGGAGCAAAAGGCCTTTTCCGGACAAAACAGGCCGGACGCACGGGGCTGGGCTCGGTCATGAGTCAGAAAAATATTCGGGCTGTTGTTGTGCTGGCCCAATTTCCACATGGTGAAAATCCCTACGGCGCGGCCGATTGGGATAAGGTGAAACAGGCTGGTTTGAAGCTCCATAAAAT
>LVBK01000069.1 GCA_001604385.1 Spirochaetales bacterium Spiro_09 | reverse complement strand
AAATTTCTTCATGATTATGAAAAGGGTAGTGAGCCCTTTACCGTCAAGCGGTACACAGGACAGGAAGACGCGGAAACCAGAAAGACAATTGCCGAGAATCCCCCCGATATACTTCTTACCAACTTCATGATGCTGGAGCTCCTGCTAACCCGCTATCAGGAGCGCGACACCGCCGTCGTGAATAATTGTATGGGCCTTGAGTTCTTGGTTCTCGATGAATTGCATACCTACAGAGGCCGACAGGGAGCCGATGTTTCCATGCTGGTCAGGCGTTTGCGCCAAAGACTGCAAGCGGACAATCTTGTATGCGTGGGTACCTCTGCAACCATGTCGAGCACCGGCATAGACGAGGAAAAGCAAGCCGTAGTGGCGCGCGTTGCGAGTCTTATCTTCGGGATGGACATTCCCCGGGGTAATGTCATTGGCGAAACCTTGGAGCCGGTAACCGATCCGCGCATTAGCAAGACAGGCATTGCCTCGCTCCTTGCAGACCGTATTCGTGAAGGGGTCCGCGACTGGAAGGGCATGCAGGATTTTTTTACTGACCCGCTCGCGATCTGGGTTGAGCGCACCCTTGGGATAGAGACTGAAGGCCTTGAGAAACCCAAGCGGGCGCAGCCCCTTTCCCTTCAAAACGCGGCAGAACGCCTTGTCCGGGACGCCGATGTTGACGTGTCTCTTGCGTTGAAAACGCTGCATGCCTTCCTGATGAAGGCACATGCGCTTATGGACGAAAATGGCAGGAAGCCTTTTGCTTTTAAGCTTCATCAGTTTATTAGCGGACCGGGAAAGGTTATGTGTACCCTGGAAGAGGAAGGAAAGCGCCTTATTACCCTTGATGCTCAACGATTTGCTCCGGGGAGGGAAACAGAGGATGTGCGTTTTTATACCGCATACTTCTGCCGCGAGTGCGGCCAAGAATATTTCCCCGTTCAACGCATGGAGGATCGGTGGCTGCCACGGGACATTGGCGATCCCATACCAAAAGGAATGGAGCAATTCTTTGGCTTTATGCTTCCCCTCCGCGATGACTTCGAATTTACCGGCGATATCGAAACCCTTCCCGATTTTTGGCTCGACTGGAAGGCGGCAACTTTGCGCGTCTCCTCGACTCATGAACAGGATGTTCCAATTCGCTATCAGCTTAACGCGAAGGGTGAAAAAGGAGACATGCCCTTTTGGTACCTTCCCGGCCATGTCAAATTCTGTCCCAAGTGCGGAATGATCCATGAAGCGAGCGGAAAGGACATTAACCGCCTGACCGGTCTTTCCGGAGAGGGTCGATCCTCGGCTACAACCATGATTACCCTGAGCGTTCTGCAGAATCTCTTTTCAAAGGAGATTTCAGACGGTGCCTACGATCCCCGCAAGATGCTCGGTTTTACCGATAACCGGCAGGATGCAGCCCTGCAATCCGGGCACTTTAACGACTTCCTCTTTTTAGTCTTGGTGCGAAGTGCCTTGCTTTCCGCTTTGCAGGCCGTAAACCGGCCGCTAACCGAAGAAGACCTTGCGGAACACGTGTTTCGCGCGCTCGGGTTCGACCGGGACGAGCCTGAAATCAAACGCGAGTTTTTGCAGAACCCGCGCCTCTTTGGCCTTAAAACGGCCGACGCTCACCGGGCCGTCAAATTCGTTCTGGGGTATCGTCTTCTTCGCGATCTTAGAAAGGGCTGGAGGCATAACAACCCGCCGCTTGAGCAGTTAGGCTTGTTGTCTATCGGATACTCGGTCTTAACAGACTATTGTACCCACAGCGAATATTTCAAAGATTGTGGAATCCTATCGGAACTTGACTCCGAGTCGCGTCGTGAACTCTTTATCTGCATCTTTACCGAAATGCGGAAAAATCTTTGTATCGATTCGCGGTACTTAAACCAGGCCGATCAGGAACAGATGAAGAATCTCGCGTTTCAGCATTTGCTTGAGCGCTGGAGTTTTGGCGCGGACGAGAAACTCTTTGTGACTCGTTATCTTGTACTTATTCCCGTGCCCAAGCACTTAAAAAAACGGGATGACGCGATCGTTTCCGGCGGTAACGGTTCCCGCCTTCTTCGTAATCTGAAGCGTGCAGTCTTCTGGAGGAATACGCCCTATACCGACATGGTGTATACCTGGAAACAGCAGGAACTGGCGGATCTTGTCACAATGGTTCTTGAGAAAGCGGAAGAATACGGTTATGTCTCCAGGCTTGAACTGGAACGAGGTCTTGCAGGCTGGGCGCTCAAGGCAGGCGCAATGGAGTGGACTATTCCCTCCGTCGATACTGAGGTAACGGGCAGGAGCAACGCGTTTTTCAAACAGCTCTATCAATCGGTGGCCCGAACGCTTTCTTCGCAAAAGCATTGGCTTTACGAATACGAGTCCCATGAGCATACCGCCCAGGTTGAATCCCTGGACCGCATGGACCTCGAAGCGCGGTTCCGCTTCACCTCGAAAGACAAGGAATGGTGGAAGGAGATTCATCCTGATACTCCGGAACTCCAGCGTCTCCCGGTACTCTACTGTTCCCCCACCATGGAACTGGGCGTCGATATTTCAACATTGAACACCGTCTACATGCGAAACGTCCCGCCAACTCCCGCCAACTACGCACAGCGCAGCGGACGCGCGGGACGCTCCGGACAGCCAGCTCTCGTAATAACGTATTGTTCCTCCATGAGCCCCCACGACCAATGGTTTTTCCATAATATGAACCAGATGGTGCACGGTATCGTGAAGGCGCCAAATCTTGATCTCTCCAACCGCGAGCTCGTGGAGAGTCACATCCATGCAATCTGGCTCTCCACCCTGCGCCTTGAAATTAAGGAAAGCATCGTTGAACTTCTGGATCGCAGTCAGCCGGACTATCCCCTCATTCCGGAAATTGAAGAGCGCATACGGGACCCTCACGTCGCGAAAGAAGCGGAAGAGCTTGCCCTTTCCTTTGCGCGCGCCCTTGGTCCTCAAATTGAAAAAGAGGCTCCCTGGTTTACCGAAGACTATGTGCGTCTCATTATCCAAAAAGCGCCCGATTCCTTTAATTATGCCTTTGACCGCTGGCGAAACCTTCACCGTGCCACCCTTGCTCAAATGGACAAGGCTTACAGAATTACCTCCGGGCATGGCTTTCAGCAAGACGAGAAGATGAGCGCGCAAAAACGGTATAACGATGCAGTCCGGCAGCTCGCCGTTCTTGAAAGTACGCGTGCTACGCAAAACTCGGACTTCTACCCCTACCGCTACCTTGCGGGCCAGGGCTTCCTGC
>LVBK01000068.1 GCA_001604385.1 Spirochaetales bacterium Spiro_09 | reverse complement strand
CGTAGCGGATGCGATATTGCACGGTGATGTCTTTCTCCGGATTCCCTTCAATGCGATATGCGCGGTTGCGGTGAGCGTCGGGGCGCGAGATGTCGAGAACGGGGGTGTCTTTGGCAAGCGTGAGCGGTTCTCCGGTATGCGCGTTTATAAGTTCGATAAACTCCCGAACCGGATACTCTTTCGGGAAGAACTCCCGGTAATTTGTTTCCTCCCGGCCGGTAGTCTCATCGAGCAAGATATTCCGATTAAGGAACTCGCCGATCCGCTCGGAGAACGCATGGAGATACAGGGTATCCCGCTCTTTATTGCGCGGATCCAATTCCAATAATCTCGCCATTTCTTCATAACTCATCAGTTCATTCATCAATAGACTCCTCATGGTTTTGTGCCGGTAGCATCGAATAAAAAAGGGGAAGGTTTTTGTATCAAGGATAAAAAAACCTCCCCCTCATCCTTATCTCTTTACGTAAGAGTTCTTATACTGGTATTTCTGCCGCGACTCCTCCTTCTATCGCCTGACTGCCGTCGGCATTTTCAAGATACAAAAGAACCGGGTAGCCCAATTCTTTTCCTGCGATTACGCCGGGACAGTCCGCATGCAGGTGCGTTGTAGAAGACGCTGCAAGGCTGAACTCCTGAACGCTGTCCGCGCTTTCTTCTTCCATTAAATAGACGGTGATTCCCTTTTCTGCCTCGATGCTGTCGGAAAGGGTAAGCGCGTCTCCAGCTTGGCTTGCGATTGTTCTGAAGAACGTTTGGCCTCCCGGATAGCGGAGGCCTATGGTTCTGTTCGCTGAGTCTGCAGGAAAGCCGGGAACAGTGAAAAGAGTCCCTGCAACAAGGGCGCTTCCCTTGAACACCTGCTCCACTTGCAATACCGCAAGGATTCCGGCGCCGGTTCCCGCTTTAACCCGGATCGAGGAAATCGTCATCCTTGAATCGCTTGCCGGGAAAAGTCCGTGTACGACAGCAGTAGCGGCGGCACCCTTACGGCCGGGGATCGGGAAAACCCGTTTTACGTATGCGTTATATCCCATGCTCACGCTCCCGTCTTCAGGGTAATCATGTTCCCCTTGCTTCTGGTCACGAGGAAGCCGTCGCGCTTTCTGAAACGGAGGAAAAGCTCTCCGTACTCAAGGGCTTCGGTCGTCGCGTCGAACCGCTTGATCTCGATGCCCTTCCGGTTTCCGTGGATAATGCGCTTCGGATTCATGAAAATCGCGAACGGTTGGTTCGTCCCGATATCCCCCATCTGCGGGAGAATGTGGCTTTCAGTGTAGGCATAGCCGTCCACCGTGCCGGGCTTGCCGTCTGCAGGTCCCCGCCAGATCGGCCTGCCGTTTGAGTCCACTATCCCTGTCACATGGGCAAGGACGGACTCATGGAAAAACCACCGGCAATCCTTCCGCTCCTCGGCCGGCACCATCAACACCGCTTCCCGGAGATCCTTGTACGTCAGCGCCGTCGCCGCCGCGCCGGATATCGTCTTTGCCTTGATATCGGGTGCGTTGAACGCTCCGGTAAAAGGGGAGGCGTTCGCAAGGAGGCACTGCCGGTCGAACTCGAGGGCGTAGGTTTCGGTAAACTCGTCGATGAACATCCCGCCGAGATCAACGAACACATCCTCCTCGAACTCGTCGAACCACGGAATAAAGCCGGCAAGGGTGTAGGCTTTAAGCTCAACCCTCGTCGCCCCTTGCGGCTTTGAGCCTTCGATCTTCTGTCCGTAGGAGGTAAGCCATTTAAGATCCACGCCTCCCCGGTCACGCTGCGGCAAAAAGACGCTCGGCCCGGTCATCGGCCGGTGCTTCACCAGGTTCATCATCACCGACTGCTTCGCCGCGTCCTGCATGATCGCCGTCTCGTAAATGGGATTAATCAGGAACTGCTCGTTCGTCGCCATGTTCCCCATCGGCTCGCCCAGCGCCGCCTT
>LVBK01000025.1 GCA_001604385.1 Spirochaetales bacterium Spiro_09 | reverse complement strand
GCTTTATACACTCTACCCCACCAGGGCATTGCCAGTCAATGTAAAAGAAATTGTGGAAATTTTGAATAATCTAGCCGAAAAATACGTATGAATATATCAGTAATCGTTTATCGAATCAGTCGACGCCGATTTTCTGAAATGTTTAAACTCTTTTCCGAGAACAGCGTCAAAGTCTACGAAGCGGACAATTTGTCACGGCTTCACCAGATTATGGAATCGCGGTCCATAGACGCGATTATCGTTCAAAAGAAAACACTTGAAGAATACAAGCTGAATCCTGAACAGCATCTGAGGCGCTTCGATTCGCGCATGGCATTCATAAGTATTGACTCGGATTCTTCGAGAGGAACCAGTTTTTTGTTGCATTGCAGAACAGGAATCCAGGAAGAAGCCATGGAAAAGCGGTATACTCGGCTTACACTTCTGGTAGAAAAAATGATGAAGAGTTGCCGGTCGGGAAGCATTGAGGAACAGGATAGCCCTATTGTACAAAAAGCGCTCCGTTCTGCATTTTATACCGTTCCGCCTAAAATGAAAACAATTCTTGCACTCCTGGCGGAATCCGGCGAGAAGGGCATTACACGACAGGAAATCGGCGCACTGATATGGGGTATAGACGCTAATGAAACCCGTTCCTCGATTCATGCATATATTAGCAGGCTCAGGAAAATATTGCGTTCAATGGACAATGGCTCGTTTACGATTGAATCAAAACACAATAGATATTGGCTGACGCAACATTCCGCAGAAACAGGTAACTAGACCTGCAATCCCCTTCGTACTTTTTAATGTGTTACAAACATTAAAAAAAGGCCCTGCAAGATGCAGGGCCTGTAACAAGTATAAATTATTTGGACAAAACAGATGCAATACGCTCGAGGACCTTTTTACGGTCAAGCGGTTTGACTATGTAATTCTTAGCCCCTAGGAGCAAGGCTTTTTTTACCAGCTCTTCCTTGCCCAAAGCGCTTATCATGACAACCTTGGCATTTTTATCATATGCCATTATTTGCTCGAGTGCGGTAATACCGTCCATTTTGGGCATGGTAATATCCATGGTAACCAAATCCACATTCGGACACAGTTCCTTATATTTTTCGACACCGTCCAACCCGTCTGTGGCAGTCGCTACAACTTCATATCCTTCACTGGTCAAAATCTGGCCAATCTGTTTTGCGACAAACATCGAATCATCGACAATCAGTACCCTGAAGGCTACACCGTCAGGTCTGACTCCCTCAGGGGCTCTTTCGTTTATTGACGGAAAATCCTGCTTCGATATCATATTTTGCTCCCTCTCTTACATTCTGTCTCGTATAGCAACATTGACCTCAACCTTTCCCTGGCTAGTTTCCATGGGAACGATAAGAGCCTCTACATCATGATCGGAAATCTCCATATTTTCTCCAGTGAAGAGCGCCGGAGGGGTAAGGTCAAAACGGAAACCAAGATCATGCAACTTGGTAACCGCTTGTGCAGTAATAAGATTGGCAAGCTCGGTAATTGTTGCCTTTGCAAGATCATCAAAGGCAGATAGTTTTTCGCTATTCATCTGGGATGCTATTTTCATGGCGGTGTCCATATTCATGTCGAAAATGACACGTCCTTCAACATCCCCGGCCAATCCAACAAGAGCTGCTACACCCATTACCGGCATTGAGGTGGACTTCAAATACAACTCACCCCGACGAATTTCCCCGCCCAAAACCTCTGTAAGGATATTATAGGCTGCTTCAACAAACGGATTGATATACTCTACTCGCATCGGTTTCTCCTTATTAGTGGCGCCGGCTATTCCCGGGTAAATGCAATTACATCGTCTTTTACAGTACGCAACCACCCACTATTATGGGGCATTGCTTCATTTTTTCCTAGAAATACAATACCATTATCCTTCAATTTGTCAGAAATTTCATTCATTACCGTTGCCTGCTGCTTAACATTCATATATGAAAGCACATCCCGGCATACCACAATATCCATATTCGGAACAGCATTCTGGTTGGTACAGTCATGATACTCGAATAAAATCAGGTCTTTTATACTCTGATTGAAGGTCAAACCACCTCCGACACCCTGTACAAGATAGGGTTTATAGCGAGGGGAAACCTTCTCCGCGGGAAAGGAAAGCATGGGTGCATTTGAAATGGACAGAAGATCCGAGTCATTCGCGTAGATACGTATACGGGTATTCGGGTATCGTTCACGAAGAAGGACAGCCAGACTATACGCTTCATACCCCTTTCCGCACCCGATATTCCACACATTAATCTGCTTTGCCTGATTTTGCGGCAACAGTGCGAGAAAGGCATCCGCATACGAGCCATCCCAAAACATATTGGTTTGCGGAGAACTGAATGTTTCCAGATATTGGCGCGCATCATCTTCGGATTTCAGCTGAATGTCTCCCGCAGGCCGGATATCCCGCCAATGCCGGTAGCGGTTGGAAACCCAATCGGTATTTATATGTGACACATGGAATTTTGCAAGAGCTGCCAGTGAGTCGGCAATGAAGGAAAGGTCAAGCTCGTCAGTAGTTGAAGCTGCCGTCCGTACCGGCTCGCTGATAAGCTGTTCCTCTGTTTCATGAACCTTCTCGGCATCTACGGATTTTGATTTCGATCCGAAAATTCTGCTTACCTCAAGAAGAATATACAACCGTCCCTGATTCTCGACGACACCCTGTATGTATTTAATATTGATGTCACCAAAAATGGGATGCGGAGGCTGTATGGTACTCTTTGATATTCCAACGACTTTGTCGATTGCGTCTACTACGATCCCGAATGTTTGCTCTTCGACATGAATGATTATCATATTTTCAAGCGCATCGTTTTCACGGGCTTTTGTCGGAATATTGAAAAATATCCGCAAATCAATGATCGGAATAATATCACCACGGAGATTATAGACGCCCAGTACGAACGGCGAGGTATTGGGAACGTAGGTAAACCTGCCGGCCTTCGCTATTTCCTTTACCTGCATAATATCGATGGCATAATCTTTACCGGCCAGGGAAAATGTAACCATTTTATAGTCGATTACAGCAATACGCCCTTCCCGCTTGTCGTCAGTTTCCTGTTTTGTTTCTGTCAAAGTCATTTCATTATCTGCCATAGACCCCTCTTACCACACAGATGCTTCACGCCGTTCGCGGGCTTGCATTTCCTGCTTTAATCCCAGATCAAGCAGCTGACTGACGTCGATAATCAAAGATACCGACCCGTCTCCCAGTATGGACGCACCGGCGATACCGGGCGAGTTTGTAAACTGGTCGCGCAAGGGCTTAATGACGACATCTTCCTCTCCAATGAGGCTGTCAACCATCAAACCGACTTTCTTTTCCGATGTACCAACTATGACAATATAGCTGTACTCTGCCGTATCGGTTGATTTAATGCCAAAAAGCCGGTTAAGGCGCAACAGGCTTATCACTTCGTTACGAACATTGAAGACCTCGTAATTGTCAATACGCTTGATTTCGTCGGCTTTTACCCGATGACTTTCTATTACCGACGTTATTGGAATGGAATACACTTCGCTTCCGACTCGCACGAGCAAACCCTGAATAATAGCCAACGTAAGAGGCAAACGAATAATAAAACGTGAACCGACATTGGGTTGGCTCGTAATGTTTACCGTACCATTCAGTTTCTCGATATGTGTTCTGACAACATCAAGACCGACTCCCCGACCGGAAACATTGGTAATCTTTTCCGCGGTGGAAAAGCCCGGTTCGAAGATGAGCTGAAAGGCTTCAACATCTGTCAAATTCTTGCCAGGATGAATGATACCCCGACTTATCGCCTTTTTCTTTACCGCCTCAACGTCGATACCGTGTCCGTCATCACCGATCTCGATGACTATCATGTTGCCTTCATTGCTGGCCTTGAGCAAAACGGTTCCCGTCTCTTTTTTGCCAACAGCAGTCCGGCGCTCCGGAGATTCGATTCCATGATCAATGGCATTACGGACACAGTGCATGATAGGATCAAGAAGATCCTCGATGACCGACTTGTCCAGTTCGGTTTCTTCACCCTCGATAACCAGATCGATTTTTTTATTAAGATCATGGGACAAGTCACGGACGAGTCGCGGGAAACGGCTGAATATCTGGCTGATGGGAACCATGCGAATTTTCATGACGCCTTCCTGCAATTCGCCGGTGATTCGTCCCAAATTCTGCGCGGCTGAACGGAACTTGCTTACGGTTCCCTTCATGTTAGCCTCATAGGCATTGAATATGTCGAAAAGGGTAGAATATTCGGTATTCAACTCTTTTTTCAAATCCTTGATAGTATAGCCCGACTGAACCTGTTCGAGATATTCCGGAATGCGATCCAGAAGTTTCCGTAATTTTTCTTTATACAGGTTTTCTCCCTGCTGAAACTCCACCAGCAAGTCGGAGAAATGAATGGCGCTTTGGTTAAAAGACGCCTTTGTGATAACTGTTTCACTGACAAGGTTAAGAAGGTAATCAATCCGACGTGAGTCAACGCGCAGAACGGAACCAGATGATGAAGAACCCGGAGCGGCGGGCTTCCTGGCCGTTTTCTGTATGGTTTGTACAGTGCTTTCAGCTACTTGAAGAGCCTCGTCATCCTCGTCGTCGCTTTCAGCAATTTGAACAGGACGAGCGATAGAAGCAGTTCCGGTTTCAGGTAATACAGAAAGCGGAACCTGATTCGTCTCCTGTCTGGATTCGACCGGGGTTTGCAGGCTTTGTGGCTTGGCGCCAAATAATGAGACCTGTACATCCAGCGTCACATCCGAAATGATCGCAGAGCGACGCAGTTGTTCAACATCGGAGTCTGACGACACAAAATACACAACCTGCTCGTGGAATCGATCTTCGTAGAGGGCGTCGAAATCCGGAATTGTCTTCAAAACCTGACCCATCTGCTTGAGCGCGGCAAAAACCTGTATACCGCCGACACTGTTCATGGGATTGGATTCATCAAAGCGTACCTGCACGATAAAGACACTGCTTCCCGGAGGGACCGATTCACGCAATTCGAGAATCTCGTATTCAGAGAGCAAGGATGAAGGATCACTGAGGGCATCAGTGGCAACAGGACGCGCTTTCACCATTGGAGCCGCGGTTGGCTGTGGAGCAGCCTTCACAGTTTTGGAAGGAGACTTTTTCTTTGTTTCTTTGGACGGTATCATGGCAAGGAGAGCGTTCTTCAAAGGAGAAACGTCCTCACCATGGACAGTACCAGCCGAACGGGCTGCGAGCATTGCCTTGATGGTGTCAAGCGACTGTAACAGAATATCAACCACCGGTCCGGTTACCGGAACTACCCCGGCGCGGATGACATCGAGGAGATCTTCCATAACATGGGTAAACCCTGAAAGTTCATGCATCTCGACTGTGGCGGAGCCACCTTTGAGGGTATGTGCAGCCCGGAAGATCTCGTCAATAGCTTCGTGATTTGAAGGGTCGTTTTCTATGACAAGTATGTTGCTTTCCAGGGTGTATACCTGTTGTTCCGCCTCACTGAAGAAATCTTTCAGAAGTTCTTCGTTGTTGATATCCAGATAATCACTCATAGTTCTAAAGTTTATACGCTTTTTATGAATAGTCAAGATATAACAACGGTGTTTCACTTTTTAGTGGAATGGTATATACTGGGTAAAGGAGAAAAAATGCGAAGCGTACCGATTCTGTGCGGTCTGTTGCTCTTTTGCTCAGCACTGGCCTGGACACATGAATTGTCCCTTTCTGAAGCATCAATTGACATTAGCGCAACGCTTGCCGAATCATCAGCCGTGCCGGAAGTGTATACACGCGCGCTGTTAGGCGGGAGGTTTATGCCGACAGCACACTTTTCAATATCCTCGACGGCTGTTTTTTTTCTGCCTGACACACTGCGTTTTTTTCATGCCGACCAGAGCGAAAGCGAACCGGGGTTCGTACAGTTTGAAGGAATAGTATTTCAATACGATAATATAGCGAGTTCTACCCTTTCATTATCAGCCTTTGCGGGAACACATGATAACCCCGCCTCACCGACGCTTCTCGAGCGAACCTATAAAATACACGTACCGGAGCCGGAATTTTCTTCCAAACCGGCAGGGAGCATTTTTGCCGGATCGCAGCACATCAGGGGAACCGGAATTTCAGTAGCGGGAGTACCGGGAAACGGTCCGTCAGTTGCTGCGGGGTATCTGTACTGGAATACCCGAACGGAACGCGAGGCACGAATGAATGCCGACGGACGATACGGGTTCTCCGGACAACTTGTTCAGTTCAATGCTTTTGGTGGCGTATCGCTGAGGATTCACGATGCGGATCTCCGTATACGGGGTGGCGGAGTAGCGCTACTCGGCGATCCTGAGCGGAATTCGCTGTATACGGAAATCGGAATCCGGGAATCAACACCAAAAACAGCAATCCTCGAGCGGAATATGTACCTGTTGTTCGAACCCCGAGTCCGACTGGCTGCCATGGATTTTGCGCTTACCTTTTTTTCCGTACCGCTTTCAACGGATTCTCCCGAATTTTCGGGTATCGACGAGCAGTGGATTCCTGAAGGAAATTATCTGGGACTGAATCTTCTTCTCGGTATCGGAAATCTGGATGCACACGGAAAACGCGGAGGCATAAGCCTTCTGGGCAGCATCAACCCCCTGGATCCCGGCGAGATAACCCCGTTCAGTTTTTCAATCAGTCCGTTTTACACAGTACGCATATCGGATTTTCTGCTTGAAGTGGCGGCTATTCTGCGTCCGCTTCATTTTGATACACCACAGTATGCGGGTGAATTCCGGGCAAGTTTCAAGGCGGTATACTAATGAAAAGAGTCTATGGAGCCTTAATCGCGGTATGCATGTGTGCGGGAAGCATTCCCCTGTTTGCAATGGAACTTTCGGCCGCACTCGCGTCGAGCAACTTTACGGTTAACCTTGACGGACAGTTTAATCCCGATCAATTTTCCTTCGGTGGCGAATTCGAAATGAGGGACCGTCTTTCGGATTCGTTAAGTGGCAGTATAACGTGGAAAACGGACCCCTTTACCGGAAATCTTCTGAAAGCACGCGCGGTGTATCGAACGCCTTTTCTTGAAATAGGCGCAGGGCCTTCTTTTGGTGTTTTAAATAGCGAACAAGGTACAAATAGCTGGAGTCTCCTTTTTCAACCGGGTATGGGAATCGGTGTCAACGTGCTGTTGCCAGGCATATGGATAGCGTCAATCGATACCGATTTTGCCCTTCCCTCGGCTGTCCAGGTATCCGGACAGAACTACATCGGATCCAGCAGCATTACAGCAGGGTTCTATCTGCCCAACCTGTTGTGTTTATTTGCTGTTTCACAGCGCAATGGCGTTACGGAAGACCTGCTAGGCACACGGGTCGTCAGCCTGACCGATTACGGATTATATACAACCGCATTCAAGAAGGGCTCGCCCTTCCGCATTTCGATAGATTTTATTTACCGCTACCTGGAATACTACTATTGGAGTATTGATACCGATTCAAAAAAAATCGGCAATCTGGTTCTGGGTTGCGGCATAGAATGGCTCCCCAAAAGCGATATTTCATTCTTTGTGGAAGGCGCTGGTGCGGTATACAGTTTTTCCATCGGGGACACCCTTGACGATCTTGAGACATTCATGGTGGAGCTGAAAACCGGAATCACCATTAAATTGAGTGAACGCGCGGTACAATAGTACATCTAACGATTATCTTTAATAGAAGAAAAAAAACACGAAGGCTACAGATATAGCCTTCGTGTTTTTTTATACAGGCCCCTTATCTTACGAAAGATGTACCTGTGATAAGCGATTACATGCTTCAAGAACCTGTTCGCGATGTCCGAAGGAACTAAAGCGGATGAATGACTCCCCGGCAGGACCAAAGCCAGCACCCGGAGTACACACGACATGACAGGAATCAAGAAAGAAATCGAATACATCCCAGCTTTTTTTGCCGGGGAAACGGGCCCAGACATACGGGGCGTTGTCGCCTCCATATACTTCGACGCCCGCCGGGCTAAAGGGACCGGAAAGCAGGGTTTTACGGATTATCGACGCGTTTTCAAGATAATAATCTGTCAGAAGCCGGGTTTCAGCGAGTCCTGTTTCATCAAGAGAAGCAAGTCCGCCATACTGGGCAATATTCGAAGCACCATTAAAAATTGTTGTCGTCAGGCGACTCCAGTCACGTATGACGGGAGTGCCGTCTGCAAAAGTCAGCTCGGACGGTACTATGGTCCATCCAAGTCGAACCCCGGTAAAGCCGATGGGCTTCGAGAATGAGTTCACTTCTATTGCACAGGTGCGAGCACCATCAATCTCATAAATGGATTTAGGCAGCTGAGGGTCACGAATGAAGGCGGAATACGCCGAATCAAAAATAATGACGGAACCGGTTTTCTGTGCCTGACGCACCAGCTGTTCAAGCTGGGGTCGCGTGGCGACAGCTCCGGTAGGATTATTCGGGGAACAAAAATACACCAGGGAATTTTTCTTGATCCGCGAAACATCCGGGAAGAATCCGTTTGAAGCGGTACAGGGCAAGTAGGTGATACCACGATATCCGGTAGCGCCGGATTTTCCCGCAGCGCCGATCATTACCGAGCCATCCACATAGACCGGATATGCGGGGTCCTGCACGACGACATTGACACGCGGTCCGAAAAGATATTGCAGACGACCGATATCGCATTTTGCGCCGTCAGATACGAAGACCTCGTCCGATCGTATCAGATTATTGTAGAGAACATGGGCAATTTTCTCTCTGAGGGCTGTCAGCCCTGCTTCATCGCCATAACCGGAATAACCTTCCGGTGTTCCCAGATTGTGTACCGCAGCGGTCAAACCGTCGACAATATGCGGGGTCAGGGGTTCTGTGGTGTTGCCGATACCGAGACTGATAATCTTCGCATCCGGATGCGCCTTTGCATACGCGGAACGCCGTTTGGCAATCTCGGGAAATAAATACCCCGAGGACAGATTCGCGATCGAGGGATTTCTTTTAAGCATGGTATGTTCTCCGTTTGGGGGCAGTCTATGTATGCAAGAATACCAATTATTCGGGAAGCCGCGCAACGGGTTCGACTTCAAATTGATAATGGGTTTTAAGTTTTTCAAACAATCCCTGCATGACAAATTGTCCGCCCTCAACGGTAAAATGCGATCCGTCATCGCTCATGGCACGCAATTGGGAGCCGGAAGGAAGGTCAATTACTTGTTTCCATTCTTGCCCCTCTCCGGGTATATAGGGAACAAGCGGTATTCTGACGACCAGATCGGGACTGTATTCAGCCGCAATAGTATCCTGAACGCGGTCAATATAGCGTAAATGCCCATTATACGTTTTATTCTTTACCAGGGGCATGGCAATCCAGTACACACGGCGTACATTAAGGAGAGCCGCATCGATGACCGCCCGGCAGCGCTCGCCGTAAGCCTGTTCCCATTTATCCGTACCGGTCCGGACAATTTCTCCCTGACTGTTCCAGAAGTTCTGATGGTCATTCATGCCAAGCATGACGACGGCGGCATCATAGCGGTCGGCAGCGAGTACATCGGTTAATTTGGCTATCCAATTGTAATAATCCATGCGGATAAAGCCGGTTGAATGAACCGGCACCACGGTAATGTCGAAGGGACCCTCTTTACCGCAGAGGCGGCTCAGTCCATGTCCAAGGCTATAGACCTGGGAATCGCCGAAAAAATAGAGTCGAAGGGGATTATCCGGCGAATAAAGCGGAAGATCCAGCGAAGGAGACGTTCGTGCTGCAAGAGACGCGACAGGGCCTTGATCTGTCGAAACTGCTTCACTCGCTCCCCCATCGATATTTTCTTTCATACTCTCGTCTGTTGGAGTTTTGACATGACCGGAGGATTCCGCCGGCTCCGGAAGAGACGCTTCAGGGCGAAGATTATAATAGCGCGTATCCCAGGCCGGATGCGACTCCAGGCCGGTCACCGACAAAAAGGCCGAGCGCAGGTCCTCTACATATTCATGTAAAATCAAGGTGCGGGAAAGCATTTCAAGGGCGTCCGTACAGGCAAGGGCGATCACCCTGAAAGGAAGCGAGGAAATACGGGAGGCCGGAATCCAGAGAACCGGGCCGAGCAGCATGACAGAACATACTGCGGTAATAAGAAGCGAGAGCATGACGCCATTTGCCGACCGGGTATCCTTTGCCATTGAATACCCCTAAAAACTGAAATAAATAAAGGGAGCTACGCCCGACATCGAGACAATCGACAAGGCCACAAGAAAAAGAGCGGTGAGTATTGCCGGAACCGGAAGCGGCAAACGTTTCCACACAGAAAACGCTTCATGTCTGACACGATCCGGAATGGCATGCATGGCAAGACCGCTTACAAGTAGAACAAGAATGAGGGGGGATGTATGCACAAAGGGTTTCCCGAAGCCACCGAGAGAGGCAAACCAGGAAGACACGGATTCAGGAGAGGCGGCACGGAATACGATCCAGCTAATGGTAGTAAAAAGGAAGGTCAGGACTATCTGCCCTGCAGAAACCCACCAGCGAGAATCCCGTTTATTGCCATACTCAAAGGCGCGTTCAAGCGCCAGGGCGGTTCCCTGCATCAAACCCCACAGGACAAAGGTCCAGGAGGCTCCATGCCACAGACCGCCGAGCAACATGGTACATACAAGAGCCACAAGCGTTCTGATTTTGCCGAACCGCGAACCGCCCATACTGAAATAAAGATAGTCACGTAGCCAGGATGAAAAGGTTATATGCCAGCGTTTCCAGAATTCGGTCACGGAAAAAGAACTGTACGGACGATTAAAGTTTGCGGGAGTTTGAAAACCGAGAAGCAAGGCAATTCCGATGGCAAGGTCGCTGTATCCGGAAAAATCGGTATATATGACTACCGAATATCCGATGGCCGCAAGAAAGGATTCAAGGGCATGGACCGACGCGGGATCTGCGAGTACCGGATCCACAAAGAGCGTGGAAAGAAAATTGGCAAACACCAGTTTCTTCAACAAACCCGACATGATAAGCACAGAGGCCCGCGCGAATTCTATTGGACGGGAATCGGGATCGATGCCCGCTGAAAGAGTTTGATCCAGGGAGGGAAGAAAGTCGGCGGCATGAACAATGGGCCCCGAGGCAATCTGGGGGAAAAAAGAAACATACAGCAAGAGGTCGGGGAACGAGCGGACAGCAGTCATGCGGCACAGATATACATCGAACACATAACTCATGACCTTGAAGGTGTAGAACGATATGCCGACCGGCATGATAATGGCAAGGGCGGGAAACAAAAAGGAGGGAGCAGGCTCTCCGGCAGCCAGCCGCAACAGATTGTTGGCCGATTCGGCGAAAAAATTGTAGTACTTGAAAAATGCAAGGACGAGCAGGTTTACCACGACCGATACAATCATCCACAGTTTGCGGTACAGGTGCTCCTTTGTGGTGCCAACCAGATACCCGAAACCGTAGTTTGCCGCGGCAGAAAGGGCAAGAAGAAAACAGAACCGCCAGTCCCATACTGCATAGAACAGGAAACTGGCGGCAATAAGGAACGGCGTGCGTTCGGTTTTCTTGCGGAAAACATACCAAAAACCGAGGAATACTGCGAGAAAAAAGAATGCAAAGCTGAAAGTTGGAAACAGCATTGCTTTCAATAATCAGGCATCAAGCAGTAATTCGTCAATCGGTTTTCCGGCAGGAACCATAGGAAAAACCATCTCGTCGATATCCATATAGCAATCAATGACTGCCGGCTCCCGTTTCGACAGGGCGGCATCAAAGGCCGAACTGAACTCGGCCTCGTTGGTTGCCCGGAAACCCCGTACGCCAAAGGCTTCGGCCAGGCGAACAAAATCGGGCGGGCGGTCAAGGGTTGTAGCAGAATACCGCTTGTCATAAAACATTTTTTGCCATTGCCGAACCATGCCCAAAGTGCCGTTGTTCGCGACAATGATGATGACCGGCATATTGTAATGCGAGATTGTGGCAAGCTCGTTCAGGTTCATACGGAACGAGCCGTCCCCGGCAATATGAACTACGGTCTTGTCGGGACAGGCAGTTTGTGCGCCCATGGCAGCCCCGGTTCCAAAGCCCATGGTTCCCAGACCGCCTGAAGTCAGGAAGGTGCGCGGCCTGGAAAAGGGATAAAACTGCGCGACCCACATCTGGTGTTGGCCGACTTCCGTCGAAATAATCGCGTCATCGCCAACCCGCTCGTGAATGGTCTCGAGAACGAACTTGGGATGCAGGGGTGTTTTTTTGGAGTACATGGCCGGGAGATGGGTTTTCCACTCCGCGATTTTGTCATTCCATTCGCTGCGGGGCCTGCTTCCTACCCTGGAAAGTATTTCTTTGAGAATGCACTTGATATTTCCGTTGAGAGAGGCTTCGGTCCTGATATTCTTGTTAATTTCCGCGCTGTCAATGTCGATCTGGATGATTTTGGCATGACGGGCAAATTTTGACGGATCGGAAATAACACGGTCTGAAAAGCGGGCGCCGATGGCGACAAGTATATCGCACTGGTTTGCGGCGGTATTTGACGCCTTGGTACCGTGCATGCCGATCATCCCCGTGCACAGTTCGTGCCGGGAAGGAAAGGCGGCCTTGCCCATAAGCGAAACGGACACCGGCGCGGAGAGCCGTTCAGCAAGCTCCTTGAGCTCCTCCGAAGCATCGGAAATGATGACGCCTCCCCCGACATAGAAAAAAGGCCTTGACGCGGCATCGAGAAGAGCGCAGACGGTGTCGAACTCCTCTTCACCGGGATACGGAATTTTGGCATCGCAGCGCTCAACCAGGGCCGATTTTTTTGTGACCGAGCCGGGAGACGGAATATCAAAATCGGTAACAGAAGCGGTTACGTCCTTGGGAATGTCGATAAGCACCGGTCCGGGTCTTCCGCTGCGGGCTATATCGAAGGCTTCACGGACAACCGCAGCGAGGGTGGTAACATCACGCACAATATAATTATGTTTGGTTATCGACATGGTAATGCCGGTAATATCCACTTCCTGAAAGCTGTCCTTGCCGAGCAAATGCTGGGGTACATTGCAGGTAATGGCAACCAGGGGAACTGAATCCATGTAGGCTGTTGCAATGCCGGTTACCAGATTTGTGCAACCGGGGCCGCTGGTTGCCATGACGACGCCGACCGAGCCGGACGCCCGGGCATAACCGTCCGCGGCGTGGGCGGCCCCCTGTTCATGAGCGGTCAGAATATGCCGGATCCGATCCGAGTTTTTATACAGTTCGTCGTAAATATTCAGTATGGTCCCGCCGGGAAAGCCGAATACGGTATCGACTCCCTGCTCAATCAAACACTCCACGACTATTTTCGCTCCGGTACATTTCATAGTATTACCGCTCCTTTGCACAGGTTATTGTAGAGGTGCCCTGTATCAGATTGCCCGTATCAGGACTCCAAGGCGGCGACCACCAGATCGCCCATTTTTTTAGTTCCGACCAGCTTCGAGCCGAGCGCGGTACGGTCAGCAGCTGAACCGGCAATGTCGCCCGTTCTCCAGCCATCATCAAGCACCTTTTCTACCGCCGCTTCAATGGCGGCCGCTTCCTTCTCCAGACCGAAGGAATAACGCAGCAACATGGCGCAGGTCAATATGGTGGCAAGAGGATTCGCCAGGTCCTTGCCCGCGATATCGGGTGCGGAACCGTGAATCGGCTCGTACAAACCGGGGCCGGAATCTCCGAGAGAGGCTGAAGCGAGCATGCCGATGGAACCGGTTATCTGACTTGCTTCGTCAGAAAGAATGTCCCCGAACATATTGCTGGTCACGATGACATCAAACTGACGGGGATTCCGGACAAGCTGCATGGCGGCGTTATCTACATACATATAGGAAAGCTCCACCTGGGGCCAGGAAGCCTTCATCCGCTCGGCTACTTCCCGCCACAGTCGGCTCGTTTCAAGAATATTTGCCTTATCCACCACGCACAGTTTTTTATTACGTTTCATGGCGGAATCGAAACCGATCTTCAATACCCGCTCGATTTCTTCCGCGCTGTATGCCTCGGTATCCCAGGCTGAATCCCCGGCCGCGTTTCTGCCCCGGTCGCCGAAATATATGCCTCCGGTAAGTTCACGCACTATCAAAATATCAAGACCGTCACCGACAATCTCGCTTTTGAGGGGACAGGCATTCGAAAGTTGGCGGAACAAAAGGGCAGGACGAAGGTTTGCATACACTTTCATACCCCCGCGAAGGCCGAGAAGCGCCTTTTCCGGACGCTTCGCGCCGGGCAGGGTATCCCATTTCGGACCACCGACGGCACCCAGCAGAACGGCATCGCTTGCGCAGCAGCCTTTAAGGGTGGCTTCCGGCAGCGGTTCGCCGGTTGCGTCTATCGCGCACCCACCGGCAAGGTATTCGGTGTAGGAAAAGCTGTGACCGAATTTTTTTCCGACAGCGTCGAGAGCGCGACAGCCTTCACGTACGATATCGGGACCAATCCCGTCTCCGGGTATAAGGGCAATTTTGTAGTTCATTGTATTCTCCGTTTTTTTACTGAGACTTCATATCTTCAGTATTTGTTAAAACATACTAGCTGAAAACCCGGGAAATTGTAAAGGGGACCTCTAAAAACCTCAGTTTTTTAGAGGTCGACAAATAAAAGTGCAAATCCTGTAAGGATTTGCGAAGGCACCTCTAAATACTAACCGAGTATTCAGAGGTGCCCTAAAGACATTTCAGCCCTTACGCATAGGGATGCAACCGCTTTTCAAGGTCTGATATCAGCTTGAACTCGAAGGAGTCGACAAGCGCAATCCAGGAAGCCTCAATCAGGTCAGTGGAAACCCCGACGGTAGTCCATACCTCTTCCCCGTCAGTCGATTCTATGAGAACCCGAACCTTGGCAGCGGTTGCGCTCCGCGAATCGAGAACCCGCACTTTAAAATCGGTCAACCGTATGTGCTTGACCGCGGGATAGAACCGCTCCAGGGCCTTGCGGAGCGCGCAGTCGAGCGCGTGGACGGGACCGTCGCCCTCGCCGGCCATAATGGCCATTTCATCCTCGACCCCGATTTTTATCTGTGCAAAGGAGGTATATCCGCCTTCGGCGCGGGGCTGCTCTCCGATAACCTTGTAATAATGGAGATCGAAAAAGGGTTTGTACTTTCCCATACTTTTTCGCACCAAAAGCTCGAATGTCCCCTCGGCGCCTTCAAATTGGTAGCCCTGATGTTCCAGTTCCTTGACACGGGACACGATGGTTGCGGCTATCGGGCTATCCTTGTTGATGTCGGCATCGAATTTCTTGATCTTTTCTATAATCATGGATCGTCCCGCTACCTCGCTCATCAGGAAGGTTCGTTCATTGCCAACCGAGGCTGGAGGAACATGCTCATAGGCGGTAGTATTCTTGGTGACCGCGTCAATATGCATACCGGCCTTATGGGCAAAGGCGTTGTACCCGACGTAGGGCATCCCGTTTTCAAGAGTGATATTCGCAATTTCCGCAAGGCGGCGACAAATGGGAGTCAAATCGGCAATTCGGCCTTCAGGCAAACAGGGAATTCCCATTTTGAGGGTCAGATTTGCCATTATCGTTGACAGGTTCGCATTCCCCGTCCGCTCACCAAAACCGAGCAGGGTTCCCTGTACCTGAGTAGCTCCTCCTGTAACCGACATAATGGAGCTTGCCACGGCCATTCCGGTATCATTATGGCAATGAATACCGACCGGCACGCCAAATTCCTGAACCACCCGTTTGGTAACGGATTGAACTTCATCCGGCAAGGTGCCGCCATTTGTGTCGCATAACACCAGCGCAAGAGCCCCGCCTTCGCGGGCAGCGGCCAGGGTTTTCATGGCATATTCGGGATTTGCCCGATAGCCGTCAAAAAAATGCTCTGCATCATAGAGCACGGCCCTGCCCTGTTCGGTCAAATAGCGCATGGTATCCCGAATCATGGAAAGGTTTTCGTCAAGGCTTGCCCGAAGAATTTCCTTAACCTGAAAATCCCAGGTTTTACCAAAAATGCATACCCATTCGGTGCCGGCAGACAAAAGACTCGCCAGGTTTACGTCCTCGGTAACCGCCAGGTCTTTCCGCCGTGTCGCTCCGAATGCGACGAGCCGGGCTGTCTTGAGCTGCATCTTTTTAACTTCTTCAAAAAATTCCAGATCCTTGGGATTTGAACCGGGATTGCCGGCTTCAATAAAGGCAACCCCCAGCTCATCCAGAGCCTTCACAATATGCAACTTATCCTGCACGGAAAAACTGATGCCCTCTCCCTGCGCTCCGTCACGAAGCGTGGAATCAAAAATGTGAACGGTTTTCAGTACTTCTGCTGACGGATTCATGACGCGCTCCTTTTTTCTTCCTGCTCAAGTTCAAAAAACATTGCGTTGACTGCTGAAAGGTATGCCTTAAGCGTCGATTCCACAATATCGGTCGACACGCCGCTACCGTTCCAGCTTCTCCCTTCCCGGGTAATGCGGACATGGGTTTCACCCTGCGCGTCGGCACCGGTATCGGTTGCGTCAACAATCTGCAAACTGAAATTCTCCAACCGTATTTCCCCGCCGCCAATAATCTTGTCAACCGCATTGAGCGAGGCGTCGACCGGGCCGTCGCCGATGGCAACCTTTTCTATTTTCCGCCCATCCCGTGCCTGCAAGCGGACTACGGAGGTAGCGGTAATGGAAGACCCCGAATTGATGACAAACCGGTCAAGTTTCCAGGTTTCCGGAATACCGGTCACCGAGCCGGAGACCAGAGCATCTATATCTCTATCGGAGACGGTTTTCTTTTTGTCGGCAAGCACCTTGAATTCCTCAAACAGGGATTGCAGACGTTCCTCTGAAACCCGATGACCCAAATACACCAGTCGTTCCTCGAAGGCATGGCGACCGGAATGTTTTCCCAGTACCATCTTGTTATTCGGCAACCCGATAGATTCGGGTGTCATAATTTCATAGGTTGCCCGGTTGGCGAGCACGCCATGCTGATGAATACCCGATTCGTGGGCAAAGGCATTTTCGCCGACTACCGCCTTGTTCGGCTGGCAGCGTACGCCGGTCGCCTTCGACACCTTTTTCGAAGCCTGCCATATCTGGGTAGTATCGACACGGGTAGTCATATTGTAATAATCCTTGCGGGTGTACAGGTTCATGACAATTTCTTCGAGGGCGGCATTACCCGCCCGTTCACCCAGACCGTTCAACGTACACTCGATCTGGTCAGCACCCGCCATGGCAGCAGCAAGACTGTTGGCGACGCCAAGACCAAGATCATTGTGGCAATGAACGGCAATGACGGCCTTATCGATATTCGGTACGTTATCCTTTATCCCGCGGATAAGCGCGGCAAATTCTTCGGGGACTGCATAACCGACCGTATCGGGAATATTGACCGTGGAGGCACCGGCATTGATAACGCCCTCTATAACCCGGTACATAAAGACCGGATCGGAACGGGATGCGTCCTCGAGCGAAAACTCGACATCACCGCAGAGATTCCGCGCATATTTCACCATGCGAACCGCCTGCTCATACACCTGGTCGGGTGTTTTCTTCAATTTAAATTCCATGTGCAGCGGACTGGTCGCCAAGAAAGTGTGAATACGCGGGCTTTCGGCGTCACGAATGGCTTCCCAGGCAGCGTCTATGTCTTTTTCCAGAGCCCGTGAAAGGGATGCGACAGTCACCCCCCTGATTGATCGGGCAATAGCCTGAACGGACTGAAAATCGCCGGGACTTGCAATGGCAAAGCCGGCTTCGATGATGTCAACACCAAGACGAGCAAGACTCTCGGCAACTTCCAGTTTGTCCTGCAGGTTCATGCTGCAACCTGGGGCCTGTTCACCATCGCGCAAGGTAGTGTCAAAAATTTTAATTTGTCGTGCCATCATCATGTCTCCTCTGTATGCAATGACTATATACAGGGTTAATGGGGAGGCGCAATATCAAAACTTCCGGGATAGGCATTATTTTGTCTTTTATATTACTT
>LVBK01000067.1 GCA_001604385.1 Spirochaetales bacterium Spiro_09 | reverse complement strand
CGCCACTTCCCTGACATTCAACAATAATGGTAACATCATGACCGGCGACCTTGCCATCAGTAGCACCGGAGCTCTCACATTACCTGCAGGCACTACCGCGCAACGTCAAGCATCGCCAAAAGACGGCGCGCTGCGATACAACACCACAGCAAAAACGGTCGAGGTATTTTTTGAAGGTACGTGGTTTGCAATGGAAACGACGCCGCGCCTTGGCGACAATGTCATCTCCTATAACTATAAAGATCCGGGTGTTGATCAGAAGTTTAATGTTCCCGAAGGCGTAACAAAAATATTTGTCAAGGTCTGGGGAGCCGGCGGTGCAGGCGGCACCCAGGGTGGTTGGGGATATGGTTCCGATGGAGGCGGTGGTGGTTTTTCACGCGGCGTTTTGACCGTCACCCCCGGCGAAACACTGACCATCATTGTCGGCCAGGGCGGTGCGGTGCATCAAACCGGGATTGGTTATGCAGGCGGTGGAGCCGCCACCGCTAATAATCAGGACAACAGGTATTGCGGTGGTGGCGGCGGCAGATCAGCTGTCGTTCGTGAAAAGGATGAACTGGTCGTTGCCGGCGGCGGTGGTGGCGGCGGTTCCACACGGTCATGGTTGTTCTGGGGTAAAGGCAATTCCGGAGGGGCCGGCGGTGGTGTTGCCGGCGAGAACGGATATTCGCAATATGATGGAAAGCATGCTTATGGCGGCAGAGGAGGAGACCAGAATTCTGCAGGTGCCGGCGGCGAAGTCAATGGAGGACCTGGTGACGGGCCTAACGGCGGCACCATCAAACTAAACTCCTGGGGCGGCGGTGGTGGCGGCGGCTGGAAGGGCGGCGGTTCCGGAGCATATAGTGAAAAAAACACGATGGGCGGTGGCGGCGGAGGCTCTGGTCATATAAGTGAAAAAGCTGCATTTGCAAGCACACGAACGGGAACACAAAGACAATGTCCGCTGCAAACGGACCCTGATTATCAGCCGGGTGTTGGTATTGGAGGCCAGGACAACCAAAAGGGCGGCAATGGATTGGTGGTTATCCGGTGGTAATGGACAGATGGATTTTTGAAGGAGGCATATTATCTGTGATGAAACAACAGTATAAAGACAGTGCCGGAATTGGAGCACAGCTTGCGGAACTGCGCGGATTGCCGATATTTGCAGCTGAACGGAAAAAAGTAAAACGTGGTACAGTCGTCGGAATCCGTCGATTATTTCGTGGAATATTTATTATCGCCGCGGTTGCTTTGCTGGGAATGTCAGGCAAGGGCGGCCTGCTTCATGCCGGGGACGCCGTCGACGCCCTGTTCATCGACAAAGACGGTCATGTCAGCATCGGAACGAGTACGTCGAAAGCAAATCTGGATGTTTCGGGCACGGTCAAAGCGGAAGAATTTATGACCGATAAAGGCGCTTCACTGGGCGAAGTAAAGACTGCCGTAACCGGCGTGCAGAAAGATGTTCAGGCTTTAAATCTGCACGTTCCCGTCGGAACAATAATGGCTTACGGCGGCGATACGGCCAACATTGATGCAGTCAACAGGTTGCGTGAACAGGGATGGCTCCCCTGCAACGGCGTTTCCGTTTCCCGCGAGGAATACAAAGAACTGTATAATGCAATCGGCTCCGCCTTCGGCAGCATTTCCGATACAACCTTTCAGGTTCCCGACATGCGCGGACTCTTTCTCCGGGGCGTTGATCAGGGCTCAAAAAGAGACCCGGAGTCCGGTCTTCGTCAAGCTCCCGCGCCCAATGGCAATGCCGGCGACAAGGTCGGTTCAGTCCAGGAAGATCAGTTAAAAACTCATAAACATACCGTTAACGCCGCCCATGCCGGCCTGGCGGGAGGAAGATCAACGGGGGATCCGATCGCCGTAGCCGGATGGGCCAGAAATTTCGCCGGCAAAGAGGTTGATGCGGCGGGGGGAGCGGAAACCCGCCCAAGGAACATCTCCGTCAACTGGATTATTAAAGCGAAGCATATGCTTCCGCTTCAACCGTGAAGGAAAATAACAATGATTGATAAGAAACGTAATACAGTTATAAATCTGATGGTAATACTTGCCGTCTGCTTGATGTGTTTCAATCCAGGCCTGGCAGGCTCAGAATCCCTGTTCATCGATAAAGACGGGAAGGTAATAGTTGGCGGCAACCTGGAGG
>LVBK01000024.1 GCA_001604385.1 Spirochaetales bacterium Spiro_09 | reverse complement strand
GATTGACCAGCACTCAATTTATGTATTAATACTGTATTAATACAAGATGAAAAATGACAGCGGGCAACAATTACGATACATCCACGTACGCGACGACATCAAGAAGTCGATCTTCGATGGTACATTGAAGGACGGCGACCGGCTTCCGGCGGTTATCGACCTGGCTCGTGAAAAAGGGGTCACGGCTGCTACCGTCCGCCGGGCCCTGCAAGACCTGGCGGGAGAAGGGCTCGTTCATTCCCATGTCGGTCGGGGAACCTTCGTCTCACGTCCCGATGATAAAAAGAATCTCCCGGGGAATCTGCTTCCCAAGACTTCGCGGGATATGAGCGCCTTTATGGCGGCAAGCCACAAAGAAGGAACAATCGCGTTTACCCGCGGAATTGGTGCGCCCGGCACCATCGAGCCCGGCATTTTGACACGCTTGACCGAACAAACCCTTTCAGGGGGAGAATCCATCTTCCACGATTATGCAGACAGTCGCGGTTTGCCAGGCTTGCGCCAGGCCATTGCCGAGCTCTATCAGGAACAAGGGATTCCCGTGAGCAGCGAATCAATACTGGTCACCAGCGGCTCCCAGCAAGCCCTCTCGCTCCTTGCGCGGCAGGCCGCGGAAACAGAAGCCCCCGTCTATTGTGAAACGCCCTGCTATGCGGGCGTCATCAATGCCTTTTCAGCCTTCTCGCGAACAGTCTTCGGTATTGCCCGCAGCGATTCGGGCATTCCTGAACATAGTCTTCCCGCAGGACAGGGATCGTTTCTGTATGTATGTCCCATACTGCACAACCCCACGGGAACCAACATGAGCGAGGACCGACACAAGGCCATTTCAGACTGGGCCCGGAAAACAAACTCCCTGGTCATTTCAGACGAAGTATACCGTGATATCCATCCGGAAAGCGGCTTGCCTCTATCGTGCATAATAACCCCCGGCCTGGAGCACGCGGCTGTCCTGGGTTCGCTTTCAAAATCGTTTATCAGCGGCCTTCGCGTTGGTTGGGTTATCAGTTCACCGGAGCGCATCAGGGAACTTACGGCTATCAAAAAAGCAATGGATCTTGGGTGCCCGCCCCTCATGCAGGGTATAGCGGAAGCCTTTCTTCGAGACAATGACGGTTTCCGTGCCCACCGCACACGTATCCGCCTGCATTATCTGTCCCGCAGGGACTGTACGCTGGCGGCCCTGAAAAAATGGATGCCTGGAGGGGTCAGCTGGACAGAGCCGGCAGGCGGTTTTCAGCTGCAAGTCCGCCTGCCGCAGGGAAGCTCCAGCATTGCCCTGTTCATGGTTGCCTCTGATTACGGAGTCAGCTTTCTCCCGGGCGACACGCTCGAGCTTGACGGCGGTTCATCCTTGCGGCTTTGTTATGGGTCACTGGATCCTGTCGACATAAACGAGGGGATTCGGCGTCTTTCCCGGGCGATCGAGGCCTACATGAACAAGCAAAAGAATGATACCTCCGGCATTATATACGGAGACATTTAACCGCGCGAACGATAACGCGGTTTGCCACTTGGATATTGAATGGTCGGGAACCAAGGTATCCCTACCTACAGAAGGAGAAAACGAAGATGAATCAACAGGAAACCTTCGCGGTAAAGGTCGGACTCGCTGAAATGCTCAAGGGCGGGGTCATTATGGATGTTACCAACGTGGAACAGGCTAAAATTGCCGAACAGGCGGGCGCCGCGGCAGTTATGGCACTTGAACGCATTCCCTCCGATATTCGCAGGGATGGCGGCGTTTCCCGGATGAGCGATCCCGCCATGATCAAGGAAATTCAGAAAGCAGTTTCTATTCCCGTCATGGCAAAATGCAGAATCGGCCACTTTGTCGAAGCCCGTATCCTCGAAGCCCTCGAAATCGATTTTATCGATGAAAGCGAGGTTCTTACCCCGGCGGACGAACAATTTCACATCAGCAAACACCAGTTCAAGGTACCCTTTGTCTGTGGCTGCCGTAATCTGGGCGAAGCCCTTCGCAGAATCGGGGAAGGAGCGGCGATGATCCGCACCAAGGGAGAGGCCGGAACCGGAAACGTGGTCGAGGCCGTACGGCACATGCGCCAGCTGATGGCGGACATTCGCAGAATTCAGGGCATGGATGAAGCCGAACTCATGACTGCGGCCAAAGAACTTCAGGCGCCCTTCGAGCTTGTGCTGGAAACCCGTCGACTTGGCAAACTTCCGGTGCCCAATTTCGCGGCTGGAGGTGTTGCGACTCCGGCAGATGCGGCACTTATGATGTACCTTGGCGCCGAAACGGTCTTTGTCGGTTCGGGAATCTTCAAGTCAAACGATCCCGAGCAACGCGCACGCGCAATTGTCAAGGCGGTAACCCATTACCAGGATCCTGCGGTCCTGCTCGAGGTTTCTACCGGACTGGGCCCCGCGATGGACGGCATCGATGTAACGAAGCTTGATGAGACTGAAAAAATGGCGGGACGCGGATGGTAGGCATACTCGCGCTGCAGGGCGGGTTTGCCCGTCATGCAGCCGTGTTTTCGTCCCTGGGCGAGCCAGTACGCGAAGTACGGACTGACACGGACCTTGAGGGGTGCGACCGGCTGGTACTGCCCGGAGGCGAGTCAACCGTATTGACCCGACTCCTTATGGAGAGCGGCTGGGAACCGGGGGCCCCTGCACAGGGCAGCACGCTGTACCGGGCGATTGCCGATTTTGCGCGGACCGAAGCGGTAATGGGCACCTGCGCGGGCTTGATCATGTTGTCACAAACCTGCTCGGACGACCGGGTTGTACCCTTTTCGGTACTTCCGGTAACCATCAGGCGAAACGCATATGGCCGGCAAACAGAGTCCTTCGTAGAACCCATTCACCTTGCGCCTAAAATAGCGGGAGGCGACCAGAGCTTGTTCCCGGCAACCTTTATCCGGGCGCCCCGGATAGAGAAGACCGGTCTTGGTGTTGCTATTCTGGCAGAAGCCGACGGACATGGTCTGCGCGAGCCGGTGCTGGTCGCTTACAAGCGGCTGTTGGGCCTGACCTTTCATCCGGAGCTGAATCCGGAAGACACCCGGATACACCGCTTTTTTCTCGACCTGTAGGAAAAGTCGCCCGGAAAGCACATTTCCGGCACCGGCTACTCCCGGAAAATCGCATTGAGTAACGCGATGCGACTTTGCACCGAAACTTTTTGAAACAGGTTGTAAATATGAGTGCGTACGGTCGCGGGAGAAATGTTCAGCTCCCAGGCTATTTCCTTATTGGTCATGCCGCGCTGAATCATCATGACCATTTCGATCTCACGGGGAGTCAAGCCAAAGCGCGCGACAATTTCACCGGATACGGCCAGGGGAGCAGATGAGGCGGGCAGATTTTCCACTAGCGATATTCCTGCCGAGATGATGGCAATACAATTGATTGCCAAAAATACCAAATATTCAAGCGACAAGGGTTTCCAGGGGACTGTTGTCGCGGTATTTAATGCGTACTCAGCAATCGTGAGGGGAACGAAGGCATACAGACACAGAGAAAAGCCGCGCAGCAAGAACCGGAAGGAACGGGGTTCGAAAGAACTCCCGACAGAGCCCGAGAGATACGCGCACAGGAGCAACACGGCGGCAACCAGAACATAGACGGTTACCGAAATAATACCGCCAAAAATTGGTGAACTTTCGCGCATGCCCGCTATATGCAATAGTGCCTCGGCGCACATGAGGCAGACAAGAATACCGGTCAATATTCCAAAAACCCGTTTCAGTAGCCGGAGAGAGCCGCTTCCGTCAGGCAGCTTGCTGACAGCCAGATACAGTCCGATATATATCAAAATATTGAGAACCAATAACACTAACGGAATAACCAGCGAAAAAAGGCGGGATGCGCCTGTATCAAGGCCCAACACGCTGCCCGCATAAAAGTACAGTGCAACTAGACCCAAAGCCAACAAGAGCGCGGCATGCGTCACCGCGAAGTAAATAACCGGAGCCTGCCGTGTACGATAATACAGGACGGCAAAAGCTACGCTACCGGCACAGCCCGTCGAGAATACCAGGATGTAAAGGGCAAAAATGACATGCTCCATTACATCCCAGTATAACAGACCTGGCGAAGTCTTTCAGTCGCCGAACCCTACCATACCCGGGTATTCCATACAAAACGCCCGCCTATCACGATTTCTGCGCCGGACAGTTCGCCCTCATCAAGATCGAAAATTCGGTTGTTTCCGGTAAACTGCCATCCTGAACGGACAAATACGGAGCTATGGGCACCGATATTCACTTCTGCTCCAAGCGAAAGCGCTGCATGAAAAAAACGGTACTCAACCACCGCCTCATACCCTTCTGTCCCGTCCTCATCAACCAGCGTTCCGACACTTCTCCCTCCTGCCGCAATCCGCACAAAGGGATGAACAAACTTTTCGGCCCAGGGCGTCAGTATTACTTCAGTACCGCTGGCGATACCATACCCGTTTGCGCGGGACAAAACGACCGGCCGAAATCCGCCGAAATCGAAGGGTGAAAGCTGGCTCGCCGAGGTATAGGCTCCGACCGCAAGCCAGGGGCGAATCCTGAAACCGGCAGCAAGTTCCATGACAACCGGGTAAAAATCGCCGGCAAGGCTTGCGGCCACCCCGGTTCCGACCGAGGCATAACTTCCGAAGGAAAAACCCTTCCATACTCCATCAATAATAGTCTCCCGCTCATGCGCCGTTTGCGCGGCAGATACGTGTAAGGTTGCAATCAAAAAAACAACACCCAACACCGTAACAGATCTCTTCATACGTCCTCCAATAAAAGCGTAAGTAATACTGAAAACGTAGCAGACCCGCCAGAGGGGAACCATACGAAGGGTGTATCAAAAGCACCATGTGGAGGGTACGTATAATGTCGTAGAAAGGCAGAAATACGCTTATTGGCGGAAAGAATAAAGCGAGAGCTTACGATATGCCAAAAACGTCACGCACAGAGCCGGCGCTGACATAATTGCTCTCAAAAACAAGCATGCCGTTCCGGTAATAGCGAAGATACGGGATACTGCTGTTTCCCAGTTTCTCTTCCTTACATTTCAGAATATCCTTGAACCTCGAATGCCGGTCATAGACCAGGACATAGACCGTGATGTCGGCACAGAGGGAAGGCAGCCACATCTTCATCGAAAACCACTGGGGGCACCAGGATTGGGTCAGTACGACAAGCACGCGCTCGGAGGCATTACGAAGTATCCCGGAGAATTCACCGGTCGCAATTAGTGCCTCAATTTCATCAGAGTCGATCTCTTTATACTCATTGTCCATATATTCCTTCCTGGTGAAATGCGTATACCTTATGTCTGGTAACCCGGTTTTGAGCCATCGACATAGTACATATTCATAACGCCCTTCCCCTTTATGAATTGGGGATCTCGAGCCTGAAACAGAAACGAGTCGTGAACAAGCTTCCAGGTTGACTCGGATACATTGACTTTCATTTCCTCCGAGGCATTCTCCATCCGGGAGGCAATATTGACCGAGTCTCCGAAGATGTCATACATGTATTTTCGCACCCCGACAATTCCGGCAACCACGGGACCGGTATGCACCCCGACGCGCATCCGCCATTTGATGGGGGAGTGTTCGTTTCTGGCCTTTAGGTACTCAAGGCATTCAAGGCCTGCCTGCACGATTTTACGGGCATGATCGGGATCGCTTTCGGGAAGCCCGCAGACGGCCAAGTACGCGTCTCCGATTGTCTTGATGCGCGTGCAATCATACTTCTCGATGATGCAATCAAAGCCGCAAAACATGTCGGACAGCTCGCCGATAACCACTTCCGGCTCAAGGGAACCAGATACGCCGGTAAAATCAACCAGATCGGTAAACAAAATAGACACCTGCTCAAACCGCTCGGGATCGGAACGTCCACGTTCCCGCAGATCGGTGACAACCCGGTCCGGCAAGATGTTGTGCAACAGCTCGTCGGACTTGTCATTAGCCGCCTTGAGGGCCATCATGTTACGGAAATCCCTGATCGCCGAATCCCATAACGAAAACGACAAAAGCACCGTCACCACCACCAACAGCCCCAAATTCAAGAACTGATATTGCCCGCGGCCGCTTTCATACCAGACAATATATGCGAATTGTAAAAGCATAGTCAGCGTGAAATAGAGCGGGTTTACCGTAAAAATTGCCAGGATGACAATGGCCGCTATCGTCCAGACAAGATAGCCCTCCCATTGGAATCCGAGTGTCTTCTGATAAATGCTCAGGGCCTGCAAGGCGGTAAGCGTGGAGTAGACGACATAGGTACGGGCACAAAAAGAGCGCCGGCACGCAGGCAGAAAGCGCAAAACGGAAAGCGGTATGAGGGAAACCGCGATATAGAGCGAATAGTAGCGCATCGCGATAAAAAATCGTTCGGGCCGGGCCCCCCGCGTCAGGGCGGTCAGAGCGCACATGATCACGCCGAAGCCCAGTATCAAGGTTAAAATAACACGCAAGCGCCTGACGTTGCGCTGGGTATAATACATGCGGCAATCAAGGGGCATGGAGTATCGCGTACGATACAATCCGGTCAGAACGGCAAAGAAATCACGTATGATCATGCAGATATCCGGCTCGAAGCAATCCCGTTTCCTTTTCAAGATCGGAAGGCATAACCAGCGATTCCGCATACTCATAAAACGCGTCGCGCGTTGAAAGATCGACCCTGTCGCCAGCCAAAAGAGTCAAAAAGCGGTGGGCATCCTGTAGTACGCTCACTTCCGCATGTGTACCGTCTGGGGCACTTTCTGTCGCGACAGCTGAAAGCAGGTGCATATCGGGAGGACTCCTGAAATCATCTTCAATAATTTCCAGAAGTGTCAGACCAGCACGAAGGACGGCCGGGTCATCAAAGGAAACCGGTTCCCGGTCCGGAGAGCGGCTTTCCGCAACCGCGAACACCCCGCTCATATCGGCGGCCAGCGGGGGCAGGCTGTCAAAAAGCGTATCGATAAACCGTTCGCGGGAGCGGGCCATAAGCGGGAAATGGAGCCGATAATCGCTGTCGGTCTCGGCGGCACGGTCATAACAATGCATGACGAGCTGGGAGCAAAACCAGGCTCCGGATTTTCCCTGTGCCGAGGCGATAAACTCGTCTATTTTTTTTGCAAGCGGATGTAGAACCAGCTGAAGAAACACAAGCAGCGCTTTACGCTCTGCGGGATGTACCGGAGCCTTGTGGCGGAAGAGACACAAAAAGGCGGCTACGGCAGACTGCGCATACGCATAGGGCAAATTGTCATGCGGTTCTGCACCGTAGACAATGCCCTCGGGCAGGTAGTCAAGCACCAGAGCCCCTTTACCCGGTGCGGACACCCGACGGACCAGAACAGTGTACCCGTCGCAATAGATACCCGGTCGGTAGCGACAATAGGGAAGCGTCGCCTCGACCACCGTGTCGCTTTGGGTAGCGGCGAGCGCGGCGTGGGTACACATGGAGCCGCCCATTGCAATAATGAGTCGGTCAATAAGCACGCAAAAATTGGGCCAGGCATTTTCCCGGGTAAACGGCAAAAATTGCGGTTTTGCGTCAAGAACGTACAAAATCATGTCGCCGGGGCGAACATCCTGCGCTGAAAGCTTGGTATTTTCTGTATTCATCTTTGTCGTTTTCCTTCGCATCAGTATACGGCCGGTAAATTGATACCGTCAATAAAAGGCAGGAAAGTTTGGACCATATCTCGCGCTTATTTTTTTTATACTTTTCCTTGACTCTCCCGTTACGGGAGACGTGAAGATAGTCCGTACAGACGTTTTAAAGGGAGTACCAAATGGAAACAGTTATTGAGGCAATCGGGCTGTCTAAATCATGGGGCAGGACACAGGCGGTTCAAAACCTTGATCTGAAGGTGTATCGGGGAGAATTTCTTGCCCTTCTGGGAGCGAACGGCGCGGGCAAAACTACCACCCTGGAGTGCGTTCTGGGAACGGCAAAGAAAGACGCGGGGACAATATCCATTCTGGGCATGGATCCCGTTCGCGACCGCAAAGCAATATTTGAACGGGTCGGGGTCCAGTTCCAGCAGGGAGCATTCCAGGAGAAAATCCGCGTGGACGAGGCGTGCAGGGTACAGGCATCTCTCTACCGCACAAGCTCAGACTGGGAGGAATTGCTTGAACGCTTTGGCCTCGCAGACAAGAGGAGGTCTCTTGTTGCGGATCTGTCCGGAGGGGAAAAGCAAAAACTGATGATAGTCCTGGCCCTTATTCCCGACCCCGATCTGCTCTTTCTTGACGAGCTGACTACCGGCCTCGATCCGCGATCCCGCCGTACGGTGTGGGAAATTTTACTGGAATTCAAGCGACAGGGGAAAACGGCGCTCATTACCAGCCATTTCATGGACGAGGTTGAGCACCTGTGCGATCGAGTCATCATTCTGAGAAGAGGCAGGGTGGTCGAAGAAGATACCTGCGCGAACCTCATCGAAAAATACCAGACAAAAAATCTGGAAGACGCATTTCTGGCCATAGCGGAAGAAGACGAATTTACCACGACCCAGGAGGAACTGGCATGAAAAAATCATTCAAGGAACTGTGTATTACGGAATTTTCTATTGCAATGCGTTTCGGCGACATGCCGTTTTTTGGCATCCTGATGCCGTTCGCCGTCATGGCCCTAATAGGTGCGCTTTTACCTCCGGCAGAACGGGCGCTTGCGTTTGCAGGGGTCGTCACCGTCGGCATTTGCGCGTCCGCCTTCATGGGGGTTCCCCTGACCTTCGCCGGCTACCGGAGTGCGGGAATACTGAAACGGTTCAGGGTTACCCCGGCAAGCCCTGCGCTGCTGCTGTGCGCGGTCACTGCGGTTCAAACACTTTTCGCACTCGTTTCCGCGATACTGGTATACGTACTTGCGCGGTTTGCTTTTTCGGTGACCGTTGAAGGCGGCATGCTCCGTTTTGTGCTTTCCTGGGCGCTCGTGCTTGCAGCCCACTATACGTTCGGTTTCCTGGTCGCAGCCCTGGTTCCGGATATCAAGCGGGCGAATATTGTGTGTACAATACTGTATTTCCCGATGCTACTGCTCTCGGGAGCGACCGTACCCCACGAGATTCTGCCGGAAACGCTGCGAAAAATAACCGCAGTCATGCCGCTGACCCAGGGGATACACATCCTCAAGGGGGCGGTAACCGCGTCCGCGATGACGGACGATCTAGCCCGGATCATTGTGCTTGCGGGAGCGGCCGTTGTATCGTGTATACTTGCCCTAGTGCTTTTTCGATGGGACTGAGGAATACGCAGAATGTACCGAATCGGACTTTTTTCAAAATTTACCAGAATAACGGTAAAGGCCCTGCGCTGGTACGAAGAGACAGGGCTCCTTGCCCCGGAATGGACCGATCCGGTAAGCGGGTACCGCTATTACTCGTCATCGCAGCTTCCCGACGCGCACCGCATCGTGTCCCTTCGGCAATGCGGCTTTACACTTGAAGAGATACGTCTGATTTTGGCGGGTAGAGATACGGAACGGCTACTGGAGCGTAAAAAGGCAGAACTGGAAAAAGAAGCTCGGGATGCCTCCGCGCGGCTTCTGTCGATCCATCATTACCTTGAGTCCCTGTGCGCGGATCCAGTAATGGCCTACACCGTCGCGGTCAAGGAACTTCCCGCGGTTCTGGTGTACAGCAAGAGAATTACCGTATCCTCCTACGACGATTACTTTACGGTAATCCCCGAAATCGGCGCGGCCGTTACCCGGGCGAATCCGCAGCTTGCCTGCGCCGAGGATCCGCCATACTGCTTTATCATGTATCATGACGGAGAATTCCGCGAACGGGATATTGATGTCGAGTTTTGCGAGGCCGTGACCGCGCGAGGGGTTGAAACTGACGGAATTGTGTTCAAGAACATAGCGCGAGTCCCCGAGGCGGCCTGCGTTCTCCACAAAGGGCCCTACTCCAGCCTGGCCCTTGCCTATTCTGCCGTCTTCAAATGGATCGAGGACAACCACAGAATTCCCGGTGGATGTCCGCGCGAATCGTATATTGACGGAATCTGGAACCGCGGAACCGCCGAGGATGAGTGGCTCACCGAGGTTCAGGTACCGCTTGCCGCCGGGCGGCCCGCAGGGTAACTTCGTCACAGAAAGCCGATGGCGCGTACACTATACTTGAGGCAAGAACGCGGGGGCTCCGCGCGACGGACACGACACTGCGTCGCCCCCCCTGCCTCATGCCATACAGACTTCCAGAGGAGCCATACCATGAATGGAAAAAAGTTGTTGTTTGTCGCCCTTGCCTGCGCAATTATACCGACCTCCGCCCTCTTTGCGGACATATTCACCGATATTGAAAGCGGCGTAGCCATTACCGGCTATAATGACGTCCGCATTCCCGCGGATGGCGGCACGCCCCTGTCGCTTGCCCGGGAAACGCCGTCCTCCCCGGTTCCGATAATAAGGCTACGCATAGGATATACCTTTTCGGACACCCATTCACTTTCACTTTTGGCAGCACCCCTGCTTGTCCGGGGAAGCGGCCGTCTTGACGAGGCAGTGCAATACCGGGACACGCTGTTTTCGGCAGGCTCCGAAGTCGAATCCCTGTACCGGTTCGACTCTTACCGCCTGAGCTGGCAGTGGAATTTTCTCAGGTCCGATACACTGAGCCTGGGCGCCGGTTTGACCGGAAAAATCCGGAGCGCCGACATTTCCCTGATGGGAGACGAGGGATACGAGAGGCGAAGCGATCTTGGTGTCGTGCCCCTTATAAATTTCCGGGTGCAATGGAAATTTGTTCCGGACTTCAGCCTGCTCCTTGACGGGGATGCCCTGTGGAGCCCCTACGGAAGGGCAGAGGATGTCCTTCTGGCCCTGCAGTATCACCGCACGGATTCCACCGAGTTCCGCCTTGGCTACCGGGTTCTTGAAGGCGGTTCGGACGGCGGCGGCAATGTATACACCTTTGCCCTCTTCCATTATCTGACGGCCGGGCTTAGAATACGTTTATAAGGAGAGTAAACACATGTACACAGCAACCATGCGCTATCAATTTAAACCGGAGTTCTTCGAGGACGGTATCAAGGCCTGGAAACGCATCGTTTTTGAAGAGGCAAAAAAGGCGGAAGGACTCGTGCGCATGCAGCTGTTGCGCGGAAGCGGTGAAATGCTCGCCGTGGGAACCTGGAAGGCAAAACCGTATGCGGAGGCCTTCATGAAAACGGGCGTATTTAAAAAACTTACCGAGGAAATTGCGGACAAGAAAATGGCAGAACCCGTAAGCGATATATGGAGTCTTGAATGTTTCTGGGAAGAGGAAAAATAAGGGCCGGTTGACAAGAAAAAACGTTTTTATTTGCATGACATATTACCATTTTTTGTCATCCTGTGGCATACTTGTGATACGGGGCATCCTACATTAAGGGAGTGCCCCTGCCCGCAAAAAGTCGGAGGTAACGAACATGTTGGGATTTGTCATCATTGCCGCGGTTGCAGCACTCAGTTTCGCGGCACTCAATTTCTACGCCGTGAAACGGATGGAGCCGGGAACCGAGGCCATGCAGGAGATAGCAGGTGCGATTCGCGAAGGTGCGGACGCCTTTATCCGGCATGAATACGGAGTCATAGCTAAAATTGCGGTACTGATAGCGCTTTTCCTGTCAGCTACCGTCGCCTGGTACACCGGAGCCGCGTTTCTTATCGGCGCGCTCATGAGCGGCTCGGCAGGCTGGATAGGCATGAAAATTGCCACGCTGGCAAATGTCCGGGTTTCAAACCGCGCAAGAATTACCGGCAGTATCGGAGAAACGCTGAAAGTCGCATTCAGGGGCGGATCAGTCATGGGCCTGTCGGTCGGCGGGTTTGCCCTGCTTGGACTGGCCCTGATATACGGGCTCTTCGGCTATCTTGGCCAGCAGCTTTCGGAATCGCAGCTTGTCATTCAGGAAAACTGGATTGGCATCACCTTCATTCCGTTTACCATGACCGTCTCCGGCTATGCGTTGGGCTGCTCCATTATCGCAATGTTTGACCGCGTGGGCGGCGGCATATTTACCAAGGCAGCCGACATGGGTGCCGATCTGGTCGGTAAAACCGAGGCGCACATTCCCGAGGATGATCCGCGAAATCCTGCGACCATAGCGGATAACGTCGGCGACAACGTCGGCGATGTAGCCGGTCTGGGCGCCGATCTTCTTGAAAGCTATGTGGGCGCGCTCATTTCCAGCGTAGTCCTTTCCGCGTACATGTTTTACACCAATCTAACCGCAACAAGCGGCAGGATTTCTTATGAACTGGTATCCCGCCTTATGGTCTACCCCCTGACCTTCGCCGCTATCGGGGCATTGGCCTGTATAGTGGGTATTGCCTTTTTGCTTTTGAAAAAAGCAAGCGAGCACCCGCATCGCGAACTCAATATTTCAATATGGGTATCCGCCGGGTGTACCCTGGTCGGTTCGGGGTTTTTTTCCTGGTTCTTCCTGCGCGGGTATGATCTGAGCGCGCTCGGTTTCAAACTGGGAGCCCTCTCTCCCTGGTTTGCCGCGGTTTCGGGAATAGTCGCCGGAATCATGATCGGACAGCTTGCCGAGCTGTATACCAGTTTTGATTTTATGTCGACCAAACGCATCGCCGAGGCAAGCCGTGAAGGGACAGCCCTGAATATTACCCAGGGCATGGCGGTTGGAATGAAGTCTGTGTTCTACCCGATTATCGTCCTTGCCGTCGCGGCGATCCTCTCGAACGCGATTGCCGGTCTCTACGGGGTCGCCATGGCAGCAATCGGTATGTTGTCCTTCGTCATAGCAACGGTTTCCGTTGACACCTATGGTCCCATCGCGGACAACGCGGGAGGCATCAGCGAGATGAGCAAGCTGGACCCGTCTGTACGAAAGATTACCGACCAGCTTGATGCCGTCGGCAATACCACGGCAGCGATAGGCAAGGGTTTTGCCATAGGCTCGGCGGGTCTTGCCGCCCTTTCACTTTTCGCCTCCTTCCTGTATGCGCAGGCAACACCCGGGGATACAGACGGCTTTGTGCTTAACCTGAATTTCATCGATACCATGACCCTGGCCGGGGGCCTGGTCGGCGCGGCCTTGCCCTTCCTCTTTTCAGGCATTCTGGTAGAGGCGGTTGCGAAAGCGGCCCGAAAAATGGTCCAGGAAGTCCGCAGGCAATTCCGGGAGATTCCCGGAATTCTTACCGGAGAGGCAAAACCGGACTATGCGACCTGTATAACCATCAGCTCGGCAGGAGCCCTTTCGGAAATGAAACTGCCCGCGCTCCTTTCCGTAATAACCCCGATTATCAGCGGTTTCGTGCTTGGCCCGGAGTTCGTCGGCGGGATGTTGATCGGAACGACCCTCTCGGCGATTATGCTTGCCCTGTATACCGCAAATGCCGGCGGCGCATGGGACAACGCAAAAAAATATATTGAACAGGGTCACCATGGAGGCAAGGGGTCCGAGGCGCATTCAGCCTCGGTTGTGGGCGATACCGTCGGGGATCCGCTCAAGGACACGGTTGGGCCATCCCTTGATATTTTGATCAAGATTATGGCGGTCATTTCGCTCATTACGGTTTCCCTGTTCCAGGACTATAACCTCATAGCCTGGCTCGGAAATATGCTCGGTTAAAAAGGAGCCATACCTATGTCGAAAATTCATTACTATCTGACGGTTTTCCCGACCGAGGCCCTCATCGCGTCGATGCTGAATCCGGAACAGTTCGGCTATTACATGACTACCAGCTCGAAACGGGGATCGCATGAGCGCCTGATTTTTATCGAGCTGGAACATGAGTTCCCGGGAGAATTTGACTGGGCATGGGCGCATGAACGCTGTGTCCCGCATAAAAATGGACAAGCCAAACACTCGGTATACCTGTCGGTGTATCGAGTCCTTGAGCATGTCCCCCTTTCAGCAATGGGAGACATGCATTTGACAACGCCTGACGGCAGAACCCTTTCCCTTTCAAAGGCGCCCTTTCCGTCCGACAGCCCCGGCCGTTCCTGGTATCTCTACCAGGAGCTCTGTCCCGTACAGCCGCTCGTTGTCAGTTCGCTTTCACCCACCGATTTCGGTGAGTATGTGACTAACGGTAATGCGAAAATAAGCTTCCCGGCCCTTGTGTACTGTAATCTGAAAGTGATCGACTTGCAGGACCTGGAACATACGGGAAATGTCGGGCCCATGTACGACCATAACCTGGGACACTTAACCGAGTGCATCAAGGCAGTAACCGAACGGGGTAAAACCACCAAGACCCTTGACCGCACCTTCTCCGGAAGTTTCCGATTCCAGATTATCAAGGACGGTATTGCGGTTGCCGGCAAAGAGGGAAAGCTGTGGTATCAAATGCCGACCGAAGAAGAGCTCACTGCCCGCTACTATGATTGGGCCCGATCGGCGATGATTCTGTAAACGCGGTCAATTTTCGTTCCGCAGTCGCAGGGTCGGCCACATCGGCCGACCCTGCTCTATTGTACGCCAAGGCCTCTTCTGGTACAGTTTTCAAACCATGCACAATACCCTGCTACTAACGCTGACCGCCTATGTCTTTTTTTTCCTAAGCGGTTTCTTCATTAACATAGGCGGGGCGGTTACGAACTCCCTCGCCACCGCGCTTGGAACCACCACCGCGGTGACAGGTTTATCGTTTACGGCTTTCATGATCGGCCGGGTAGCGGGTATATCCGGCAACGGACACGTATTACGAAAGAAGTCCTTTCCGAAGGGTCTCTACTTACGCCTGGCCGCGGGTCTTTTTTGCGCGCTATCTGCCGGGTTTCTGATAACCGGTCACATTGCAGCCTTCACCGTGTTGATTTTTATTGCGGGTATTCTTGTCGGCGTAGTCTACTCCGCATCGAACATGATTTTGGTCGACCTCTATTGCGGTCCCCAAAAGGCATTTCACATCTCGATGATCAACTTTCTCTACAGCGTCGGCGGTGTCACCAGTCCCTTTTTAACCGGGCTCATATTAAAACAGGGCCATGCATGGAACCGTCCGTACCTGATGCCTGCCGCAGTTGTCTGCGTTTTTTTGCTGGTCACCATCCGGGCCCGATACTCAGACCTTTACTCGCTCAACACGGAGGGCGGCCCGACCCATACTGATTCCGGGACGATTGATGCACCCTTATGGATGGTGAGCGCGGCAATTGTGTGCTTTATCATGGCAGAATACTCGATCACGTACTGGACGCCCGTGTATTTGCGGGAGGCGCTGAACAAGGATGTCCTTTTCGCGGGTTCTGCGGTTTCAACCTTCTGGATAGCGGTATTGATCGGACGATTCTTGCAAAGCATGCTTATTTCGCGAATCCGGCCCCGATTATACATCATCAGCTCCGGTATTTTGGCCATACTATCGCTGCTGGCTTTGCGCCAACTTACCGACAACCGCTTGATCGCGGTCGGCATCTTTGTCTGCGGGCTTTTCTGCTCCGGGCTCTTTCCTGCCCTGTTTATTTTTGGCAGCGACCGCGCGGAACACATCAAGCACCGGTTTCCAACCCTCATGATGCTTTCCGCGGCGGCGGGCAGCTTTCTGGCCATGCCCGCGGGCAGCCTGATAAAAAACGTGGCCGGCGTACAGGCGGTCATGCTCACCCCGGCGGTGGCCATCGGTATCATGACAATACTTATTATCGTTTCGGGCAGGGGCTCCCGCCGCCGATCCCGCTAATGGCGCCGACCATCCTTCTCAGGAATATCGATACAACCGCACCCGTTGAACCGAAAACCCGTCAGAAGTCAAATGGACATGCCGGCCCTGGTGATTTTGATCGCCATTAAGTCGGCGGCCTCTTGTCAATAGCCCCCCATCCGGGAACATCTCGTCAATTTCGGCAATGCCCGCAATCCCGCCCGCGCTGTCACTGCAGGCGAAGGTGACCAGAATACCCTTTCCGGCCAACAGGAAGGTGTCATCCTCAAGGGCAATGACAAGACATCCCGCGCGTTCCTGGCCGACAGGAACCGGTTCGGACGGAGGCAGCCAGTCACGATCCTGTCGAAAGAATAACTTCCATGAACCGAGAGTGCATTCGTCGCGTTCAGCCAGGTTTTCAAGGAGGATGCCGGCAGTCTTCCCCGCGCCCTGATGGGCAAGGATGATGGGTGAAAGTCCGCGAAGAACCGCGTAGGCCCTTGCGAGAAAAGATTCGCCAGGATTTTCCTGGGACTCCACGGAAAAGGGACTATATCCGATGGCGTCGCAGGCGCCAACCGTAAAGAACGCATGATCCCCGTTAAAGGGTCCAAGCTGGTTTTCGGGAACGAACACCGGATTACCCTCCCGGCGATACGCCAACACACGCCGTTTATAGTCGGGAAAATATATATCGGGTGAAAGAAAATCAATGGCAGGCGCGCCTGCCTTCCAGACGGGGAAAAGATGCGGCAGGGGGCCGGCACTCGGATACTCGCCCGGGGCAAGGCCATCCCGGTTAAGGGCCGCGTTTACGTACATGGGCAGGGGGTATTCCTCTTTTCCCGCAGAGGCAAGACGGTCGACGAAGCGCGCATAGTGCCACGCCATAAATAGTTCGGCAGTATGATCATCCGCACCGAAACAGGCCTCCCAGGAAGCCGAGGAAGGTTCGCGACCCAGGGCTTCGAGCAGGAGATCGGGTACCGGGCCGTTATACAGCCGATTTGCGGTTTCACTCATGTCGCGCGCGCAGGGTATCATGCCAATTTCGTTTTCCACCTGAATCATGATAACCGTATGCTCTGTACTGTCAATTGACCGGATATGGGAAAGCAGGGCACGAAAGGCGCGGATATCGGCGGCAAGAACGTCTTCTGAAAAGCACGACAAAATTTCCAGGCTCTTTCCCTGACTGTCCTTCATGCGGGGGAATCGTTCGGTATTCGTTTTAACCCATAGGGGAGCGTAGCAGGACATGGAATTTTTCCATACACCGAACCAGAGAAACACCAGCTTGAGACCATGCCTTCGCGCGCCACGGACGAGCATATCCACCAATGAAAAGTCAAACTGGCCTTCCTCGGCTTCCAGCAGCTCCCAGTAAACCGGAGCGAGCACCGTATTCATATTGAGCGCGACCAACCGGGGCCACAGCTGCTCCATCCATGCTTCGGACGAAGCGCTCGAATTTCCCAGCTCTCCGCCAAGAATCAGGAACGGCTTGCCGTCTACATATAATTGGCGGGTGTTTCCCGCCTCTTTCATACAAGGCATCATCATACTGGAATAACACTACCATTGCCCGCTTGTGCGGTCAACACGGCAGAATAATTTCCCGGCTTCGGATATACTCTTCTGACACATGAAAACGAACATACAATTACACCTGCTGCCCGGCGAAGAGACGGATGAAGCGCTGATACAACGCAAGATACGAGCCGCTTTGGCAGAAAAGGGCATACGCATATCCCCGAACGAGACGATTACCCCCGTTCTGGCAAAGAAGTCAATCGATGCCAGAAAGGGACGGGTTCGCATAGTGCAATCCTGGACTATCTATTCAAACGGGGAAACCCCCTCCACCGGCGACCTTCCCGTCTGGAAAAAAGCCGACCCACGCAAACGCGTTCTGATTGTCGGGGCGGGGCCCGCGGGCCTCTTTGCCGCCCTCAGGCTTCTCGAGAACGGCATCACGCCCGTCATTGTCGAGCGGGGCCGCGAATGCGCGCGCAGAAAACGGGATATCGCGGCAATAAGCCGTGACGGCGTGCTGGACACCGACTCGAATTACTGCTTCGGAGAGGGGGGCGCGGGCACGTTTTCCGACGGCAAACTGTATACCCGGTCCAACAAGCGCGGCAATATCGGCAAGGTCTTGTCGATCCTGGTCCATCATGGATCAGATCCCGCGATCCTGACAGACGCGCATCCCCACATCGGTTCGGAAAAATTACCTGCAATAATCACCGCAATACGAACTACAATCACCTCCCTCGGGGGCGAGTTCCATTTCGGCTGCCGTTGTACCGGCTTGCTGCTTGAACGGGGTATGGTTAACGGAATCACTGTTCGCGCGCAGGACGCCGAAAGCGACAGCAAGCTATTGGCCGATGCAGTCATTCTGGCAACGGGGCATTCGGCAAACGACGTGTACGATATGCTTCTGTCGCTTGACCCCTGTCCGCTTGAGCCAAAACCCTTTGCAATCGGGGTTCGATGCGAACACCCACGGCAGCTTATCGACCGTATTCAGTATCATGGCCGGCGGGAAATTGACCGCTTGCCGGCAGCCGAATACCGTCTGGTCACCCAGGTCGCTGATCGCGGGGTGTATTCCTTTTGTATGTGTCCGGGCGGCTTTGTTGTTCCTGCCGCAACGGCAAATGATGGGCTGGTCGTCAACGGAATGTCCGCCGCCGGACGTAATTCCCGCTGGTCCAACGCGGCTATCGTGGTCGAGGTACGGGAAGAAGACATACCGGAGGAATACCGACTGAAGGATACACGGGGAGAGGCGGGCGCAGGACTCCGGTTCCGGGAAGCGATAGAGCAGAAGGCGAAGCAGGAGGGTGACGGACAGCGTGCTCCGGCACAGCGACTTACCGACTTTCTTGCCGGACGGCTTTCAGACAGTCTGCCTGAAACCTCCTACACTGGCGGAGTGGTCTCATCGAGACTTGACCAATGGCTTCCGGAATACGTTACAAAACGTTTGAAGGAAGGTTTCCGGTTTTTTGACAGCAGAATGCACGGTTTTATTACCGGAGAAGCCCTGCTCATTGCCCCGGAAACACGGACCTCCGCTCCGGTCAGAATTGTGCGAAATCCCGGGACATTCGAGAGCATGCATTACAAAAGGCTCTATCCCGCAGGAGAGGGCGCAGGCTACGCGGGGGGCATTGTTTCTTCGGCAATGGATGGCGAAAAATGCGCGGAAGCGGTCAGCAGCCTGTTTCCGCAGATTCCTTGAACACAAGATCGGCGGGAAGTTCGGGCGTAGCAAGGTAATACCCCTGCAAAAAATCAATGTCAAGGTTTGAAAGCGAAGCATACACCGCCTCATCCTCGACAAATTCCGCAACGGTCTGCTTGTTGGCTTTCCGGCAAAAATGGACAATGCCCTCGACAAGGGTTCGCGCGCTCTCGTCGGTATGAATCTTCCGTATCAGGGTACCATCAATTTTTACGATATGCACGGGAAGGTTTATCAACGAAATATAGTTTGAGTACCCCGACCCGAAATCGTCAATGGCGATCTTGAAGCCATAACGCGCGATATACTCGATAAACCACAGACACTTGTCCAGCTGAATCAGCTCGTCGCTTTCAAGAATCTCGAAGATAATACGCCCGGTGCGGTTCCGTATGCGGTCATAGACCTCGTCAATCAGGATCACGAATTCCGGCCGGACAATATCCTTAATCGAAATATTTACCGAAACGTCCACATCGTATTCCATAATCATATCGGCAGCGGAACGAACCATAAAATCTGTCAGATAGCTATAGAAACCGGTGGCCCGCGCAATTGATAAATAGGGATAAATCGAACTGTAGCTCCCGTCCTCGTGTCTGATACGCAGCAAGGCCTCATACCAGGCAACAACCAGGCCGTCAGAGTGAAAAATTGGCTGAAACACCGCGCGAAAACTCTTTTCTTCCTTGTTCCTGACCAATTCGGAAAAGCGCTTGATATAATTCCACGAGCTGTCCCGCTCATCCGCGTCCTCGGTATAAATTGTAATCTGATGTTGGGCGCTGACCGCCCGTTTGAGGGCTATATCGGCGCGCGACAGGGCAGAGCGCGGATCATCGGAAACAAGGGGATTGATAATGGTCGCGCCAATGCGATACACCAGACGGACACTGTCCCCGTCCCAGGGCAGCGACGAAAAATCGATGCTTGCGGAAATTTCGCAGAGCAGCTGGACAGCATCCGCCACCGCAGGAACCAGATTGCAGCGAATCAACAGGGCAAATTCATTAAATTTAAGCTGATAGGTGCGAAAACCCCACCGGTGTTCCCCGCCTTTCAATTTACCGGCGGTAAACTCGGTAATGGTATCCGCAAAATCAAAACCGAAGTGTGCGGACATTTCACTGAAGTTTTCGATCTTGATGATGGCCAGGATATGGGGACAGTCGGGATCGATATTGTAGGGGAGCATCTCCCGGTTTGGCAGCCCGGTCAGCCGGTTAAACAGCATATTCTTCGTCAGTCGGTGCACCAGGCGGTCATTTCTGCGGTTGGAAAAATACGTTAACCCCAGAACCACCGCCGAAGACCCGATCGATATTCCCAAATGCTCGCCGGTTATCGCCCAAGGGGCAATCCCGAAATAATGCAGACAGGCACCGACACCCATGCCGGTGTACATGGCCATGCTCCACAGCAGGCCGGTCAGCGACCCGCGGAGCTGTATTGCAATAACCGGAAACACCATCATCAAAAGGATATGAACCCCGAACGCATTTGATGTATAAAAGGATACAAGAAGCACGCCGGCAAGCTGGACTATCGCGACATGACACAGAAAGCGATTCGCCTTGAACCGGTAGATCAGGAAGGTTTCAAGCGCAAGACCGGCAAACGAAAGACTTGCGACAACTACATCAAGCTGGCGAATACCGGCACAGTGGAGAGCTGCCAATACAAGAATAAAAACTGCCGACACAAGGCAGGAGAAGAGCAGGATTGAGGTTCGGTATTCACGGTGTTCATCCATTACTCCTTTGTACCAGGGGGTGCGCCGGAAATCGAAGGAACCGGTATCGGGGTATATCGGGCAGCTCATCTTATCCCATAGTAAATTTGGTTTATTGAATTGTCAATGAAAAAGACGAAACCGGTTCCCTTCCACAGAAAGCACACCTTCCCGCTTCAAGTTACCCAATTCACGGGAAAGAGCGCTCCGGTCGACACACAGGTAATCTGCCAGTTCCTGTCGGTTATAGGGAACAAGGGGCACATCTGTCTGTTGCGCCCGTGCTTCCTGCGAGATATATGCGATTATCTTTTCACGAATCGATCGTTTGGAAACCACATCCATCCTGCCCGACAACAGCAAGTTTTTTCGCGCAAGCAGGTTGAGCATGTTCTCTACCAGTTTTTGATGAAACGAACACATACGCCCACAGGGTTGAAACATTTTTTGAAAGGATAAAAAAAGCACAATGGAATCTTCACCCGCAACAACGCTTACCGGGGCTCGGCGCATCCCGGCAAATACAAAACTTTCGGCAAAAATGGCACCCGGGCCCATACCTGCCTGTATGAGGCGATTTCCGTCAAAATCAAGGCGCACAATCTGCACAAAGCCTGCCAGTACCAGTCCAATGGAATCCACTTCGGATCCTTCGCGAAGAATTGTGTCACCCTTGCGATATTTTTTTTGGGATCCGTCCAGGCATTCCAGCAAATGAACGGTATCATCGGCGGTCATCCCTGAAAACAGGGGACAATTTCCGGGAATCATCATGATAGTCAAAAAAATACCGGTTTTTTGTTGCAAATGCAACAGCTCTCTGCCAGGAAAATACCGTATAGTACCAGTATGATACGACAAATAATCAGGATCGATGAAGATCTGTGTAACGGTTGCGGCCTGTGCGCCAAAGCATGCCATGAAGGCGCAATCGGCATGATAGACGGCAAGGCAACATTGCTCCGCGACGACTATTGCGACGGACTCGGGAACTGTCTCCCGGTCTGTCCCACCGGAGCAATCAGCTTTGAAGAACGTGAAGCGGCGGCCTATGACGAGGAAGCGGTACTGCAAAATATGGAGAAGGCAAAGAATCAGGCCATACACAAGCCCGTCTTTGCCCCGGTTTCCTGCGGATGTCCCGGTAGTGCGGCAAAAAGTCTGCGTACGGAACAAAAGGCTGCGGCACCCGTAAATGCACCTCGAAGCAATACGGAACGTACTTCGGAACTTCGCCAGTGGCCGGTACAGCTCAAACTCGTTCCGGTAAACGCGCCCTACTTTGACGGCGCGCATCTGCTCATTGCGGCCGATTGCGCAGCCTATGCGTACGCGAATTTTCACGAGGACTTTATCCGCAACAAGATCACGGTCATCGGATGTCCAAAACTTGACAACGGGGATTATACGGAGAAATTAGCCGCCATTATCGCGGAAAATGACATTAAAAGCGTCACAATAGTCCGTATGGAAGTTCCCTGCTGCGGCGGCCTTGCCCATGCAGCAACCGAAGCCCTCAAGGCAAGCGGAAAGTTTCTGCCCTGGCAGATTGTGACAATCTCGACAGAAGGCGAGCGCCTGGACTGACGGAAGATAAAAACGCTGGTATACTCTTTGTCATGAGACCGCTTGTGTATGCTCACCGGGGTGCGATGGCAGAATGTCCGCAAAATACGATGGCTGCCTTCACGCGTGCCTGGGAAACCGGCTGTGACGGCATCGAACTGGATGTGCAATGCTCGAAGGACGGCATACCTTATGTATTTCACGATGACACCCTGGACCGCCTGACCGGCTCGTCCGGACGCATACGGGATCACGAGTCCGATTTCATCGAAGGCCTCGACGCGGGCTCGCATTTTTCACCCCGCTTTACCGGCGAACGTATCCCGCGCCTCGGGCAGGTTCTGGAAACCAGCCCCGAAGGCAGCTTGCTGAACATCGAACTGAAGAGCGACATTCCCGATGACGCCCAATGGAAGGCGGTAATCCGCACGGTTACGGGCTGGAAAAAGATGCAGAGCGATCCGGACTCCCCGAGGGAAACAGAATGCCGCCGCCTTGCCGCCGCAGTGGCTCGCTGTGTCCGTGACGCCGGGAAAACCCGGCCATATCTTGAAAACACGATTCTTTTTTCCAGTTTTGATCCTGCAGCCCTCTGTGCTATCGCCCGTGAGCTGCCCGGAGCAAGACTCGGTTTTCTGTGGAGTACGGCTATCCGCTATGACACACGCCCGATCATGAAGCACGTCACCCATCACTGCTGGCATCCCCATTTCCGGCTTACCGGGAAGCGGGATATTGCCGAAAAACATGCCGAGGGGAAAAAGGTCAACGTCTGGACGGTCAATGACGAAGAAACAGCCAGAAGGCTTGCAGCGTTTGGAGTCGACGGCATAATTACCAACCATCCAGCCCGAATGATGCGGTTGTTTAGCCGACAGTAAGCGGTCAGCGCTGAACCGGCAGGGTAATGATAAAGGTGGCGCCTTCTCCGGGGGCAGAACGCACATCCATGCTTCCCCGATGATCCCGGGTAATAATAAAATACGACACGCTCAAGCCGAGTCCGGTACCGACGCCCACCGGTTTCGTTGTAAAGAAAGGCTCAAAAACCCGCTTGCGTACCGACTCACTCATTCCCGGGCCGTTATCCGCTATTTCCAGGCAGATGTCGCTCTTTTCCGGATCAAACCATACCCGAATCGAAAAACACGGGGGCTTTTTGATTTCTGCGTTTTGCATGGCATGAGCGCCATTGCTGAAAATATTGAGGAATACCTGCTGCAGCTTGCCGGCGTCACAAAAAACCGGGGGAAGGTCTGCTTCATAGTCCTTTTCAATCTTGATACTCTTGAAGTCATACTGTTTTTTCAAATCGTAATCGGTTCGGGCCAGCTCCAGGGCTTGATCTATCAGATCCGTTACCTGGTGCGTCGAGGAGCGGGCATCACTCTTTCGGGCGAAGCCCAACATATTGTCCACAATCTGGCTTACCCGTTTCCCGGAATCATGGATAATCCGCAGCATCTCGTCAATTTTACGATCCTCGATGTACAACCGTAACGCGTCCAGGGTAATTCCGCACCGTTCGGCTGCCTGTCTGTTTCCCGAAACCGTACCCAGCAAGCGGGTCTCCAGAACCTCGGCAGTTTGCATAATACCGGCAAGAGGATTGTTAATTTCGTGCGCCATGCCCGCGGCCAGGCCTCCGACGGAAAGCATCTTTTCATTCTGTATCATCATTTCACGCAAGCGGAACTCCTCGCTCACGTCGCGCAACACCAGAACAACGCCGGCAATTTCTTTGGTATCTGTCCGCAGGGGCGAGGCAGAATGAGCAATCATCAAGGCCGAGCCATCGGAGCGGACAAGCTCCATCGCGTCCTTCGAATCGATCGGCTCGCCAGTCCTTAACACCATATCAACCGGATGCAGCACGTCTCCCGCCAGGGACCTGAGCGTAAAGAGGGTTCGCTGATCGCATTGCAGCGCTTCCTCGTGGGTCAGGGCGCATAACCGCTCGGCAGCACCATTAAGCAGAATGGGGTGGCCTGCAAGATCAAAGGCAACGACAGCATCCCCGATCGACGACAGAATGATATCGATTTTGTCTTTTTCCGCCGAAATTTCCTGCAAGGAGGCTTGAACGGCGCTGCGCATTGTATTGAAAGATCGTGCAAGTGTGGTTATTTCATCATTGCCGGACACCGGTACATCCCGGGAATAATCGCCAAAGGCCATATTTGCCGCAAGGGCATCAAGTGGCAAGAGGCGGGAAAGAACCGTCTGGTTGAACCAGTATAAAAAGAAAACAAGAGAAAGAAAGACAATAAAAAGGCCAACAAAAATAACCGTAAATAACCGGTGGGTTTCGGTCTGCAGTCGCGATCCCATTTCAGACAGAACCCCAAGAATGTACATTTTTAATTCATGGGTCAATAATTGGGAAAGTGCAGCTGTTTCCCGGAAAACCAGGGTGTCACGCTTGTTTTCCTCGATCAGAGTATGCAGTAACTCAAGGGTACGGTGAAAGTCATCGTGTTTTCTCAGAACCTGACGCATTACGGGATATTCATCATCCCATTTTCCCAGCGAGGGGAACACCGTATCGCAACCGCGTGCATGAATGAGCGCCTGAAGCTGGGATTCAGCCCGGGCATTCCCCATAATGAGATACTCGTTCAAGCTCATGGATACCTGCTCTATAGACCGGTAGCTCGCTATCAAGGACTCCTGAAACCGTCGGGCAGAGCGTATTTCCAGATATTTTCCCGAAAGTACCACAGAGGATATTGCAATAATCAGAGAGAGGAGGAGGATGGCAACAGCGAATTTCCGTCTTAAGGACACACCTTCCTCCTACTGGATAAGAGTTACCTGTTCGGGAGCGATAGCTGATAGCGGGGTGCCATCAAGAAAGTCCATAAATTCCGGAGGGATTCCTCCCTGCCCGGTATCGCGTAACAGCCACTTTGCCTGTTCTTCCAGCGCCATATAGAGGCTTTGGGGCATCTCGAGCGAGAAATAATACATATCCCACTCTTCCCGTAAATCTTCCTTGGGAATTAACAGTGAATCGGACAACAACGACAGGGAATCTTCTTTGTATTCCTGCACATACAGGTTCGCGCGCTCAAGGGACACGAGCATATCCCGGACAAGATCCGGTTTCAGATCGGCCAAACCGGAACGACACACCAGGAGCCAGTACATATCCTGTCCCATGTGGGCATTTACCGGAATGAACCGATCCGGGGAAAGGTCCAAAGCTGCATCAGCAAACGGTGGCCACAGAATCAACGCATCGAGCTTGCCGGAAGCGGCGGCACGCGGAAGATCCTCAGCCGCATAGTACACTGTTTTTACCGACCCTGGCTCTATTTCATTAAATACCAATATACGGTAGAGGGTGTATTCGGCAGCACTGCCCGTCACAAGGCCCACCTGCTTGCCTCCAAGATCACGGGGAGTCGGGCAGGTTTCTCGGTTCAGCAACAATATCCTGCTCTGATTCCGGTTCAGGACCGCGATTACCCGAAAGTCGCTCCGCTGTTTCGCATGGGATACAATCTGGTACTCCGGCACGGTTACGAAGTCGAACTCTCCGGAAGAAAGACGGTTCATCAAGTTAACCGCAGACGGCTCAACCGTGACTACAGCCTCAATGTTGCCTTCCTCAAAATACCCCAGGGACTGAGCAAGCATGACGGGAGCGGACTTTAAACTGCGGTTCACCCCGATGCGGAGCGTTTCACGGTTGGTTCGCGTAGAATAGGCATACGGCGACTTTTCGCCACAACCAGTACACACCGGAAGAAAACACAGAATGGCGGATAAAAAGGCAATACCCCGCGCTCTAGTCTTCATAACTCTTCCTGATCGCCTGAATTTTGTCCAGATTCCGGAAAAATATATCCACAACGGACGGATCAAACTGGGTTCCGGACTGATCCCGCACATACTGCAAGCACTTGTCCTGGGGCCAGGGATCCTTATACGGCCGGCGACTCGAAATGGCATCGTAGACATCGGCAACAGCGGTAATTCGCGCTTCAATCGGAATGTCATTGCCGGCAAGTCCCGACGGATAGCCGTTCCCGTCCCAGCGTTCATGGTGATAGAGCGCGATATTTGCCGCGTAAGCCAAAATCCCGCACTTCCCGCCGTCCGTCAAAATATTCTGGACGGTGGATCCGAGCGCAAAGCCGGCAAAATGCTGGCCGGAAAGGATATTGTACCCGTATTCACAGTGTTTCTGCATTTCTGTCCACTCGTCCGGATCAAGAGCACCCCCCTTGAGAAGAATATGATCGGGGATACCGATCTTTCCGATATCGTGAACCGGCGAGGCAAGTTCCATACAATTGACCTCAACTTCCGGCCAGCCCATGCCGCGTGCGAGACAGCCGCAGATGGCGGAAACCCGCATAAAATGGTTACCGGTCTCAAAGTCCCGGTACTCTGCCGCCTGGGATAATATCGAGATAATTTGTCTGCGGCTAATCTCCAGCTCACGGTTCGTCCGCTCCAGCGCCTCGGTTCGCTCGCGAACCAGCGCCTCAAGATCTTCCTGATACCGGCGGTTTTCGCGGCCCAGCACCACACGGGCGAGCGCCCGCGACACCACATGTTCGAGAACGACAAGGTCCTCGACCGGTTTCAATAAATAATCCCAGGCACCCAGATGAAGGGCTTCCACGACATCCTGAATGCGGCCGGTACCGGAGATAACCACAACCGGCGTCTCGGGCGCAATGGACGCAACCTGTTTCAAGACCTCAAGACCGTCAAGCTCGGGCATACGCAGATCGGTCAAAATGACATCAGGCTGTTTATCCTGCAGTTTTTGGAGTCCATCCCGCCCGTTTTCCGCCTGGTACACCGTGTAGCCAAGATCTTCAAGAAAATAGGAAAAGCTGCTCCGAATCGCGGACTCGTCATCTATGACCAAAACGGAATATACACCGGGGAATTCCATATCTGCTCCATACTTGTATTCAGGTTGTGCACAACCACTCTCTACAAGTGTAGAAGACGGGTATTGCGAAGTCAATGAATCACCCTGTACACTGTCTGTATGAACAACATACAAAACGGAGACAGAATTCTCTTTCAGGGAGACAGCATTACCGATTGTGGACGCCGGGAAACGGCGGACGGCCTCGGGGAAGGATATGTTTCGGTCGTGGCGGGTCTTATTCCCCTTTTGCAACCTGACCTGAACATAACCATACTTAATCGGGGCGTAGGCGGGGACCGCAGTGCCGAGCTATTGGCCAGATGGGAGGAGGACTGCATTGACCTCAGACCCACCGTGCTTTCGATCATGGTCGGCGTCAATGACGTATGGCGTATTGCCGGTGAATGGAACGGGCAAAAGTACATCGGACCCGACGAGTACCGGACAAATTGCACCGCTCTCATTGACCAGGCTCTTGAAGGCGGCGTCAGGCAGCTGATCCTGTGCAGCCCGACAACCATCGAAAATGCAACCAATGAGCGGATGGCGACACTTCTTGCCGAACGCGGCCAGATTGTACGCGAACTTGCAGCCAAATACCGGGCCATTTATGTACCGACTGCGGAACTGCAGCTCGACTTGCTTCACCGGCGCCCTGACATCATGTGGACATACGACGGCTGCCACCCGACAATGGCCGGCCACGCAGCCATGGCACACTGCTGGCTGAAAGCGGTATCACTGCTGTAGTTTTTCTTGCATTTCACAGACGAGGCAGAGGGGGCCACAAGGGGTCCCTCTGGCAGCGCGGAGCCCCCGCGAAGCAGGGGTAAAGCGGGGAGCGCGCGGAACACGCTGCAGGTCAGTCTGACGCCGGACGGGCCAGTTCGCGGATATCCTGACCTGAGGGGTTCTGGAAAACCCGCAACCCGAACTCGGGCAGTACCGCCAACAGATGGTCAAGGATGTCAGCCTGTACATTCTCGTAGGAAACCCAGTTCTTGTCCGCGCTGAAAAGATAGAGTTCGAGGGGTATCCCCTCCGCGCCGGGCTCAAGGTAGCGCACCATATGCAGCATTTCCTGCTGAACGGCGGGGTTATCGGCAAGATAGGCCTCGACATAGGCGCGGAAGGTTCCCAGATTCGTCAAATGGCGACCCGACACCATATCATCATCGGGGATTGCCAGCGCGCGGTTATGCTCGGCTATTTCCCGCTGCTTGTTCGCCAGATAACCGGATAACAGGCGCAGACGGGAAAGTCGCGCAATGTCGGAGTCGGTCAAAAAGCGAACCGATTGCATGTCGATCCGGATGGAACGCTTGATGCGCCGTCCCTGAGACTCGCTCATACCGCGCCAGTTCTTGAAGCTGTCAGAAATCAGGGCGTAAATCGGTATCGTGGTTATGGTCAAATCCCAATTGCGAACCTTTATCGATTGCAGGGTAATATCAATAACGTCACCGTCAGCGCCATACTTGGGCATTTCAATCCAGTCCCCGATCCGTACCATGTCATTGGCCGACAGCTGCATGCTGGAGACAAACCCCATGATCGAATCCTTGAACACCAGAAGGATAACCGCGCTCATCGCGCCCAGACCGCTCAGCACGCCGACCGGCGAGACCTGCAGCACGGTAGTGACCGAAAGAACGGCCCCGACAATCCAGACAAATATCTTGACCATTTGCAGATAGCCCTTGATGGGCTTTTTTCGTGCAATGTCGGCATTGACGGTCCGGTAAATCTCGTTGACCGAATCAAGAAAGGCCGCGCTGCTGTGGGCGATCATGACAATGATATAGGCGACCAGGAGCCGTCCGAGAATGTCGGACAGCTCGCGGGCGTACGGGAAAAAAAACGGCAGGAGAATCATGACCGCGATCGGAGGGAAAAGAAAGGAAAGCCGCCTGAAAAGACCGCTCTCCAGCAAAATGTCGTCCCACTGGGACGACGTCCTTTTCACCGCTTTTTGGACCACCCTGCGTAGTAGAAACCGGGCTACCAGCGACACGAGCAATGCAATCAGAAACAGGAACGCAAGATGGGAAAGTACCAATAGGCGTTCTGTCCAGATGTCCGGCAGACCGGAAGACTGCAAGAGGGAGCGCAAAAAACCTTCCATGACTACGACCGCACGTCCTGATTTGACCCGTCAAACTCAGAGAGAACGCTTTCGGGCGGAGGAGACGTGAGCAGGCTGACCAACACCACAACGCCGAAAGAAATGATAAAGCCGGGCATCAGTTCATAAAAATATTCCCCGGGAATCTTGATAAAGTTTTTCACGATAAAGATGACCAGGGCACCGCTCAGCATACCGGCAAAGGCCCCCCACTTTGTCGTCCGTCTCCAGCACAGGGCAAGAATAACCACCGGGCCGAAGGCTGCGCCGAAGCCTCCCCAGGCATAGCCGACCATCGCCAGGATAGAACCCTGGTCATTGGCCGCAATAACCCAGGCAAGAATGGCAAAGCCCACGACGCCCAAACGGCTAATCCATTTCTTTTTCGCGTCCGCCATTTTCTGTACCGCGGGGATATCCTCGGTCAGGGAAGAGGTCAACACGAGCAACTGGGAATCGGCGGTGGACATGACGGCCGCAAGAACCGCGGCAAGAACAAAACCGGCGAAGACCGGATGAAAGAGCGTGGTTGCCAGGGCGAGGAATACGCGCTCGGGATCTCCGCCCGCCCCGCTTACTCCCGCGAGGGGATGCAGGGCATCATAGCCAATACCGACAATTCCGATGAGCGTCGCGCATACCAGACACAGAATCATCCATATAATGCCGACGCGCCGGGCACGCGGTACCGATTGTACGTCCCGGATACCGATAAACCGCGCCAGAATATGGGGCTGACCGAAATAGCCGAAACCCCAGGCCATGAGCGAAGCCGCGGTGATCCAGCCGGTGGACACCTTAAAGGCTGCGGGATTAATGGCCGCTATGTCAACGCCGGAGCCGCCGATGCCCACCAGGCCCAATATGAGACAAAAAGCCAGGGCGGCAAGCATCAGGAGTCCCTGGACAAGATCGGTCCAGCACACGGCAAGGTATCCACCCAAAAAGGTATAGGAAACCACCACCAGGGTAGTGATGGTCATGGCGACTTCCTCGCTCGCGCCGAAGGCATGGGCAAACAGCTTGGTGCCGCCCTTCAGGCCCGAGGCAACGTAGAGGGTAAAGAAAATCAGAATAACTACGGTTGAAGTAATTTTCAGCACGCCGGATTCATCGTTGAACCGCTTTGCCAAAAACGACGGCAGGGTTACCGAGTTAAGCCGTTCGCTCAGGGAGCGCAAACGGCCGGCAACTATCAGCCAGTTCAGGTATGCCCCGATCGTCAGCCCAAGGGAAATCCAGATCCCCTCAACCAGGCCGCTTGCGAAAACAGCTCCGGGAAGTCCGAGCAGGAGCCAGCTCGACATGTCGGAGGCTCCGGCACTGATCGCGCTTGCAACCGGCCCGAGCGTCCTGCCGCCGATTAAAAAGAGCTCGTTACTGTGAGCTTTCTTCATCGAAATGAAGCCGATAACCAACATCAATACCAGATAGAGGATAAATTGAATATAATACATCAGTCCATGATATGAGGCGCACTGCCCATTGTCAACAAAAAGTACGGAGAACCGAGCCCGCGAAGCATGGCCCTCCCTGCGCGGTGGCTCCGCGCGACGTCAGAACGCTTCCCGTCGCCCGCTCTGCCTCACCGGAAGGCTTTTACGCCACAATAATTACATAAACTTAATAAAATGTAACGCCACTTCAGTATGTATATATATACAAATAATGCATAAATCGATACAGTGATTCCGCTAGAGTTATAAGTGCCAAAGGTGGCACAGGATTGCAAAGGCGTAATCCTTTTTGCTCAATGAGGAGTATAGTTATGGCGAACGCGTACATTCAAGATGTCCTTGCCCAGGTCAAGGCCCGAAACGGTCATGAAAGCGAGTTTCTGCAGGCAGTTGCTGAAGTTCTGGAAACTCTGGAGCCCGTTGTCAACCAGATGCCCGAGCTGCAAAAGCACTCCATCCTGGAGCGCATGGTTGAACCCGAGCGTGTCATTATGTTCCGCATTCCCTGGGTAGACGATGCAGGGAAGGTTCAGGTCAACCGCGGGTATCGCGTCCAGTTCAACAGCGCGATCGGTCCCTACAAGGGCGGCTTACGTTTCCATCCTTCCGTTAATCTTTCAATTCTCAAGTTTCTCGGTTTCGAACAGGTTTTCAAGAACAGCCTGACCACGCTCCCGATGGGCGGCGGTAAGGGCGGATCGGACTTTGACCCGCGCGGCAAGAGCGACGGGGAAGTCATGCGTTTTTGCCAGAGCCTGATGACCGAGCTTTTCCGTCATATCGGCGCGGACACTGACGTGCCCGCAGGCGACATCGGTGTCGGTGCCCGCGAAATCGGCTATATGTTCGGCCAGTACAAGCGCCTGGCAAACGAGTTCACCGGCGTTCTGACCGGTAAGGGACTGAACTACGGCGGATCCCTCATCCGTCCCGAAGCGACCGGCTACGGCGCCGTCTACTTTGCGAACAACATGCTCGCAGTCAAGGGCGACGGCTTCAAGGGCAAGGTGTGCGCGGTCTCCGGTTCCGGAAACGTGGCTCAGTACTGCGTAGAAAAGCTGAACCAGCTTGGCGCGAAGGCAGTGACCCTGTCAGACTCAAACGGCTTTATCCATGACCCGGACGGAATCGACGCTGAAAAGCTCGCTTTCGTCATGGATCTGAAAAACGTCAAGCGCGGACGCATCAGCGAATACGTCAAGAAATACAGCAAGGCTACCTACATCGAGGGCAAGCGCCCCTGGGGCGTCAAGGCAGACTGCGCCTTCCCCTGCGCCACCCAGAATGAAATTTCCGGGGAAGAGGCTGCGGAGCTGGTCAAGAACGGTTGCAAGCTGGTATCCGAGGGAGCAAACATGCCCTCGACCCCCGAGGCAATCGATGTATTCCTGAAAAACAAGATACTGTACGCCCCCGGTAAGGCCGCGAATGCGGGCGGTGTCGCAACCTCCGGTCTCGAAATGAGCCAGAACTCCATGCGTCTGGCCTGGAGCCGCGACGAGGTTGACCAGAAACTGCAGGGTATCATGAAGAACATCCATGACAACGCCTATGCCGCGTCAAAACAGTTCGGAAACGAAGGCAACTACATGATGGGCGCAAATATCGCCGGCTTCCTGAAAGTTGCGAACGTCATGATCGCTCACGGAGTGGTCTGACGGGCAACCGCTGCGTTCGGCTTTTCCCGTTCGCGGCGGGGTTTCCCGCACATACCAAGCGGTAGACCCTGATTGTAGCGTGCAGCGCCAGCGGGATTTCCCGCACCAGGGGCGGGTTAGCCCGCAGGGAATCGGCCCCGATTGTGCCGACACAGGGCGTCCGCAAGCCAGAGCTTGACGGATTGCCCTTTTTTTTCCGGGACAAGAAGGATGCTTGCCACTTTACAAAAAGTCCATTAGTGTCATACTGATACTCCGACAGCCCGGGCGGTTGTTCGGCTCACCCATAGTCCAGAAGGGGATTTTCAATGCATACCATTTTAGAGAAAAAGCAATTTTCGCAAGAGGTGTTCTACCTCAGGGTTTCAGCCCCGGAAATTGCCCGTAACAGAAAAGCAGGACAGTTTGTGCTTGTCCAGATCGATACCGATTTCGGTGAGCGTATCCCTCTCACCATTGCCGATGCGAATGCGGAAGAAGGCTGGATCGCGCTCGTCTTCCAGACCGTTGGGGCCACCACCCATAAACTTGCTGTAAAAAATGTCGGTGATTCCATCGAGGCCATTTTAGGCCCCCTGGGAAAGCCTACCCATATCGCGAAGGTCGGAACGGTTGTCTGTGTCGGCGGAGGTATCGGTGTCGCGCCGCTATACCCCATTGTCAAGGCATACAAGGAAGCAGGCAACAAGGTGATCGTCATTATTGGAGCGCGGACAAGGGATCTGGTCATATTCGAGAACGAGATGCGCGCTTCCTCCGATGAACTGATCGTCGTCACCGATGATGGTTCCTACGGACGAAAGGGACTGGTCACCGAGCCCCTGAAGGAACTCTGCGAAAGCGCCACCCCCCCGAACGAGGCGGTCGCTATCGGACCGCCCATAATGATGAAGTTTTGCGCAGCGACCACCAGGCCCTACGGCGTGCATACCGTCGTCTCCCTGAACACCATCATGATTGACGGGACCGGCATGTGCGGCGGCTGCCGCGTAACCGTGGGCGGCAAAACCAAATTTGTCTGCGTCGACGGCCCCGAGTTTGACGGCCACCAGGTTGATTTTGACAACATGATGATGCGCATGAAAGCCTACAAGGGGCGCGAAGATGCCGATCACCACAAGTGCCATATGGAAATGGAAGCTGACCGTGTCGGGGACCCCGACGCAAACACAGTAAAGGGGAACGCCTGATGAGCCATAAAACACCAGATCAGCTGACCGCTGAAGCCGCAGCCCTCTGGGCGCAAACGAAAGACAAAACCCTGAGCGCGAAAGACCGTATGGCCATCCCGGTCCAGGATATGCCCTGCCGGGACCCGCACGTTCGCGCCCGGCAAATGGACGAGGTTGCCCTCGGTTACAGCGAGGAGCAGGCCCGCCTTGAAGCCGCCCGCTGCCTGGGCTGCAAAAACCGCCCCTGCGTCGCCGCCTGCCCGGTCGGCGTTCCCATCCCCGAATTTATTGCCTGCATCCAGGACGGCGATTTCGCGAAGGCGGTCGCTACCATTAAAATGACCAACCTTCTTCCCGCCATCTGCGGCCGCGTATGTCCCCAGGAAAAGCAGTGCCAGAGCCAGTGCACGGTTGGCAAGTCCCTCAAAAGTATTGACAAGGCTGTTGCCATCGGCCGTCTTGAACGCTACGTCGCCGACTGGGAACGCGAGAATGGCCTGATTCAGCCGCCGGCCGTCGGCCCGGCAACCGGCAAAAAAGTTGCCGTCATCGGATCGGGTCCCGCAGGCCTGACCGTCGCGGCCGATGTGCGCCGGGAAGGCCATGAAGTAACCGTCTTCGAGGCCTTTCACAAAACCGGCGGCGTCATGGTCTACGGAATTCCCGAATTCCGCCTGCCCAAAGCCATTGTCGCCAAAGAGGTTGAAACCCTCAAGGCAATGGGCGTCACCTTCCGGACAAACTTTCTGGTAGGCCGGACCGAAACCATCGACGCCCTCCTCGAGCGCGAAGGCTATGACGCCGCCTTTATCGGCACCGGCGCGGGTCTTCCCAAGTTTATGGACATTGAGGGCGAAAACCTCATCGGCGTGTTCAGCGCGAACGAATACCTGACCCGCTCGAATCTAATGAAGGCCTACGACACCGCCCGTGCGGATACCCCGCTCTATGAGGCGAAAACCGTTGCCGTTATCGGCGGGGGAAACGTCGCCATGGACGCCGCGCGCATGGCCTACCGTCTGGGAGCCGAAAAGGTATACTGCATTTACCGTCGAACCCGGGCCGAAATGCCCGCGCGCGCGGAAGAGGTCGAGCATGCGGAAGAAGAAGGCGTCGAGTTTGTCTTCCTGAAAAACCCGACCCGTATCCTCCCCGATGAAACCGGACGCGTGCGCGCCGTTGAAGTACTGGAGTACGAGCTGGGCGAGCCGGACGCATCCGGCAGACGAAGCCCGGTAGCAAAGGCGGGAACCGAACATGAAATTCCGGTCGACGCGGTCATAATCGCGCTCGGAAACGAGTCCAACCCCTTGATGGCGCAGACAACCGAAGGTCTGGATGTGACAAAACGGGGAAACATTGTTGTCGACGAGCAGCAGAAAACCAGCCTGAAAAAGGTATGGGCCGGCGGGGATATAGTCCTTGGAGCCGCAACCGTTATCCTGGCGATGGGAGAAGGCCGCAAGGCAGCAGCCTCGATCAACGCCTACCTTTCAGGAAACGATGACCTGGCTGCAGACTGAGACACCTACAAAGTAACGCGTAAAAACCCCGGAAACCCGGGGTTTTTTTTTCAAGCGGGGATTCACTTTCTCTTTTATCACTTTTCATGATAAGATCGCCCCATGTTGAGTGAATACGGACTGACAACAAGCCACCAGGGCTTTCACAATATTACCGCAATGGTGAAGGAAGCCGTTCAGGAAAGCGGTATAATGGATGGGACCTGCACAGTATTTTGCCCCCACACAACCGCCGCCATTACCATAAACGAAAACGCGGATCCCGATGTGGTCCACGACATGCTCATCGCGCTGGAAAAGGCCTTCCCCGATCGGGGAGAATTCCGCCACGCGGAAGGCAATTCCGCCGCCCATATCAAGGCAAGCTGTATCGGCGCGAGCGTTACCGTTATTGTCAACAAGGGCAAACTGCTGTTGGGAACCTGGCAGGGAATCTATTTCTGCGAGTTCGACGGTCCGCGCTCCAGGCATTTCTTTGTAAAGACCCAAAAAGACTGATCTCCGGCTCCTAGAGCTCTTTTTTTCTGCGTACTTTCCGTTTGGGAAGAGAACGGGGACGTGCGCGGCTTATTGGCGGCTCGGCACTTTTTTCAAAGGGAAGGGCTATAACTTCCCGGGCGGAAAGCGCATCCCGGCCATCGCGCGTCAGGACCAGCACGCCATACTCCCCCGTTTTCCGTATGTAGCCTGCATCAACCAACAGGGCGCAAAGGCTGAACCAGTCCTCCCGACTCAAATCCCGTCCAATACCCCAGGTTGAAAGTTTATGATGCCCGTTCCCGACAATCCGTTCCTGTCGGGAGCCAAGAAGTATATCGGCAATATAACCGGTGCCATAACGCTCACCGGTACGGACAATACAGGACATGAATTTTTGTGCGGGAATGGTTACATCGACTTCATCCACTGCACCACGGGTACATATATCGCAACACGGAAGGAGCGTATCGACCGGGGATACCGGCTGGAGCGTTTCGCCAAACCAGGACAACAGCAGATTGCGCCGGCAGGATCGGGCCGAGGCGTAATCGGTCATCGCCTTCAAGTGTATGACCGCCTTTTTCGATTCCCGCTCCGACTTTTCTTCCAGAAAAAACGCTATCTTGCGCGTATCCCCGTAACTATACAGCAATAGGGCGGTAGCAGCTTTTCCGTCCCTGCCCGCCCGCCCGATTTCCTGATAATACTGCTCAAGACTTTTTGGCAAGTCAAAATGAATGACAAAACGCACATCGCTCTTGTTGATCCCCATCCCGAACGCCACCGTCGCGACAACAATATCCACAGACCCGTCAAGAAAGGCTTCCTGGTTTTGCATGCGGACATCGTCTTTCAAACCGGCATGGTAGGGCACTGCGGAAAATTTCCGGACAGTCAGCTCGTTCACCAGATCGTCAACCTGTTTTCGGGAAAAACAATAGATTATGCCCGCCTGACCCGGACGTTCGGCCAGAAATTCGAGCACCTGGTGAACAGGTTTGGTTTTCGCACTGACAGAGAGATAAATATTCGGACGGTTGAAACTGGACACAAAGATGACCGGCTTGTGCAGTTTGAGCGAAGCGACAATATCGGAACGAACCTGCGCCGTGGCAGTTGCGGTCAGCGCAAGGGTAACCGCGGGAGAAAACCGCGAGCGGAACGCAGAAAGACTGCGGTACTCGGGCCGGAAGTCATGCCCCCAGTCCGATATACAATGAGCCTCATCTATCGTCAGACAGGATACCGTACATGCGTCCAGGAGCTCGAGGACCCGCTCTCCGGCAAGGCTTTCCGGCGCGACGTACAACAGACGGACGGAACCGGAGCTGACCCTGCTGGCTGCAGCGCGCCAGCTTTCCCTGTCCAGTGAACTGTTCAGGAACACCGCGTCGATCCCAAGCCGCTCGAGGGCGGACACCTGATCCTGCATCAGGGCAATAAGCGGCGAAACGACAACAGTCAGCCCGTCAAACAACAGGGCAGGTACCTGATAGCACAGCGACTTACCCCCGCCGGTGGGCATTATGGCGACCGTGTCTTTACCGGCCAATACCGAGCCGATTACCTCTTCCTGCAGGGGACGAAATTCACGGTGACCAAAAACGGTGGAAAGGACCTGTCGGGCGGTATCAAGTCTGGGCATGGGTATATAGTACCAATTTACCGGAATATCCGGAAGCGGAAAACGGCTCATCATAAATTAATCGAATCATCCGGCGAAGCAAGAAAATCCATGGTATATTCATCTCTATGGTCTTTACAAAGAAAGAATGGTCCTACATTTTTTATGACTGGGCAGAATCCTGCTTTACCGTCATTGTCGCGTCCTTTATTTTTCCCATGCTGTACGGTATCCTCTCACGCGGCATACACGGTGCTGAATCCCTCTACGGGATTCTTGTTTCACTGATAAGCCTCTCGGTAGCTGTACTCTCGCCAATTCTGGGTACTATTGCCGATTATCGCGGTTTCAAGAAAAAGTTTTTCCTCTTTTTCTTCGCGGTCGGCATTCTGTGTACCTTCCTGATCGCATTCTATCCGGAAAATCCCGCCCTGTGGTGGATGGTTCTTGTTCCCTATGTTCTTTCGTCAATCGGCTATGCCGGAACGAATATTTTCTACGATTCCTTTATCGTCGATGTCACCAGTGACGAGCGCATGGACCAGGTTTCCACTACTGGCTACGCATTCGGATACATAGGCGGTTCAACCATACCCCTCATCCTTGCGATAGTGCTCCTGCAGGTGGTTCCCTCACTCTGCGTGGACGGCGTTCTGACAATCGGGAGGCTCGCGATTCCCTACGATGTATTCACCGGTTTCCGCATTACCTTTCTGATGACCGCACTCTGGTGGCTTGTTTTCTCGATCCCCTTTCTTAAAAACGTTCACCAGGAGTACGGCATCGAACGGGAAAGCGCCTTCATAAAGAACTCTTTCAAAAGACTGGCGCATACCATTAAAAATATCCGTTCCTATCGCGTCGTTGCCTGGTTTCTGGCCGCTTTCTTTCTCTATATCGACGGGGTGCACACCATTATCGCAATGGCAGTCCCCTTTGCCACGAATGCCATCGATGCGGTTACTCCTGAAAACGCGACAGCGACCCTCCTGCCAATTCTGCTTGCGATACAGGTTGTCGCCTTCTTCTGCGCCATTTTCTTTTCCTGGCTTTCTAAACGCTTTACTACCAAGACACTGTTGATGGTAACAATAGTTATTTACTGCATGGTATGCACAATAGCCCTGTTTGTCCGGGAAATTTGGCACTTCTGGATCTTGGGGATGATGGTCGCGACCTCCCAGGGAGCAATCCAGTCGCTTTCAAGGTCATGGTTTGGCAAGATTATCCCGAAAAATATGGCAAACGAGTTTTTCGGTTTTTACACCATTTTCGGCCGGTTCGCTTCGGTACTCGGACCGGCCCTGGTTGGAGGCATCAGCCTTGTTGTTCTTTCCGTTACCGGCCCGATTCCGGGGGGAACAATGCGCTTTGGCGTCGTATCGCTTCTTGTCCTGTTTGTCTCCGGCGCACTTCTGTTTGTCAAATCGTCGCGGATAGCCGCACGGGAGGACTGAGCATGCCCGCCTGTATGTCCCACTGGATCTTTGCCCAACAGGCGCTCCGTGTCCTGGAATACCGGGACTGGGCCCGGGCGGATATCATCATCGCAGGAAGCCAGGGAACCGACCCCTTTTTCTTTTGCGGCAAGAGGCCCTGGATTCCCCGGCCGACCAGCGCACAGATCGTGCATGAGCGGCACTTCGCCACCCGGATGCACGAGAGGCATCCGTCAGCCCTGTTTGCCCCCCTTCTGGATAACGCCCGTGACCAGGAAACCCTGTCGCTTGCATTCGGCTTCCTTCTGCACTGGCATCTTGACCGCCACATCCATCCCTATGTATTTTCACGTTCCGGCTTCGATGCATCCGGAGGTCTTTCGCCTCCCTGGAATATAGAACACACCCGCTTCGAGTTTGCGCTCGACACCGTATTGGTGCGCGAATATCGCCAAAAATTCCCGGCAGCCAGAATTCCCCGCCCCTGGGCCTGCTTCGCTCTTTCCCGGAACACCCGGACAGCACTTTCGGCATGGCTCGCATCGGTATTTCCCGGCGAAACCGGGAAAACGACATATCGGGAAGGACTGGAAGATTATGCAGGAATATTGCAGGTGCTCGATGACCGTAGCGGTATAAAATATACACTTGCCGGCAAAACAGGCCTGATGAACTCGTACATCGGCGTTCTGATCCACCCGCTGGACGTACGGGCCGAAGACACAGAAGCACTTTTAAACCGTACCCGAAAAGAATGGCCCGATCCCGTCACCGGCGCAGAACGAAGCGAGGGTCTTCTGGATATATGGAATGCGGCCGAAAAGGAGCTTCCGCGTCTTGTAGACTTGTTTGAACGAACCCGATCGGGCGGATACGCATCTTGCGCCGGCGAGTGGGACGCTTTTTACCGGAACCAGAATCATGACGGATGCCCACCGGACGGAAAAATGAGCTTTATGCGCCCGGTCAGGCTGCAGTCCGGCATCTAAAAACCACTATGCCCGTTTATCCACCATTTCGGATGTCGAATAGAACCGGATAGCAGGGTTCAAATCCTTTACCCGGTTCAAACTCCATTCAGAATCCGACACAAAGACATAATTACCCCGAATATCTACCAGAATCTTCCTGGAGTTTGCGTCGACAAAGTTTTTCAGAATTTTCTCGTCATCGCTGGTAATCCAGTGGGCAATACTGACATCGATATTTTCATATTTACAGGAAGCGTTATACTCGTATTCCAGGCGGCTTTTCAGTACCTCGACCTGAAGTTGGCCGACAACGCCGAGAACCCGGGCATTTGGCTGGTGTATCTTGGAAAAGATCTGTACAACACCCTCTTCGGCCAACTGGTTCAAACCCTTGTGAAACTGCTTTTCCTTCAAGGGATCTGCGTTCATGATTGTTCTGAAAATTTGGGGAGCAAAACTCGGAATCCCCTGAAAATTGATGTTTTCTCCCTCCGTCAGGGTATCCCCGATCTTGAACGTACCGGTATCGTGTATACCGATAATGTCACCGGGCCAGGCCTCATCGATAATTTCACGGTCCTGGCTCATGAAGGCAGTGGGGTTCGCGGTACGGAAGGTTTTTCCGGAACGCACATGCCAATACATCTTGTTCCGCTCGAATTTACCCGAGACTATGCGCAGGAAGGCGATCCGGTCACGATGCTTCGGATTCATGTTGGCGTGTATCTTGAACACAAAACCGGAAAAGCGCGGCTCCTCGGGAGGAACCTCACGCTCTTCCGCCTTTTTCGGCGTCGGATACGGAGCCAGGCTCACAAGATTGTCCAGAAGCTCGCGTACACCGAAATTATTCAAAGCGGAACCGAAAAAGACCGGGGTTTCCCTGCCGGCAATGTAGGCATCACGATCAAAGGGAGGATATACGCCCGAGATCATGTCGACATCTTCCCGAAGCTTTCTGGCAAGCGACGGACCAACCTTCTCGTCCAGAAGAGGGTCCTGTATGGAGCGTATTTCAACAATATCTACCGGAAGCTGGTCTTCCCCCGGCCGAAAGAGATAGAGCTTGTTGTCGAGCAGGTTGTACACGCCCTTGAAGAGCTTTCCCTGTCCGATCGGCCAGGTTGCCGGCCGTACTTCAACAGCCAGTTCCCGCTCAATCTCGTCAAGCAATTCCATAGGGTCCTTACCCTCACGGTCAAGCTTATTCACGAAAGTGGTAATGGGCGTGGCCCTCATGCGGCACACAACGCACAACTGCCGGGTTCGTTCCTCGACACCCTTCACCGAATCAATAACCATCAGGGCGCTGTCGACTGCCGACAAACCACGGTATGTATCCTCGGAGAAATCGGCATGTCCGGGGGTATCGAGAATGTTGACCTTACGGCCCTTATACTCAAAGCCCATTACAGAGGTCGATATGGAGATACCGCGTTCCTGCTCCATCTTCATGAAATCGGAAACGGCCGTTCTGCTTGTTTTCCCGGATTTTACCGCGCCGGCAATATGAATAGCCCCGCCGAAGAGCAACAATTTTTCGGTAATAGTCGTTTTTCCCGCATCAGGATGCGAGATAATGGCAAAGGTCAGCCGCCGGTGTATTTCCTGGATCAATTCAGTCATGGAGAAGAAGATACCCTGAAAAAGGGTTGGCTTTCAATCACACAGGCCGGGCATACATCCCGCTAGAACCGGTATCCGGCCCCGGCAAAAATGCCATGATACCGGTCCATGACTGTGCCCCCCCTGGTCTGCAGCTGCCAGTATCTCCAGCCGGCAAAGAATTCGACCGGACCGGAAAAAACTCCCAGCGAGAGGTCTGTTTCCGTATATCCGTGATATTCATAATTAAGGGATGAAACCCGGAAACGGAGCGATACCGGACGCACAGGATAGGACACAATGTCCAGGCCCACGCAGGAACCCGATTGCTCCTCTTCCATTGAACCGGTCACATATTGGGCAACAATATTCATGCTCAACCGGTTAAACTGCAACAGGGAAAAATTTCCGCCGATGCGTGCCGACGGCAGGGTTTCCCGACCATCGGCTAACAGAATAACGTCAACCGACGGACCGAAAAATCGCCAAAAATGACCGCGAAGGCTTGACCAGGAACCAAACCCTATACCGTCCATCCACACACCGGACGTTTCAAGTGCCAGCCAATGGTTTTTTCGCGTGGCCGGAATCCATTGGATATCCTGTCCCGCTGAGGGGACGGAAGGTACCGGGAAGCGGATAAAGGGCCCTTCCGCATAGGGATACGGGCTGTATGTTGTCCACAGATTGTTATATGCCCAAAGAAGTCCGAACAATTCGAAAATAAAGGAACCGAGGGCGGAATCTCCGTCCTCTTGGTCTTCCTCCTTACGTACCTCTTCCTTCTTGCCGGCTTCCCGCGCTTCCCTGACATTGTCCCGATGATCGGCAATGTCGGCACAAAGGGGTGTCAAGGCAAAGAAGGCTATAAGTACAATTGCACAGAGCCGAATACTTGCAGTCTGTCGTAACATACGTGTGACACTCAGGAATATTTTGCGATTATGCCCTGTACGATCGGACCCGCAATCCGGTATCCGGCGGCATTCAGATGGAGACCGTCTTCCATAATGGTCCGGTCAATGCTTCCGTCAGGGGCAAGCAAGGCATTCCCATAGTATTCATAGCCCAGGCCCCTACCGGGACATTCCTTTTCAAGCATGTCATTCACGAGCGCGATTTTTGCGATACAGTCATTGCCATTGTCATCGGCCGCCCGGGGATACAGACCGAGAACCACGACAGTGCTTCCCGGACACCTTTGTTTGACCGCTTCGGCAATCTGCAGCACACCGGAGGCAATGTATTCGGGAGTGTCGGCGGTAATATTGTTCGTACCGCCCAAAAAGAGGACCAAACGGGGTTTCATGCCGTCAAGCTCGCCGTTTTCAACGCGCCACAGGATGTTTTCAAGGCAATCGGCGCCTACTCCCATGTTTATCGCATTCATGCCGCCGAAGAACTCCTGCCACAGCGCGGGATTGTCTTCCCACCGACGGGTCAGCGAGTCTCCAAGGAACACTATCTCGATCTTGTCCTTTCCCTTGTATTCAATAAAACTCTTGTGTTTCTCCACATGATGTTCATCGGTTCTCATCTTTGCTTCAAGTTTCATACGCACCTCTTCCGGCTGTGCCGTAACATAACATGACATCGGGCGCCAGTCGCCCGGTGAAAGCTTCTTATTATTGTACAATAAAAACCGGGACAAATCACCTGAAAACAGGGGAGAAAAAGTCAGTTCCTGTCTTGCGCCTATGGTCCATCTGCCCTCGTCAATTCTTCCAGAAGTTCCAGATAGCGGAACGCATAGGCATTGTCGGTGCCGCACATTTCCGGCGAGGGACGCAGGCTTTTACAGACAGCCGGATATACCGCCGAATTATGAATGGTACACCGGTTATGCTGATCCAGATTGACACACCTGACCCCGGCAGGCTTGCCGGCCTCCATGCCGGGTATCGGGGAAGATATAGATATCGCTATACAACAGGCGGCACAACCGGGACGACATTCCATACTGCCATGATGCCAGGTAAGGAACTGCCTGTTCAAGCAGGTCTTTACAAAAGACACTTACGGGGAGTAAGGTACACTATATGGCCCTTGTTTTTGTTTTCGCATATGCCCTGACGCACATAGTTCATTTTGCGGGCATCATCGCCGAATACATTCAGATAAAATATCCGGATACCCGCATCCTGGGTCTCTACGGCCCGTTTCTGATCGCGTTCCAGGCCTATGCGTTATTCAAGAACTGTGTGTTTTTTATCACTGAATTTTCAGGACCGCCGACCTATTATCTGTACCCGAATATTCTGGCAATCGAAACCCTGCTTCATAGCCTCTTTATCTTTCTCTTTGTGCGCCTGGTTTCCAGAATCATACCGGTTCCTCCACGGTTATGGCATCCCCGGATTGCCCGGGCAATTGCCATCGCCCCGCTTGTGCCGGCAATCCTGCTTCCCTGGATACCCTCGCTTGTCGCTCATCTGCGGTTGTTCTCGATCCTGTGCACAAGCGCCATCCTGTTCTACTCGGCCCTGTACTTTCTTGCCTATTACCGGGAAGTACAGGAGCCTGCCTGCGCGAAACCCATGATGTTTTTCACTGCCGTATGCAACCTCGCGTTCATCCCGCTCTTTATCGGGACACAGCTTCTGAAAAACGCCTTTCCGGCCCTTCCCTGGTACCTTTTTCCCGAGAATCTGTATCTCCTTGCCCTAGGCCTGGTCAATATTGTGTATGACACCCCGCTGACCCTTTTTTCGCACAAAAAGTCGGCGCCGGATGAGATTACCGAACTGACCGAAAAAGAAAAGCTCATCCTGATGCTCATACAGGAAGGATTGGGAAACAAGCAAATTGCCGTGAAGATGGACCTTGGCGAAACCACGGTCAGAAATTACATTCACGCGCTCTTTAAACGCTTCAACGTAAAAAACCGGGTTCAGCTCCTGGGCGTCTTACAGAGGCTTCCCCGAACCTGAGGCAGAGCTCTCATCCCCGTCTTTCTGGAGAGCATATATCAAACCGGTTCGGGTTTGCACGCCGAATTTTCGGAAGAGCCGATACAGTCGGCTCTTCACCGTTTGCACACTGACACCCAGTTCAAGGGCTATTTCCTCGTTGGACATTCCCAGACAGATGCAGAGAACCAGTTTCCGGGTATATTCATCAAGATGTCCCGGTACCGAAATAGCGGTGCGCTGTATATCGGAAACCGGGTCCATCAGGAACGACCGCGCGACGATGACCAGGCTGCCTGCGAATATCACAAGCAGGCTGACATGCAAAACCCATGCAGAATCAATGTAGTAGGGAATCGTCAGCAAGTCGAAATAGACCGGTATTGAAAGCACGAAATAGATACCGCCCGCCACAAGATTTACCGCCACCAATCGTCTGTTCAACCCTTCATGTATGTTCCTGTATTTGATCGCAAGAAAAACAATAAGGCCCAGGTAGGCTGCAAAAACCTCGTACATACCAACAGAAAAAAAGATTGGCAAGACCCGTACTCCAGCATACCGGGACACGCCCGCACCGGCGGCCAACACAAACAGGGGAAGCGAGCAAAACGCGAAATGGAACACGCGCGAAGAACCTGTGAGCTCCACATGCACCAGGATAAGGGCTTGCCGGAACATCAGGCAAGAAAAGAATGCGTTCGCCAGACAGTAGCACGCGAAATATGCCAGGTTCTCTTCAAGCGTAAGGGGAAGCACAAAGAACTGAAAAAAATAGCCCAGGTTTCTGACAAGCGCATACAAAATACAGGAAAACAGAAAGAGCGCGTACACGGCAAGCCAGGAAGGCCCTCCCCGCTTTCGGGCAAACAGGCACATCAGAATGGCGGAAAACGCGACTGCCTGCACAAAAAAAGCCAATAAAAGTTCAGTCATCCGAAATCAGCCTCATCATACACCTCAGTATAGCCACTTTGGCGCATCTTTTCCGGCTTTCCTGATCCAGGACAGAAAATTGAGGCAGAAAGAGCGAAGAAGGTCGGACGACCGACGCGCGGAGCCCCCGCGTGCGAAAGCCCCTGCAGGGTCGTTCTCTGACAAGGCATATGCCGTCATCATACATTCAAAGGGTTAAATGTCTGGCATTTGAACCATTGGCATGTTAGTATTTCAGTCAGTAGTGATACACCATCTTCTGGGAGGAGAAACACAATTGACGTACTTTGTTGACGGTAAGGCTAATGAGGGCGGAAGCGGAACAAAAGAACATCCCTTCAAAAAAATACAACAGGCTGCAGATATCGCGCAACCGGGCGATGAGGTTATCGTTGCCCCTGGAGTGTATCGAGAATACGTTAACCCCAAAAATGGCGGGACGCCGAATGCGCCGATTGTATACCGCAGTGAAACACGCCATGGCGCTCATATTACCGGAGCCGAGTCAATAAAGAATTGGCAGAAAATTGAAGGAACCGTTTACAGGGCAAACATCCCTAACGGAATATTTGCCGATTACAACCCGTATACGACACTGGTCAGCGGCGACTGGTACATTGCCTACTTGATCGCCCACACAGGCGATGTCTACCTGAACGGCAAATCCCTGTATGAAGTAACCGAACTTTCAAAGGTAAAGAATCCCGAAGTGAATACCGTTTCATGGGATAAGGATTTTACCCTGTACACATGGTACACCGAACAGGACACAGTACATAACGAAACAGTTATCTATGCCAACTTCCAGGGGAAGGATCCGAATGTTGAGGATGTAGAGATTTCGGTTCGTAAAAATTGTTTTCTTCCCTCTGAAACGGGAAAGAACTATATTACCCTTTCCGGGTTCACTGTTTCGAAGGCGGCCACACAGTGGGCGCCGCCAACTGCCTACCAGGATGGCATGATCGGGCCGCACTGGTCCAAAGGCTGGATAATCGAAGACTGCCACATTTTCGAATCCAAGTGTTCCGGCATCTCGCTTGGAAAATATTTCCAGAAGGATAACGATAACAAGTGGCTTCATAAAAAATACAAGGATGGCACACAGACACAGCGAGACTGTGTCTGTATCGCGGTGAATGATGGTTGGTCAAAGGAAACGATAGGGTCCCATATAGTTCGCCGCTGTGAGATTCATGACTGTGGTCAGACCGGAATTGTTGGACACATGGGCTGTGCATTTTCTTTGATCGAAGACAACCACATTCACCATATCAACAACAAACAGAATCTTGCCGGCGCCGAAATTGGCGGCATCAAAATGCACGCTGCCATTGACGTTATCTTCAGGCACAATCACATTCATAACTGCACTCGCGGGCTCTGGCTTGACTGGCAGGCTCAGGGAACGCGGGTAACGCAGAATCTTTTCTATAATAACTGTTTGCCGGAAGCCCATAATATGAACAGGGAAAGCCTTATGGGCGCAGCAGAAGATTTATTCATCGAAGTATCACACGGCCCGACCCTTGTTGATAACAACATCTTCCTTTCTGACAGAGCATTAAAACTTGCCACGCAGGGTGTTGCAGTGGTGCACAATATTATCGCAGGTGGATTTACTGCTGTTTCGCTTGGTGTAAACAACGGCGCGCCAAACCTTCCGTCTCCACGCTACACACCAATCCATGTTCCCCATGGAACGAATATTACCGGCTTTATGTCATTTCTTCATGGAGACTGTTCATTCTTCAACAACATTTTCATTCAGAAGCCGATGCGCCCATTTATGAAGAAGGTTATGGAAGGGTCGAAGAAAGCCGTCAAGCAAAAGAAGCAGGACTGGGATGATGGAAACATTATTACCGGTACAATTCCGTACGACAGTTATCCAACTTTTGAAGAATGGGATGCACAGTTCGAGGGCTACTGCGGAATGGGTTCAAAACCGACGGATCGCTACTATGCCAAGCTACCGGTTTGGGCCAAGGGGAACCTGTACTTCAATGACGCAAAACCAATGAAGAAAGAGACCGATGCATACGTCGACAAGAAAAACAAGGTGACTATAGATGTTGCTCATGTTGATGGAAAGGTCACCATTAAAACAAATCTGTTCGACTTCTTGCCGGATACAACATGCAACCTGCTTCACACAGACGACATACAACCAGCATTTGAGCCTGAACAGAAGTATGAGAATCCGGATGGTACGCCAATCACGTTTGATACGGACTTCTACGGTAGTAAACGCGATTCGGCTCCGATTGCTGGTCCTTTTGCAAGCAAAGAAGCCATTACAGAGCCGTTATTTACATGTAATTACTGATCTATTATACCCGGATCCTTAGGACAGGCTCTGCAGGAAGCAAACCCGCAGAGCCTTTTTATTTATCCGAACCGGTACAGCTATTTTTCATTCTTTTTTCCCCAAAATAAAATAATGCCAGGAATTCTGTAATGGTGTTCCATTGAAAACAACGTCTTTAGTGTGTCTGATATTTTCCAGCTTGAAGTCAGTGAATAATTTTTCTATTGTTCTTTCATCGGAATAAAAATGCGGAATTCCATTTTCGGGTCCATCTTCAATTTTTACAATTGTATTTTCATCGTGTTTCGGGTATCCAGCCTCCTGAAAACTCCAGGAATTTTTTGAGCATAATGTTAAGTAAAATTCACTGCCCTTTTTCAGTACCCGGTGAATTTCGTTCAGTATGATCCTTATGCCCTGTGTATCTGTGTGCGAGATTACATGATATGCAAGCAAGCAATCGAATGATTCATCAGAGTAGGGCAATGAGGTCATATCACCTATATGACATTCAATAGTCACGCCCAAGCGGCTGCTTCTTTCTCGCAGCTCGGTAATCGCAGTATGCGATAAATCAAATGCATTGACCTGAAAACCATTTTGTGCAAATAACAACGAATGCCGTCCAAGGCCACACCCAAGATCGAGAAAAGATGTATACTTTTTGCTCTTCCATCTATGTACTAAATAGTATGATTCTTCACAAGGATCGTACCAGAGGTCTTGGGTGTTTTTACTCCAATCCCACGGTTTACTAATATCTTTCATTGGCTCCTCTTCGTCGTCTCATGCATCAGGCAAGAAGCAATTGTCAGTCAAATTCTTTGGCAAGAGAAATTTCGTATTCGACTTCGTCTAATTCAATATTACTCATATTGATGCTCTTGAATTCCCTTATGATTACCCCATTCAAGCTTTCAGGAATCTTCCTGCTTGCAATATTTCTTTTATCAACGGGATACCGAGCTTTATGCCACCTTCTTTGTGTAACAGCCCAATTGACAATACCCTTGATGGTCTCTTGCCCGTACTTGTTTCCAAAGGCTTCTTTTTTAATCCATATTCCTAACTCCGGGATATCGCTTGTCAGTTCATGTAAACCAGCACAGCCAATAAATTCATGTGTATCTTTTCTGGTTATAATCACTTGATAATTTGTTCCTTTTTTCATTTCTGAAATAGAATTACTTAAAAACTCTTTCGTTTCACTGATATCATCAGCGGGTTTCGGATACATATACCTGGTGGTTT
>LVBK01000082.1 GCA_001604385.1 Spirochaetales bacterium Spiro_09 | reverse complement strand
AGGTTATTTTTTACATCAAGCACCAGAAAATTACAGGTACCTTCTTACATTTAATCTACCATCTCAGTATTCTGTTTTTTTTTCCGGTATGCGATATACGCTACAAGGACACTTTGATGTGACTACCTATAATGGAATTTTAATTACGAATTCGAGTGATGTTTTTAAGAAATTACAGGTGAAGGAATATTATCAGGATAATGCTTGGAATTGGAAAGATGTATCAAATGGAATGAGTCGATATAATTTTAACGAATCATTTCATAAACTAGATCAAGGTCCACCCAAAACAAGTTCAACCGAAAATGAGTCCTTAAAAGACCATGTTTTTGTAGATACAGAAGGGTTTTCCTATTTACATCATGTGAAGAAACCCAATGAAGATCCCGTGTTATATTATAATCTTGCGAACAAGGTTGAAACAGAACCGACTCCTCAATTAACAATTGTACGTCCTGGTTTTATCGACGATGAAACAGGGATACGGTATATACGCTATCGATTGATAAACGATAATATTCTGGGTCAATTTTCCAACTTTACAAAAAATTTTGATAATGATACCTTTGAAAGTAGTCTGTCGTTCGGTGTCCAATCTGATTTCGAACAGTTGTTGGAGAACCAATCACTCGAGATACAAGCTGCGGATTATGCGGGAAATACTTGTTCCGAATCGATTCATTTTAT
>LVBK01000066.1 GCA_001604385.1 Spirochaetales bacterium Spiro_09 | reverse complement strand
CGTTTTAGGGTTCTCAATTATAAAAATAGAGTGTTTGATCGAAAGAAAATAATTGTTTTTAATTGTAGAGAGACTAATTTATTTTGTTTTCTAGAACCTATTTACTTGACCTTAAAGAACTATACAGAGACACACGCTATAGCTCTATATTGGGCTGCAGGGAATACATCAGCGAAAAATTTGATTATGAGGAAGTTGAAGGTTTCCAATATTCTGGACTCTGATATACTTGTGTATTTATCTGAACTACATGTAGTAGTTTCTGCCGATATGTGGAGCCGTTGTTCCTCATCATCAAGGCACATTAATGTTTTTCATAATCAACCGGTCAAATATGCAAATTTTCCGGCTAGCAAGCTCAAAAATTTTTCACATTTCTATTCTTGGGGTAAATTCTCTTCACAGATTTATCGTGATATGTTGGAAAAAAATGGATTGATTGATACAGTTCAGATTGTCGAAGTTGGCTCTCCCTACTTGGATCCTCTTTTTTCATTATCTCGTGAGAAAGAACTTGTGTTGCTTGAACTTGGACTCAATCCAAATCTTCCGACTATAGTGTATGCTCCCAGCTGGAATGAAGGTCTCAGTCTACGATTGTATGGAAAGGAGCTTTTTAGCTTTTTCAGGGAATGTGATACAGTCAATATAATTATAAAACTACACCCAATATCGTATACGGAAAAATCCCATTCAAAATATCATTTTTTTACTGGTAGCCAGGATTGGAAAAAAATAGTTTCTGATTTGGTGAAAGAGAAAGCTACGATTTGTGATGTTACTCAATGTGATAACTCTTCAGAAGTGTTACAGGTTGCGGATTTAATGTTGACAGATTTGAGCAGTATCGCTCTTGACTTTATTGCGTTGGGTAAACCTGTTGCATATATTCACTGTGAAGCCTTTTTCCAATTAGCCACAAGTACTGAAGCAGCAAGATTCGGTTTCCCGACGAAAGAAGGGTTATTAACCGATAGAAGAATCAATGCTGGTAGAGATGTTGGTTTTGTGGTGAATGATGTAAGAGATCTCGATAGTTTGTTTCGTTCTATTCCTACATTAAAAACTAGTCTATCAGAAAATTTTTATACATTTTCCGACGAGTTATTATCTCACAAGGGACAGTCCCGGGTAGTTGCCGCTGAGCACATTATAAGTCTATTACAGGTATAACAACACTTTTATTGACTACACGAACGCACAACCCGCAACAAACGCCCTGGTGGCAACCAGCGCACAACAAAAGTGGCTCGACCACCTTCAACATACATCTTGAAAAGAAACAGAATGGGGAAACATGGAACAGACAATTGAAAACGACGAAATAGACCTATTGGACCTTGCCGGGACCCTGGTAAAACGGAAAAAAATGATAGCGGGCGTAACCCTTGCCGCCATGATCGGCTCCGTCGCCTTCGCGGTATTGACCATCGTCCTGCCGCCCGAAATCTCCCCCCTGCCAAACGAATACAGCCCGAAAGCGCACATGCTCATAAACGACGCGAACTCCACGGGCGGAGGGGCCGCCTCGCTCCTTGCCTCGAGCGGTTTGGGCGGGCTTGCGAGCCTGGCGGGCGTAAACGTCGGAGGCTCTACCTACAGCGCCCTTGCTGTCTTCATCGGGGGAACAAACCACTTCCTGGACACCCTGGTTGACGAATTCGGCCTTGTCGAACGGTACGACATAACAAAATCGCCCCGGACGGAAAGCCGCAAAGAACTGCAAAAACACCTGTCGGTCTCCTTTGACGAAAAAACCGGCGTACTGACCGTTGCCTTTACCGACATAGACGGGGAATTTGCCCGGCGGGTGGTCAACCGCGCCGTTGAATACTTTGAAAACAGATTTACCGAAATGGGGCTGGATACCAACATGCGGGAAAAACAGAACCTCGAGCGGAACATTGACGCGACCTTCGCCGAAATAGGCAAACTGGAGCGCCAGAGCCGTGAACTGGAACAGTCGGTGTCGCTCGGCCGGGCGGTATCGGTGCCGTCCATCATGCTCGACATGAACCGGATCCAGCTTGAGCTTGCCGCCCAGCAGGAAGTGTACAAACAGCTGAAAGTACAGTACGAACTTCTGCGCGTCAAACTGGCGAGCGAAGTACCGGTGTTCCAGGTCCTGGAGGCGGCGGAAACCCCGGATAAAAAAAGCGGGCCGTCGCGCGGAATGCTTTGTGCGGTTATCTCGTTCGCGGCCTTCTTCATGGCCGTGATACTGGCCTTTGTCCTTGACGCGGTCGACAACGTCAAAAAGGACCCCTCTGCCCTGGCAAAACTGAAGGGAGACCGCGCATGAAAAAGCTCTTCCTCGCGTGCGCGCTTACCGTCTTCGGTCTTTCGCTCCTCATCCATGCGCAGGAGGCGAGGGGGGTTGACTCCATCCTTGCCGAAACCACCCTGACCGAGGCCCAAATTACCCGGCAGAAGTCGCTTAACCCCCAGCTTGCCATGTCGACGCCGAACTATCCGGTCACGGCGGGAGACGTCTACAGCCTGACGTACGCGGCCGGAAACACTGCCGTCCAGTACCTGATAACCGTCGACACGAGCTACAGTATTCGCGTCGCGAATCTTGCGGTCATCGACGCGTCGGGTAAAACCTATACCGAGCTGAAAGCCCAGGTGGAGTCCATTGTAAGCCGGAACTATCCCCTGAGCGGGGTTCAGTTCGTGCTGACCATGCCCGCCGTATTCCGCGTTGCCGTTCGCGGCGAGGTAAAACAGACCGCCGAGGTGGAAGCCTGGCCCCTGACCCGGCTTTCCGACGTCATCGCGGTCCATTTGACCCCCTGGTCCTCGCGCCGGGCGGTGACCGTGCGCTCCGCCAGCGGCCGGGAGCGGGTGTACGACCTCTTCCGCGCATCGCGGGACGGCGACCTGGGGCAGAACCCCTTTGTCCGTCCGGGCGACCTCATTACCATTCCGCGGGTCGACCGCGTCGTGTCGATCGCGGGCGCGGTCGAGCGGCCAGGCTCCTACCAGCTGCTTCCCGGCGAAACCCTTTCCGAGCTGATTCACTATTACGCGAGCGGATTTACGGATAAGGCCGACCCGACGCGCATCCAGATTACGAGCCTGGTGGATACCGACCACCTGGCAGGTTTCCGGCGTGAAGTGTCGGTCAAGGACGGCCTTGCCGAGAAATTGCAGCATTATGACCAGGTACTGGTGCCCGCGGTTGACGATTTACGCCCCGTTGTGTTCTTCGAGGGAGCGATCGGCGCCGAAATAGGCACGACGCCCGAGGCTTCGAGCAGAATACCCGTTACCTTCCTGCCCGGCGAAAACTATGCCACGCTGGTCCGGAGCCACCGGAAGTTCTTTTCCGCCGTATCGGACACCCAGAACGCGTATATCCTCCGGGAGGAGAAGCTCATCCCCCTTAATTTAAACCCCATGCTCTATGACGCGGCCTTCCGCAGCGAGTATGCCGTCGAGCCCTACGACATCCTGATGATTCCCTTCAGGCAGTATTTTGTGACCGTTTCAGGCGCGGTCAAGGTTCCCGGCCGGTACCCCTATATTCCCGACCGGCTCTGGGACTACTACGTGGCGCTTGCCGGCGGCTTCGACGAGGAAAAAAATAGCGGTCAAAAGGTTTCCATTACGACCATAACCGGCTCGCGCCTGAAAAAGGGCGACCCGATCGAGCCGGAAACCAATATTACCGCCTCGTCCAATTCGTTTTTGTACTATTTTGGCCGGTACGCGCCGGTCGCGACGACCACCCTCTCCCTGTTGACGACAGTCTTTACGTTTATTGCCATTAGCCAGTAGCGTTCGGCTTCAAACCGCACGGGTGATACGCGCCCGGTGCGGTATTTGTTTGCGCTTGTATATGAGTAAAACCATAAAAATACTCATATTAAAAAAACCGGTAAATTTATGTAAAAAGGCCGCCTTGAGGGATGAACTTGCGCAAAAAAGTGCTATACTATGCACAATCATGAAGTCGTCCTATATCAAGTTTGTGTCCGTTTTTATCTTCCACCTGGCATTGTTCCTTGGCTTTTACGGAATCGTGACCCTCATTCCGTCCCTGGTGGTGAATTACGCGGATATGTGGTTCGCCGGAGCCTTCAGCCTGATCTACTTTTTCCTTATGTGGAATGACCTCTATTACCGGCCGTATCACCATTATCTCAAGCGCGCCTTCCCCCTCATATTCCGGAACCTCCTGCTCAGCTTTGTCATGTACCTGATTCTGGAATATACGTACTATACCTTCCTGAGCGAGCTTTCGGCGCATCACGTGATTGAAAAGGGCCTCATTCTGGTCAGCTTCTATGCCCTTATGCAATCGCTCCAATATTTCTGGATTACCCATCTGGCCCGGCTCGGCTTTTTCCGCAAGAATGTCATGCTGGTCGGCAGCTATGACGAGCGCATTCCCGTCGAAAGCCTCTTCCAGAATATCAACAATACGAAAAACTTTTGCGGCCAGCTTTTGCGCCTGGACGGAGTGTGGCATTACCGGCCCTCGCTCGAGGAAACTCCCGTTCCGCTCAGGAAGTCGCTGTCCGCCTTTCTTTTTTCCTGCCAGGTGAACGAGCTGATTATCTGTATGGATTCTTCCCTGGGCTCCGATTCCCTTTCGGAATGCGCCCGTTGGTGCCATGATCACAGCATTGGCTACTATCTGATACCGGATATTTCACTCCTGCCGCATACCTCTCCCTGGCACAAGCGGTTTTCCGCGATTCCCTCGGTCGAACGGTTTTGTCCGAACCGGGATTCGCTCATCATGCTGAGCATCAAGCGGCTTATCGACATTGCCGGCTCCATTTTCGGCCTGATCGTGTTCGGTCCCCTCATGCTGGTCATTGCCGCACTGATCAAGAAAGAGGACGGGGGCAAGGTTTTTTACGTGAGCGAGCGGGTCGGCATTCACGGCAAGACAATACGCTTTGCGAAGTTCCGTTCGATGGTTCCCGATGCCGAGGCATTGAAGAAAGACTTGCTCGACCTGAACGAGCGCCCTGACGGCCCGCTTTTCAAGCTGACCAATGACCCGCGGGTTACGAAAATTGGCGCCTTTTTGCGGAAGACGAGCCTGGACGAGCTTCCCCAGTTCTGGAATGTGCTTCGCGGCGACATGAGCCTGGTCGGTCCGCGGCCCCATTTGCCGTCGGAGGTTGAAGCGTATTCGGACATTGATCACCTGCGGCTCGAATGCATACCGGGCATCAGCTGTCTGCCCCAAATTGTGGGCCGCGACACGCTCGGCTTCCGCGAGTGGGTTGATCTTGATCTTGAGTACCGGAAAAACTGGTCGCTTCTCTACGATTTTCGGATTATGTTTAAAACCATTCACGTGGTGCTCGCGCACCGCGCGAAATGATGCGCGAAAGGGCCGGCAGGAATGCCGGCCTTTTTTTTTATGCGTTTCCCGCCGTTTTCCGTTGTTCGATGATGGATTCCACCTGCCGGTTAAACTCGGGATATTTTGACCGCAACACGTTGAAGTCCTCTTTCTCCAGACGGTAGCCGGTTCCGTAGGTTTCAGAGACGACATCGGCATTTCTGAACTGGTTCTCGACCAATGCGGTTTCCCCGAAGGGCGAGCCGCCTTCAAGCCGGGCCACAACGGTTCCCGAAACCTCTATCCGCACGCTGCCCGACGCCAGAAAATACATGCAGTCGGCGAATTCTCCCTGCCGTATGATGTATTCCTCGGGAAGAAAGACGCATGGCTTCATGAGGCGAACCGATTCCCGCAAAAAGAGGTCGTCGGCATTCCGGAACAGGGAGACACGGGAAAGCAAATCCTTGTTCAGGAACAGAAGAATTTCCTGGGTCAAACCGGAGGGCATTTCCTGCAGGACGTTCGCGGATTCGATGCCCCGTTGTTGGGACCACACGTACGAGTAATAATCCCGGACGCGCTCCTGCATCCCGGCCGGTATTCGCTGCGAGCGCATGAAGGCGTTTATTTCCTCGACCTTTTTTTGGTGCATGCTGCGTGCGACATCCAGATTCGTGACCATGCTGGACACGTTCGCGATGACGTAGGAGAACATGGCGACGCCGAACAGTTGCAGGACGATGGTGTACAGTAGCTGGGCATTGCTTTCATGATCGGGGAAATAATCCCCATATCCGATAGTCGAAATAGTGGTGATGACCCAGTAGAGGGCGCGGATATACTGGTCTCCCGCTTCCCGGTACGTTTCGCCGCCGCCTATCAATATCCAGCCCATGATCATGATGTGAAGAAGGGCGACCAGGCTGTAGCCGAACATGATAAGGCGCATGACCGACGGCAGGATATTCACGGCTTCCTGCAGTTCATGAAAAATGCGGAATAGTTTCAGGAATTTGAGAAGGCGAAGAAAGGGTAACAGTGAGAGGAGCGGATGGGAGAAGCCGGAGAACGCAAGGTCGAACGGCATGGCGGCGAGAAGGTCAACGATGAACCAGTGCGTCAGGTAAAACGAGCGGATTTCCTGCGGGTTTTCTAGTTTTATGTGGCCGAGTTTGACCTTTGATATGAACTGCAGGGCTATATCCATACTGAATATCGCGGTAATGAGTATATGGACAGGGAGTTGCGTCGGAAGCGAGAACACTGACCGATACGTGACTATCAGGAGGCAATACAGCATGGAGCTCAAGACGACGGCGTTCCATACGATTTTTCCCGGATGGGAATGACTGATCATGCGCATGTATACAGTATCGGGCGGGAAGCCGATTTGCATTATCGCGGGTTGTTTTCCCGCGGGTCTTTTTTCCCGCGGGGTTGTTTTCCCGCGGGGTTGTTTTCCCGCGCGCCCCGGTCAGGATTCCCGTAGTTGTATCCACTCGAAATAGATCGTTCCCCGTTTTGCTCCCAGGTCAAATTCTATTCGGGTCAGTATGTCCGGGTCCTGATCCATCGTGTACTGGATGGAGTACTCCTTCCATTCATTGGATACCGCAAATATAAGCGATTTCAGCGACTGCCAGGGTTCCTGGTTCTGGTTGAAGCCGGCCCGAAGGGGCAGGGTTCCCCGCCGACTACGTGCGCGGAAGCTCAGTGTGTACGTTTTACCGGGTGTGAGCGTGACCGGGGAGGAGAGCTGAATTTGCCAGTCCTGTTTTCCCGGTTTCTCTATCACCACTTCCAGATTCCCTTTGTCCGCGGTAAACCGGGCCTGTGCGTTATCGACATCGACCCAGGTGTTCCAGCCGCCCAGACCGCGCGTAAAATCTCCGTTATCAAGAAGGTTGTTTTCCTGAGTAAAGTTGGCGGTCAACCGGGAATTTTCGAATATGCGGGACGTAAAGACGGAATCCTCGCTGATATGATCGCCCGACCAGCCGGAAAAGCGGAATCCGCTGTCAGCCTGCGCACGCAGGGTTATTGTCTGTCCGCCGGAAAGCTCGAATGTGTGCTCCCCGGAAAGGTTGTGCACCCCGGAAATGTTTAGCTCCCCGGTATAGTTTTGCTCCCCGGCGGTTTCACGGACAATGGTACCGCCTTCTCCAGCTTGTACCGTCAGCCTGACCGGCTTGTCCGGAATATTTTTATAGACCCGAACATAGTCAATCTGAAAGTCCTGGGGGAAGGGGGTATCCCCGATTCCACCGTTTTTCCGTCCCCAATCGCCCCCGACCGCATTGTTCAATATAATGTAGAAGGGTTTGTCGAATGGCCAGACATCGCTTTTCGCTCTCTCTTTTCGGAAGGTAAATATTTTTACCTCGTTGAAGAAGAAATCCAGTCGGTCTGGATACCATTCAACAGCGTAGATATTGAATTGATTGTGCAGAAAATCCGAGCGATGGCGTGCGCCCTTGTTGGTACCAATTTTGTGGTTGTATTTTTCCGTGTGAATATTCGCGTGGGTTTCGTTCGGAATAAATCCGAAGAATTCCATAATATCGATTTCCCCGCTTCGTGGCCAGTATCCGTAGGTATCACCTTCGCTCATCATCCAGAAAGCAGGCCATATGCCCCGGCCTGACGGCAATTTCATGCGGGCCTCAAAGCGTCCGTACCGCCAATAAGCCTTTCCCTTTGTGTTGATTCGGGCCGATGTGTATTTTTTGCCGCCCATTTCCTCTTCGCGAGCGCGGATGGTAAGGATTCCATTCTCGATAAAGGCATTATCGGGTGTGCCGTCAGTGTAGAATTGGTCTTCCCCGTTTCCCCATCCGTACGCGTTCCCCCGGGTTTCGAAACTCCACCACGCAGGGTCCGGAAGGCCGGGAGTTGAAAATTCATCCGACCAGACAAGTTCCCAGGACCCGCCTGCGGCAGTGAGCGCGGGTTCCTGCGCTATCAGGGCTTGAAAGAACGCGAGGGCGAGAAGGCACAGTGACAGAATACGTTTCATATTCACATGATAGCATGAAAACGGTATTGCGGGAAACGGGAGAACTTACGGCGGTTTTTCGGCCAAATCTCTCAATCTGCCACAATAGAATGGCGGAGGCTAGTTCATGACATATGATTTTGATTTGACGAATGATTTTGTCTTTCGTCACATATTCGGCGACGAGCGCAATGCGGATATTCTGTTGTCGTTCATCAATGCCGTTTTGGCATCGAAGGGCATTGAACGGTTATGCTCGGTTAAGCCCATGAACCCGCACATAGATGCCCGTGAGGTGGCACAACGGGAAGGAATAAATGTGTTGGACTTCTCACTTTTCCCCAAGTCGAATTTATATCATCATTTCTTTGTATTGAAAAGCGTTGATGAACCAGATCTGGAATTGACCCGTGATATTGTCCTGCATTATCTTGAACTTCCAAAGTTGACTGCGCATATACAAAACAATACAAATTTGCTTGAAAAGTGGTTATATTTGATAAAGAATATCAATAATCCGGAGGACACTATGGTTCAGAAGATGGCGAAAGATGTGCCTGAACTTGAGCGTGTTAAGCATGAATACACTACCATGATGACGGATGAACAACTTCGCGCAGAAGCCCTTGCACATGAAATTTGGGTAATGGATCAGTTAGCCTACAAACGTGATGCCCGGATGGAGGGCCTTGCAGAAGGACGAGCAGAAGGACGAGCAGAAGGACGAGCAGAAGGGCGTGCCGAAGGACGTGCGGAAGGACGTGCGGAAGGACGTGCGGAAGCCTTACAGGAAGCAAGGATTGAACTCGCAAAAAAATTGAGAGCAAAGGGGATGACCGTAATCGAGATTTGCGAGCTATGCGGATTATCTGAAGCAGAAGTTACTGCCATGTAACGTACTCGTTCCTGCTGGCAATTGCCAGTCAGGAACGGTCAGGTGTCTCGCGTCCTTGTCAGGGTGATTCGATAATATTGTACCCGGTAACGATCTTGCCATCGGTGAGAAGCACCGCGTAGTAGAGATGGTTGGAACTGTTTATGAGTATTCTTTCATCATTGATCCTTGTCATTGGAATTTCACTGAACATTTTTTTTGCATCTTCCCAGGGCATGCCAATGACTTTGAGGTGTTCGTTTTGTTGGTCCTTCGATGTAACACTTACAAATTCTAATTTAGCATTTTGTTCATTTTGTCCCCAATAAACAAACCTAATTCCATCTAGAGTAATTTCGAATTTTTTCTCATAGTGTCTTCTCTGCTTAGTATTATTT
>LVBK01000065.1 GCA_001604385.1 Spirochaetales bacterium Spiro_09 | reverse complement strand
CCTTCTTTGAAGGGAAGCATGTATCTCCTTACAACGTAAGGAAATCTCTTTGGGCCCACCTGGACTTGAACCAGGGACCGACGGATTATGAGTCCGCAGCTCTAACCAACTGAGCTATAGGCCCGGTGCATTTCGGCGTAAAACACGAAGACTGACTAACGAAATGCTCGCAAACTATAGCCCGAAATGACTTGTTAGGTCAATAAGGCAGAGAAAATCGCTGGCCTCACAGTAACAGGAACCGCTACCATGAAGTGTTATACTAGGGAACCTATAAAAACCTCAGGTTTTTATAGGTCTACAAATAAACATGCAAATCCTGTAAGGATTTGCGAAGGCACCTCTAAATACTAACCGAGTATTTAGAGGTGCCCACTACCATGAGGAGTCCCCATGAAAACACTGGTAGCCTACTATTCCCGAAGCGGAAATAATCGGTATCTGGCCGAAGTGCTTGCGGAAAAACTGAACGCGAAGATCCTTGAAATCAAGCCCGCAGTGAATCTGCTCTTTTTTCAGATCCTGTTTACCGCCTGTAAGTTCGGTAAAACAGTCCGTTTCCCCGCAGACGCAGATAACACTTACGACCTTCTTGTCATAGCCGCCCCGCTATGGATGGGTTCTTTTGCGAATCCGGTCCGCGCCTTCCTCAAAAAATACGCAAACCGGTTTTCCTGTATCGCCTGTGCAACCTGCTGCGGAAGCGGCGAGACTGATAAAGACAGTGCGTTCGGGTATGAAAAGGCGTTTGCAGATATTCGGTCAACGGCAGGAGAACGATGCATAGCGTCACTTGCGCTCAGCACGTCTCTTTTGGTAAGCGAGGACAAAAAAACAGATGAAGCAGCCCTGATGGCGGCCAGACTGGACAGCTCAACCTTCAGTAATGAGATAGATACACGGATACAGGAATTTGTGAACAGCATAACCGAAAAGGCCGGACACTGATTCTGTCTTCCTTTCAGTGCCAGATAATAACCTCAGCCGAAAGCGAGTCCGCCCCGGAATCATTTCTCGCGCGGCGGCTCCGCCGTCCCTGACGCGACCCGACAGGGTCGCGTCTTCACCCGCAGTGGCCCGCTCTGCCTCATCCTGTTCCGTACGGTCAAACCGCGTGACGGGCAAGAAGGTCACGCGCGTTGCCGGAAAGGATAGCCGAAAGGTCGCTCTCCGCAAGGCCGATGTCGTTCAATGCCGACACGAGGCAGACAGGGTCCTGCCAGGGAAAGTCGCTTCCGAAGAGGAGGCGACCGGCTCCCTGCTTGTGTATGATGCGATCGCGGACGGAAGGCTCGATATGGGGCAGGAAGGAGATATCAAACCAGCAGTTTGCGCCCGCAAGGTCAGCCAGGACTTCGTCCCAGACTTCCCAGCCGCCCAGGTGCGCGGCGATGAGGTCAAGGCCGTCTACCCGCTCCAGAAGCCGGCTCAGGCGGCGGGGAGAGGCATTGTCCGCTCCGGGATAGGCGATGTCGGCACCCGCATGGGTCAGGACAAACATGCCGCTTTGGGCAATTTCCCGAAAAAAGGTGATGATATCCGGGTCGTCAAGGTTAAACTCCTGGTACATGGGATGCAGTTTGATTCCCGCAAAACCCGCTTCCCGGAATCGGGCAAGTTCTTCTGCCCTGTTGGGGCTTTCGGGATGCACCGAGCAGAGCGGGATTATGCGTTCCGAGCGGATGCTCTTCGACCATTCAAGAATAGGCGCGCTTTGAGAGGGTTTGGTGGCGATATTGGCGACCCATGCCTGTTCGATGCCCGATCGGTCCATCATGGCAAGAAGATTTGCAAGCGTCCCGTCTCCAAAAGGTTTGTAGTCCCCGGAGGTGTTCACCAGAGAGCCCATCGCCCGGGCGGCCAGTTCGTCCGGGAAGATATGCGTATGTACGTCAATGATCATGCTGTCCAGCGTATCACTCTTTTTCCGGTTGCAAAAGGGCGGCGATGAATTCGCGCGGGGTACGGGAGGCAAGGAGGGCCTCACGCCGGGCCTCGTTCCGCAACGTATTCGCCAGCGTTGCCAAAAGCTGTAGATGCGGCCCTTTTTGCTCGGTTTCCGAGACAATCAGGAAGATGATGCGGCAGGGCTGGCCATCCATCGCCTGAAAGTCGACACCTTCCGCGGCAATTCCCGCGGCAAGATAAATACCACGCAAGCCGGCCGATCGGCCATGCGGTATGGCGACGCCGTGGTCAAGTCCGGTACTGACCGATTTCTCCCGGTTCAGGACGTCCTTGAGCACCGTATCGCGGTCCAGAAGGAGGCCGCTCTTGTCCAGCGCGTCTACCAGTTCGGTTATGATCCCCTCCGAGGTTTTCGAGGTCAGGGGAACCACCACCCGGTCAGCAAGCAGATACTGGCCCAAATTGAGCGTGTTGCGGCACACGCCCGCGGCGAGGTCGCGGCGCAATTCCATCGGCACATTCACTTCGGTAATGCGAGACACCCGGTCGCGGACATGCACGATGACTTCATAGAGGAAGGTTTTGGCGATACCGACATCCTCGGGAGCGCAGGTAATCTCTATCCGCTTTGGATATTGCCAGAGCGTCAGGTAGATTTCATCCTTCCGGAAGCGGTACACGGTGCCGGACAATTCCAGCCGGTGCACGAAAAAGCCGTCATCTTCGGCAACATGGACCAGGGCGTCCGTTACAAGGTTTGACAATTCAGCGTTCGGTAATTCAATAAGCGTGGTTTCCGTGTCGATCCGGCCCCATTCGCCCCGGGTGCCCGGCTTCTTGTGTTTCAGGACAAGGGCAAAGGCCGGCGAGCCGATGGCTACCGAAAAGACGATCATGACGATCATGACCTTGAAAAGGTCGGCGGAAAAGTCGCCCAGGGCAAGGCCGACTGCCGCAATGATGAGGGCTACTTCGCCGCGGGGAACGGTTCCCACCCCGACCCGAAGCGCGCCCCAGGGGGTAAAGCCGTAGCCCAGGGCCGGGAAGAAGGATCCGAGTATCTTCGCGAAAGCCGATAGAAGGGCAAAGGCAATGCCCGGAAGCAGGATGGCCGGAGAAAACATGACGCGGTAGTCGACAAGCATGCCCATGATGACATAGAGGACGGGCACGAAAAACTCGCTGATAGGCTGCGATTTCTCGGACAAGATGTCGCCGATGTCGGTGCGCGAGAACGCAAGACCGATTATGTACGCGCCGATGATGGCGGCAACCCCGAAGGTTTCGAAGATACCGGAAAGCAGCATGGCAAGGCCGACAACGAGAACGACGAAAATATTCGCGTTTGTCCATTTCAGGAAAAGCCGCGAAAGGCGGGGAGCGGCCCAAAAAGTCAGCAAGGTTCCGCCGATCAGCATGGCAAGGGCGATAAGGGTGACCGGCAGGGCAGCGTCCCAAATGCTTGTTACCGGGGATTGACCCAGTTCAACGGTTCCAACCGCCATGGCAATGGCAAGGAAGATGATGGCGAATCCGTCCTGCAGGAGAGAGGCACTGAAGATGGCGCCGCCCTCGGGAGTGTCCATTTTATTCTGGGAATGAAGGATGCGGGCCTGCACGCCGAGAGAGGTCGACACGGAGAGAGCGGCCAGGAAGAAGACGCGCCGGTCAAAAATATGGTAGCCGAAAAACATGGTACCCACGATAATACCGGCCGCAAGGGACAGGATGCTGCTGCTCAGGGCTACGGTAAAGCCCCGCTGGCGGACGCGCGCAAAGAGCCCGATATCGGTTTCAAGACCAACCGCAAGGACATGAATGACCGCGCCGACTGCCGCGAAGCCATACAATTGTATCGATATGGGGAAGGATCCGGCGGCAAGGGGAAACAATCCGTCGGAAAAACCATAGGAGGGAATTGACCCGAGCGCGTAGGGACTGAGCAAGACGCCGAGACCGACCTCTCCCAGAAGTCCGGGAAGGCCGATTTTACGTGAGATATACCCGCCGGCTTTCGCCGCCAGAATAATGATACCGAGCTGAAGGATAAGCCGGGTGACCTCGTGTGAAACAAGGACATCCTGCAAATCGGATGCAAAAACCGGCCCGGAGCAGGCAAAAGCCAGCACAAGGCCCATGAATAGTATCGTTCGTCGCATGCTCACACTATAATGGAAGAACCGGTGGTTCACAAGTGTTGTATGGGCTTAACATCTTGGCTGCTTTATCAGACATACCGGTTCCTGCCGTTCTTCTTTGCCCGGTAGAGGGCGGCATCGGCCATTTCAATCAGATGGTCCGAGGGCATTCCCGGTTCGGGGATTAACGCGGCGATACCGGCGCTCACCGTCACCGCCTGTGCGACAGTTGAACTTTCGTGGGGGATGCACAGGGACTGCACCCCGTGCAAGATTCGTGCCGCTATCCGCCGTGCGCCCTCGGGATCGGTATGAGGAAGCACAACCGCGAACTCTTCACCCCCGTACCGCACCACCAGATCGGTTGAACGCTCTGTCGCCACCAGAAGCGATTTCGCAACCATTTTCAGGGCTTCATCTCCCTTCAGGTGCCCGTAATGGTCGTTATAGTTTTTAAAGCAGTCGATATCGATCATCAGGAAGGAAATGTAGTGCCGTTCCCGGGCTGCCTCGCGTACCAGCCGGGGCAAAAGCTCGTCAAGCCGGCGCCTGTTGGACAAGCCCGTCAAGCTGTCGTGCATCGAGAGGCTGTCCAGGCGCAAATTCGCGTCCGTCAGCTCTGCCTGTAACCGGATCAGCTCCACGACCTTATGTTGCAGCTCGTGCTTGCCCCGGCTGACCGCGATAAGGTATCCAATGCCGACCAGGACGCTCAGGTAAAAAAACCAGGCAGGAATACTCATCCAGGGAGGAGAGTCGACCCTGATCTGCAGGGACAGGGCCTCGTTGTTCCAGTATCCGTCATTGTCGGTTGCCCGCACAAGCAGGGTATAGGAGCCGCCACTCAGGTTCGTATAGGTAACCGTATGGTTGGGCGACGGGCGGCTCCAGTCCTGGTCAAAGCCCTCCAGCTTGAACGAATACATATTGCGGGAGGATTCCCGAAAATCTATGGAGGCAACGCTCAAGGACACGTTGTTTTTGTTATACGGTAGCGTCAAACGATCGATAAACGCGGGGCTTACAAAGCCCTCGGAAAAATCGGGAGATTCTCCGTTAATCCTGACGTCGGAAAGCACGACCCGTACCGGGGGCCGGTTTTCGACCCGGTCGGCAGGATTGAACCGGTACAGAATATTCACGCCGCCAAAATAAAGCGATCCGTCGGAGGCCTTTGCTGCACCGGTATGAAAATCCCGGTCATTGAGTTCATTAAAAACACTGTATCCGATGATGGACTCCGATCCGGCAGTCAAAACGCCGATACCCCGGGCAGTACCAACCCACAGCTGTCCATCATTGTCCTCCAGTATGGAACGCACGCTGTTGTGGGGCATTCCCTGTTCCTTTGTGTAATGCACAAACCGGTCATTCAACCGGTCATAGAGCATCAGGCCGCCTCCGACCGTTCCGAACCATAGACGACCCTGTGAATCTTCCTTGATTGTCCGGATAGTATTCGAGGATATTCCCGAGGGATTATCCACATTGTAGCGGTATCGATAGAAGACGCCGTCCACATAGCGATCAAGTCCGTTGTTATAACCCACCCACAAAATACCGTAATTGTCATATTCGAGCGCATAGACAAGCTCGTCCTGGGGCAGACCGTGGTTCCCCGGATCGCTGGGAAAATGACGGAAGACGCCCGTGTCCCGAATAAAAAGATCAAGTCCGTTACGGAACGTGCCAACCCATAAATTTCCGTCAGGACTCTCGCAGACAGTGTAGATAACGTTATCGGCGATACTGTCGGGATTCTCAGGATCATGACGGAACACTTCGAAGGCATCCTGCGAACGGTCATAGCGCGCCAGTCCATTGTTCGTCGAAATCCATAGATCCCCCCGGCTGTCCAGATAGAGGGCGTTCACTATATCGTCAGGCAGACTGTGCGGATCGTTTTTATCGGCGCGATAGTGCCAGATGGCACCGGACACCGGATCCAGGCGATCAAGACCGCCGGCATATATTCCAATCCAGACCGATCCGTCAGGATCTTCCAGTATGGCGGTCGCTTTGCCCGCGCTCAGGCTTGCCGGATCATTTTTATCGTGAATGAACATTTCATAGGGTGAATCGGTTCGTTCCGAGCGGGCGACGCCGCCTCCGTTCGTACCGAGCCACAGGACGTTCGCATTATCAAAAAAAGAGGAATAGACAACATCGTTGGGAATCGATCCGGCACCATCCGACGCACGCAGCTGGGTCACCCCGCGGGTGTTCCGGTCATACACGCACAGCCCGCCGCCCCAAATGCCTGCATATACATACTGACCCTGTTCGGCGTTTACAAAATATACCCGCTCATCGGGTATGGCAACCGGAGTAAACTCGTAGGGATATTCCGAATGAATAAACGAAAGCCCGGTGTACCAGGAGGCGAACCATAGCGTACCGGAAGGATCTTCGGAAATCGACATGACATGAGGCCCGATCCTGCTGTCCATGTGAACCTGGCTAAAGACACTACTACCCGACTCCTTGACAAACAAACCCTCGCCATGGGTTGCAATCCACAGCCGCCCCTTCCGGTCCTCATGGATATCGCGGATCAGAACGGCGGGAAGACCGCCTGCCCGCTCCGGCCCAGAATAATGGATAAAGGTATTCCCCGCAGGGTTAAAAAGATCCAGTCCCTTCGAGGTTCCAACCCATACCTGGCCCCGAACATCGACTTCTATGGCGGTTACCAGGTCGGATGCGATACTGGCGGGGTCCGAGGGATTATGGGTATACGCAGAAAAGGTATTGGAAAAAAGATCCAGGCAATTGAGGCCGCCATAGGTTCCTATCCACAGTAAATCATTATCCAGACAGAGCGTCTGCACCTGATTGTGGCTTAAAACATTTCGTTTAAAGGGAAGGTTTTCATACAGAAAGAAGGAGTAGCCGTCGTACCTGACCAGGCCGCCCTGGGTACCGAACCATAAAAATCCCTTGGCATCCTGTACAATGGCCGAAACCGAACTGTTCGGCAAACCATCCCGGGCTCCGATCACCGAAAAATGGAGCCGATCCCTGGCCGAGACGGAAACAGTCACACAGCACGCAAGTAGTACACAAGCAAGAAAGCGAAAGCGCATACCTACATCATACTACACAAAAAAGGACCCAACACTGATGCCATGTAAAAAGACCCTGTTTTTTGTGTTTTTTATGTCAGGGGTGTACTTGTTTTCTGCTCTTCTGGTACACTTCCGTAAAACAGGAGGCCCTATGGCAAAAAAAGGCATAACCGCGGCGGGAGCCGTATCAGTCGGACCCTATTCACACGCGATAGAGATTGACGGTTTTGTGTACTGCTCGGGACAAACACCCATGGACTCGGCAACCGGCAAATTGGCGGGAGACACAATAGGGGAACAAACCCGCCAGTGCCTGAAAAATCTTCAGGCGGTGCTTTCTGCAGCGGGTCTTACCCTCGACAATACCGTCAAAACCACCGTTTTCTTGACCGATATGGCGGATTTCAAGGAAATGAATGCAGTGTATGCAGAGCATTTCAACCAGCCCTATCCTGCCCGTTCCACCATCGGAGTACGGGAATTGCCGCTCGGCGCCCGGATTGAAATAGAACTGGTCGCAAAAAAATAACCTGATCGGTACAGAGGCCCGCTTCTATACCCGGAAGCGGCCCAATTCCTGGTGCAGGGTATTTATAGAAGCGGCATTTTCGTCCACTTCCTTGCGCATCCATTCAAAGGAATCTTCAAGGCTTTCAACAATCGCCACCTGATGGTTTGAAAGCTCCACCAGGCCGGAGATCTGGCTCAGCGCATTTTCAAGCTGGCCGGCCATATGCGCCGTTTTCTCGCCCTGCTTCTTCATCCGCTCCCCGATTCCTGAACTGACTTCGACCACGCGTGCAAGGGAGCCGCCAACCGCCTTCGAGCCATCGGCCTGAACATCCATAAGCCGCACAACCTCGCTGGAAACCCGGGCCGAGTTCTGAAGGCCCTCCACCAGCTCGGTCAATATTTTACCCGACGAACGAGCTTTCTCGACACCATCGGAAACACGGGCAGACAGAGTTCCCAAAAGTTCCTTGATAGCCTTGGTCTGGCTCGCCGAGGTCGCCGAAAGGTTTCGAACCTCGTCGGCAACAACGGCGAATCCGGCACCCTTTTCGCCCGCATGGGCTGCTTCAATGGCCGCGTTCATGGCGAGCAAATTGGTATCAGCCGCTATCTTGTTCAGAATACCCAAATACCCCAGAACCTTGTCGTTTGATTCGCTGATGCTTTCAATAACCGACCGTGTCTCAAGGACAACAGAACCGCTGTCCTTTCCCTGCAAGGCCAGCTCGGCAGTCAGCTCACCCGCTTCGCGGGACTGTTTTCTGACCGCCTCAATGCACTCCGACATCTTTTTCATGAGCGAGGAGGTTTCTTCTATATAAGCGTGCTGTGACTCGGTATCTCCCTTTACTTCGACCGAGGCCATCTGCAATCCGCTTACCGCATCGGCAAGCATACGGGATTCAGCAACCTGTTTTTCCAGATCGGCCCGGAGCAGGGTGACCGCTTCGGCAACTTGGCGGGACAGATCCTCGGTTTTCCTCAGCATGGCATCAATGGCAACCGAACCCTTACGCGTACGCTCGGCAGCGGAACCGATGCGTATGACAATTTCGCGGAATTCATCCAATAACCGGTTCACCAGTCCCGCCAGCTCACCGAAGTCATCCATACTTCGCAAGGAAAGCCGCTTGGTCAAGTCTCCGCCGCCGCCGACAACGTCCGCAATGCGATGCGTCAAGCCCTGTATAAGGGAACGCTGCTCAAGGGATACCGATACCTGCACCAAAGCACAGATCAGTGTCATTTGAGCCAATAAAAGGAAGAATACCGCATGCTGCTTCCCCTGCTGGTCAAGGCCGCCTTCCCACGGAGGCATCAGGGTATCCGCTATTGCCGGATTCCGGGTCGACACACGGAACAGACGTTCTTTAACCAGAGTCCTGTAGACGTCTCCGGATGAAGAAAGCGATACCTCTCCCCGAACCACAGACGACAGAACCTCATCCGACCATGAATGGTACACCGTTAAATCCCGCTGATTATACTGCATTACCAGCAGGGCATACAGGACAAGGACAAGCGTCAGTTTGATCTGCCGCTGATGGGACGGCATTTCGCGTTTGCGTTCGCCGATTGCGGTAATACCCAGACGATCGCGAAGTGAGGCCAGGGTTATATTATTGAGCGCTGTCTGGCAGGAGCTGAGCACATAGGCCGCGCAGATATTCGCCAGGAGAACGATGAAGCGATGCGGGGTCAATATCTCGGCAAGCTTGCCGCTCGCCACAAGATCGATCAAATACCCGAGCGTAAAACCAAGCATGTTTACCAATAACACAAGATACTTGAAGCCGATAATTCGCGACCGTACCCGTTCCGCCTCTCCGGACGACAGGGTTTCGCCCGAATCAAGGCGGGTACTTACCTTTTGAAACTCCCAGGCACGGGCAAAAAGAAATACGCCGAATATGACGGAAGGAGGAAGAACCGTACCGAGCAAGAAACCGACGACAACCGGAATAAAGTCCCACATCGCCGAAGTACCAAGTATGATACTGTCCCGAAAAAATACCGTCGTTTGCATAAGAGCATACACGCCGAAGATGACCAATACGGAATTGAAGGTAACTCGAAGCGCAAGATAACGTGATTTCATGTTAAAAATTATATACTGATTTAGCCA
>LVBK01000064.1 GCA_001604385.1 Spirochaetales bacterium Spiro_09 | reverse complement strand
TTTATATGAGCGATGCCGATGAAGACGAGATAACCTACGACGCGATACTCCTCAGGCTCGATGATCTTATCGCGGGGAAAGAGCAGTTTACGGATTTGACGAACGCCGAGCTTTTCGTGAAGGCGTATCAGGACAAGATCCGGTATTGCCTTGCCTGGAAGAAGTGGCTTATCTGGGACGGGAACGCCTGGCGGCCCGACGAGTGCGGGGAGATACAAGCGCTGTGCAAGGATTTCTTGCGGAGTCTTTTTTTGCAGGTGGCCCATATCAGCGATCACCGGCGGGCGGTTGAGATGACGAGCCATGTGATCAAGTCCGAGTCCCTGCGGAGGCGGCAGGCTTTGGTGGAAAGCGCGTCGTACGAGAGGCGGATCAGGATTACGCCGAAGGATGTGGATCAGGAGCCGTTTTTGCTGAACGTGGAAAACGGGACGATCGATTTGAGAACGGGGATTCTCTATCCTTCGATGAAGGAGAAGCTGTTGACGAAGTGCGCGACGGTTCGGTACGACCGGACGGCGAGCTGCGATACCTGGAATACGTTTTTGATGAGGATCATGGACGGGAATGCGCAGCTCATGTATTTCCTCCAGAAGGCGGTGGGTTGGGCGCTTACGGGGGACATGAGCGAACAGGTGATGTTTATTCTCTATGGTTCCGGCGCGAACGGGAAGAGTACGTTTTTGAACGCGATTATGGATATTCTCGGCGAGTACGCGATGTCGACCCAGACGGAGACGTTTATGCGGAAGAACGGGAACATGATGTCGAACGATATTGCGAGGCTCAGGGGCGCGCGGTTTGTTACGACGGTTGAGGCCGAGGAGGGGAAGCGCCTCAGCGAGCCGTTGATCAAGCAGGTGACCGGGCAGGATGTGCTTACTGCGCGTTTTTTATACGGGGAGTATTTTGATTTTCTTCCGACGTTCAAGATTTTCATGGCGACGAATCATAAGCCGATGATCAAGGGGAATGACCTTGGTATTTGGCGGCGCATCAAGCTCATTCCGTTTACGGTGACGATTCCGTATGAGGAACGCGATCATGATTTGATGAAGAAGCTCCAGGCGGAGAAGTCGGGGATTCTTAACTGGATGATCGACGGGTGTCTTATGTGGCAGAGGGAGCGGCTCGGGGAGCCTGACGAGGTGAGAGCGGCGACGGAGGCGTATCAAGAAGAGATGGATGTGATCGGCTCGTTTGTGGCGGAGTGTTGCGTGTGTTGTTCCGGGGAGACGCTGCGGGTTACTTCTTCTGATTTGTATCGGGCGTATCTGGTGTGGTGCGAGAAGAATTCGGAGCGGCCGTATGCCCAGCGGATCTTCGCGACTCATCTGCAGAATAAGGGCGTGAAGCGGGAGCGTACGAACAAGGCTCGCGGGTGGGTGGGGATTGCGTTGAGGTGAGGACACGTTTGTTAGAGAAGGGCTTTGAGCCGGTCGATAGATTTTGGCGCGGAGCCTTCGTAGTGGTTATTTAAATATACTTTTACAAGTCTGCTTCCCTGGGCGAGGTCCCGTGTAGTGTTTTATTTACGTGAAACACCTTGTGTTATGGTAGCGAGCAAAAGTCTCAACATGTTTCTATATTCTTGACGGATCAATAACTCTGCTTTAATGTTAATTAAGAATTACTTTACGTGATTCGATCTATGAAATTATACAATGGAGTATATTTGAGTAGAAATAGCCTATTAGTAGGGTAACACATGAATCCAGATATTCAAGACATCTTTTTAAGAAAATCAACCTTCGGGTATTCATACGACCGGATACTACTAGACGCTGACGGGAAACCCATTGATTATCTATTCATAGAAACGAACCCGGTTTTTGAGGAAATGTTGGGATTTAAGCCCGGGAAAGTAGCCGGAAAACGGTGTTCGGAAATCGTCCCCCAGGTTCTTGAAGACTCGTTTAACTGGGTAGAATGCTTTGGGAACGTAGCGCTGACCGGAAAAAGTACAGAACTCGAAGCGTATTCGGTTGCCCTTAAGAAGTGGTTCCATTTGTCCGTGTTCTCCCCGCAGACAGAATTTTTTATCGTTATTTCCTTTGACATAACAAACCAAAAAAAAACCGAAGAGGAATTGCTGAAAAGCAAGGAAGAGCTGCGGGAATATATTGAAAGCGCGCCGGATGGTGTTTTTATCACTGACAGCTCGTTTAATTATATATATGCAAACTCAGCTGCTTGTGAAATGGTGGGATACAATAGGGATGAATTGCTACGGTTGAAGATAAAGGATGTTATTGCGACGGAGGACGTTCCGGGACACCAGCGGACATTGTCGGAATTACAGGTTCGGAATAAATCGAGCAGAATATCGCACCTCATTCGCAAAGATGAAAAAAAAATAACGGTCGATATTAGCGTGGTAAACCTGAAAGACGGTAAACTCATGGCTTTTTGCAAGGATATTACCAAGCAGGAAAAGCTGGAGAATGAAAAGAATCAATATTTCTCGGCGTTCCAAAAAACAACACAGCCCATTTTGATAACCGACAGCGAAGGGAAAATTATTTCCGTTAATTTCTCCTTCCTGGACATGTACGGATATACACGAAATGAGGTAATAGGGCGAAATCCACATATTTTGAATCCCGGCCGGGAAGTGTATGAAAACCTTGGCGTTAACCTTTTCGAGTACGAAATGAAGTTCAAGGATTTATGGAACTCTATCCGTGATCCTAACGTGAGAACCTGGCAAGGCGAAGTGATCAACAGGCGAAAGAACAATTCTCTCGTATGGATTAACCTCTTGGTCAACGCTGTATATGACGATAACGGCACTTTGCAAAGTGTCATCGGATTCCCGGTTGATATGACGGTGTCCCATGAACTCGCTCAGAAGAATCGCATTACACTGTATCAAACCATAGCAGATCTTGCGGAATTGCGCGATGACGACACGGGTAATCACATGAAGCGAGTGGGTTTGTTCGCGAAGCTTTTGGCCCGTGAGCTTGGAAAAAATGATAAGTACTGTAATGATATCGAGGTTTTTGCTCCCATGCATGATATCGGTAAGGTTGGTATTCTCGATTCAATACTAATGGCACCACGAAAATTATCGCCGGAAGAATTTCAAATCATGAAAAGTCACACGACCCTTGGATATAACATTGTTAAGGGCAAGGACGAGTTCGAGATGGCGGCCGCGATTACCCTGTGCCACCACGAGAAGTTCGATGGTTCGGGATATCCAAATGGAATCGCGGGAAAGCATATACCCCTATCCGCTCACATAACCGCACTCTGTGACGTGTATGATGCTCTCCGGAGCAAACGGCCCTATAAAGAGCCTTGGACGCATGAGGATACGGTCAAGCACATAGTGGGAAGTGCAGGAACGCATTTTGATCCGGACCTTATTTCGGTGTTCATTTCCTTGAAGGATCGTTTCCAGAGCGTGTTTCAGGAGCTTATGGATTAGTAATCTGTTTGTGCTAGAGCAATGCGCTTAACCGGTCGATAGATTTCGGCGCGGAGCCTTCGTAGTGGTTATTTAAATATACTTTTACAAGTCTGCTTCCCTGGGCGAGGTCCCGGAGCATCCCGGCGATTTCCGGGAGGTCTTGCTTGGGCTCGACGATCTCGTTCCAGTTTCCCTTTGTTTTGGTTTCAATTTCTTTTCTGTCTCCTCCCAACAGGCGGACTGCGACTCGTTCTCCGATGAGGTCTGCGAACTTTGAGTAGAGTTCGTAGATGTGGGGCAGGTAGAGTTTTTCCGAGAATACATGGGCGATGCCGCGGTCTTTGAGAAACTGAAAGTATTCGCGGGTGAGGTAGTTGGCGTTCCGGCATTCGATTGCGAGGGGAACTGTATCTCGAAGATTTTCTGTGTCCAATACAGTTGCGAAGGCGTCGAGAGCTTTCATGAACTCCGAAAGGCTCGCCATCTTCTGTTTGTTGAGGTATTCAAACTCGAGCTCGGCTAAAAATATTTTTGAGTGGAGCGGCTTGGTCGCTTCGAGGTAGTGGCGGTAGACGTCGGTTGAAAGGAACGAGGGGTTGGGGATGAGGGGTGCGGTTTTGTCCCGGCTGCGCTCGTGTGTGAGGGAGAGCGTTTCGGTGAGTTTGCAGGAGAAGGTGAAATCGCCGGGTGTGAGGGCGTCGTACTCGGCAGCGTCTGCGGGGTTGGGGAGCGAGTAGAACCAGCTGTCGACTTCGACGGTGCGGTAGCGCTCTGAGTATTCCTTCAGGTAGGCGGCGGAGTGGGAGGCTTTCCGGGTGTAGACGAGCGGTATCCAGGAATCGTAGTTCCAGGAGCAGGTGCCGAATTCGATTTGTGCCATTACCGATAGTATCGCATCTGTTTCCTTTTGAGTCAAAATCAAGGGTTCCCACATGCTCCCCTCCGCTTGTGGTGACGGAAGAAGTGACATTAAAAAGCCGGGAGGACAAAATTGGAAAGGGCAAAGATGAACAAAGAGGAGCAAACAGGTACAGAGCGAAAGAGGTAGAGGACTATGTATTTCTTATATTCTTTTTTGTGACACTAAAATATAAAAA
>LVBK01000063.1 GCA_001604385.1 Spirochaetales bacterium Spiro_09 | reverse complement strand
ATGCTATACAATATAGTATCTTATGTGCAATGAAATGTGCAATGATTCTCCCTGATTTCTCATGATGACGGTTGATTACACCTGATTATTGACCAAAACACATTGTTTTGGTATAAAAGGACAGTATTTCAACATTTATACCTAAGAAACTGTACTCGTAACGTGCAGGTCAAGGGTTCGATTCCCTTTCTTGGCTTCTAAGTCCTTACGCTGTAAGGACTTATTTTTTACCCAAAGTACAAAATCCAGGTCAAAAATGCACCCCAGAAACGTGCAGGTCAAGACAAAGATAAATCTTTACAATATATAGAAATAATCAAGATCACTTACTCGACTCATGAAAGAATGTACAATGAAATGTACAATTGGGCCACTTACAAAAAGATCAGGTAATGTGCGCCCTTTTTCCAACATACATTTTCCAACGGTGTACCGGTTAGAAGATTTCCCGATTCTCGCGTGATAAATCCGGGAGACTACAACTACGCGCGCTGGGTCCTTCAGGATCATTTAACGGCAGAACATCATGCTTCTTAGACAACTTTCTCCTACTGATGTAAATTCACTCAGATTCTATTGACATTTCACTTTTCTGGCAGTATTGTTAGTTATCATTCACTAACCTCATAACAGCGAGGAGAACACGATGGAACCTACTGAAAGACAGAGAGAAATAATTAGAGCGGCTTTTAGCCTGATCGCTGATAACGGCATCCAGGATTTAACGATAAAAAATCTGGGAAAAGCGATCGGAGTGAGCGAACCGGCGATTTACAGACATTTCGCCTCCAAGTCGGAAATTCTTTCGGGAATAGTGGATGAACTATCCGCGGTAAAAAACAGGACCACTGCGTATTCTCTCGACTCCAAGGCGGATTCCCGTGCCCGGCTTCGCCGTTTTTTTTCACACCAGGCGTCGGAATTCGAGTCCTTTCCTCCATTGAGCATCGTACTGACTCCGGAGGACCTTTTCCGGACAGACAGGGAGCTGCTGACTCGGGTACGCACACTGATGGCGGAAACGCGCGCAACCATCTCTACACTGCTGGATGAGGCATGTAAGGAAAAGCCCTCGAGCGGTTCCATTGATCCTGCGACAGGCAGCCTGATGATACTGGGAGGATTCAGAATGCTTGTGTCCACCTGGCGCATGGAAAGGGAACTTGGTCATGATGTACTGCTGACCGATCTTGCCGAAGCATTCATTACCCAGGCGTTGAAATTGATAGACTAGCGGAAAGAGGGCAATACGCCCCAACTATCTTTTTGATATATCAGTGAAGTTAGTTATTAATAACAAACTTCATAAACAAAGGAGATTGAAATGAAAATTCGTCTTGCACCGATCCTTGCACATCCCTGGCTCACTTTGGCGATGGTGATTGGGCTCACCATTGCTTCTCTGATTCCGATCATAACCGGATTTCGTATGGAAACAAATCTCGACAGCTACATGCCAGAAAACCATCCTGCGTTTACCTTCAGCGACGAAGCAGAAGAGCGTTTTCAAATAAAAGACGGAATTCTGATAGCCCTGGAGCATCCTGAATCTATTTTCAATACAGGATCTCTAAAAAAGATAGTCGATATCGAATCGGAATTACGGGCAATCCCCGAACTCCGGGAAACGCGCATACAGTCGCTTCATACCGGCGACAATATTCTGGGAACGGAAGAAGGGCTGGACGTCAGACCATTTTTCACGGATCCGCCTGAAACGGAAGAAGAAGCGTTCAGGATCGGCGAACTTGCTTACTCGAATCCGATGATCCGGGGGCGGTTGATATCGGAGGACGGTCGAAGCGCGCTCATTGTCGTCGAGCTACCCGACAGCGGTTTCTCGAAGGAGCTTTACCAACAGGTAACCGATCTGGCCGCCGCTTACGAAAGCCCGGAAAATGTCTATGTGGCGGGACGTCCAATCGTAGAAGGAACATTGGCGGAGCTTGGACCGAAAGACATGGCCCGCATGGGTCCGCTGGTACTGATCGCAATAGCCCTCGTCCTCCTGCTTATTTTGAAGAAAGTCACCCGGGTACTGACAACCCTTTTCATTGTCGTTGCAAGCACACTCTGGGCCTTCGCGTTGATGAGCCTGCTCGGCATTCCGTTATACTCAGTAAGCATCATGCTACCGGTTATGCTTGTTGCGATCGGAGTCGCTTACGCAATTCATCTCTATGGGCAGGTTGATCAGCACCGGAAGGAACATCCTGAAGAAACGGCGGTTCAGGTTATCGAGCAAGCCGCTCTGGTCATCGGGCAGCCGTCCCTGTATGCCGCGCTCACCACGGTCGCCGGTTTCATCGCCCTGCTCACATCAAGCGTGTATCCGGTAAANNCAGCTGAGGATAAAACGAACACCCCGAGACCGGTTGGCAAAACCGCGCACTTCGGCGAGCGATTCGCCGACGGAGTCCGTCGACACCAGTTGACAGTATACGCCGCTACGGTTGTAGTGATCACGCTCTCCCTGTTCGGCGTTTCACGAGTATGGATCAACTCGAGCTTCCTTTCCAACTTTGAAGCAGACAGCGCCATCGTGAAAACTGACGCCTTCGTAAATCAGTATTTCGGCGGAACATCTACAGTAAATATCATCCTCGACAGCGATGAATACGACACCTTTAAAAATCCCGACGTGTTATACCTGATGGACGCCCTGCAGGAAGCTGTGGAGTCTCATACGATGGTCGGGGATTCGTTCTCACTCGCTACCTACCTGAAGCAGATGAATTATGCGATGAACGCTGAAAGTGTGGAGTTCCGAACCATACCGGATTCCGCCGAGCTTACAGCGCAGTACCTCCTGCTGTATGAGATGTCGGGCGATCCCGACAACCTGTGGAAGGTGGTGGATCCTGACTTTATGAGCGCCAACGTAACGGTTCAGCTTAAAAGCGACGACAGCAGAACGATCGGCGAGGTACTGGAGACTATCGAACCCTTCCGCGCTCAGTTCGGCGAATACGGAGTCGCGGTTAATTTTGCGGGGTCGGGTTACAAGGCTCTGGTTTTCTCGAGCTTGATTCTCACCGGCCAGCTCAGCAGCCTTCTGCTTTCCGTCGCGATCGTCTTCCTGCTGACGACGCTGCTTTTCCGCAGCATCGTTCTGGGCGCGATTTCCACTATCCCTGTACTCATCTCCATGGCCGTGAACTTCGGAATCATGGGTTTACTGAACGTGCCATTGACCATCTCCACCGCGCTGATATCGAGCATCGCGGTAGGCATCGGGGTCGACTACGCGATTCACTTCATAAACCACTACCGTCAGAGATTGCGGGATACAGGAGACGAAACCGATGCGGCTCGTTACTCGATGAGCCTCACGGGAAAGGCCGTCCTGCTGAATGCGGTAACCGTAATCTCCGGGTTCATGGTCATGGTATTTTCAGTTTTCCCGCCGAACCGCCAGGTGGGATTGCTGGTCTCGCTTAATATGCTGGTCGCTTTTATCTCAACCGTCACAATTATGTTCCTCGTCTTGAGGAAGTCATCACACAGTCTGTAAGGAGAAAGAACTATGAAAAGAACTATTCACTCAATGCGGAGAACAGCCTTAGCGCTCGTTGCCGCTGCGCTCGCTTCCATATCAGCCTCGTACGCGCAGGGCGTGGGACCGGCGAAAACCGCCGAAGAAATCATGACCGACGTGTTCAACCGGCCCCAGCCGGAAAGCATTAAAAGTGAATTAAGCATGGTGTTGACGGATTCCCGCGAACGCGAAAGGACCCGCCAGCTCAAGCAGATATCGGCGACATACTCAGGCGTCGACAAGAAGATCATGGAATTCGCCGAACCCGCAGATGTGCGGGGAACTTCCTTTATGAACTGGAGCTACGGCGACGGTTCGCGAAGCGATGATCAATGGATTTACCTGCCCGCTCTGAAACGAGTGAGACGAATTTCATCCGACGGCAAGGGCGACTCGTTCATGGGATCGGATTTCAGCTACGACGATCTGGCCGAACGCCATCCGCAGAAAGATTTGCATACGATCATTGGAACCGAAAGCATCAACGGCGAAAGCTGCTGGATCATCGAAAGCGTGGCCCGGGATTCAGGCGAAAGCTATTCGAAAACGGTCAGCTGGATATCGAAGGAGCGTCTCATGGGGCTTAAGCGCGAATACTACGACACATCAGGAAAACTGCTGAAGGTACTCACGGTGAAGGAAACCCGCGAGGTTGCCGGATACCTGATGATAACCCATACCGAAATGCGTAATGTTCAAAAAAACCATCGAACCGAGATGAAGTTCGGCTCTATTACGGCGGACTCCGTGATTCCTGAGGACACATTTACCGAACGCACGCTCATGAAGGGGTTATAACATGAGGCTCTTTGCAATAAAACGACGGACCTTCGCGCTCGCTACGTTAATGATTCTGGCATGGGTAGCATCGCTCTATTCTCAGGGCATGGAAGTTACGGGCTTCGGCAGATCGAGGCTTGGTTTTCAAACCGACGACAGTGCGCTGTTCATCAACGACCATTCCCTTGAGGCGGCGCTCGGCTGGGAAAACGATGATACTGAGCTCCATGCGCTTACTACGGTGACCTCAGACGGCGACGGAAATGCCGAGTTCGAACTGAAGGAAATGTACGTTCATTTGTACGGAGATTTCCTCGACCTCAGAATAGGGAAACAACAGGTTATCTGGGGAAAAGCCGACGGCATGTTCATTACAGATTTGGTTAGCCCGAAAAATCTCACGGACTTTCTGACACGCGATATCGGCGAGCTCAGACGAGCCGTAACAGGCGCGAAAGCGGATATCTTCATGGGATCGCACCGGCTGGAGCTTGTTTATCTGCCCGTTTTTACGCCGAGTCTTCTTCCTGCGAACGATTCGATCTGGTACGCCGCTAAAGAATTGCCGGTTGTACCGACCATGAAAGAAACGTCGATGCCAGAACCATCGCTTGCGAACGCCGAATACTTTGCCCGATACTCATGGACGGGCTCAATCGCCGATATTCAACTACTGGGCGGATGGTTTTGGAATGACACGCCTATTCCTACTATAGTTGACAGAGAAATTACACTAGGAGTCGGATTGACGGGCATTACGATCCGGCCCGAATACTACCGAAGCGCGGTCGCTGGCTTTGCGGCCTCGGCGCCCGTCGGTCCATTATTGCTGAAAACAGAAATAGCGGCGAACAGTAACCAAAGACTGAGCGCTGACATAAACGAAGAACCTGAAGGATGGCAGGAAAAAAATACAATCGTATACATGGCTGGAGCGGAAGGATCGCTGCTCGGAGCGACTGTCTCGATTCAGGTAATGCAGGACATCGTCCTTGACTATGATGAATCCCTTTCCCGGGACAAACTGATTACCATGGCGACTCTTGCCGTAAGTCGTCTGTTTCTTAACGACACGGTCAAATCCGAAGTCTTCTGGTATGCAGGATTGAACGAGATGGATTCAATGATTAAGCCTCAGCTAACCTGGATGCCCGGAAACGGTTTTCAAGCAGCGGTCGGCGGATGGTTCTTCCTCGGTGACGAGGGTCAGTTCGGTCAGTATTCCGATAACAACGGAATCTGTATGTCAGCGTCATATTATTTTTAAGGAGCGTACTGATGGGAGTCAAAAAAAATCGCGACTGGATACGGATCGCGATACAAATGCTATTTCTGGGGATTTTCGCGTTTCTTCTTTTTGCCGGCAGGCTTCAACTGTGGTTCGGAATCTTCGCGATCGGACTTTTACTTTCTCCCCTTCTGGGAAGAGTGTACTGCGGATGGATGTGCCCGATGAACACCCTGTTCAAACCGATTTCCCGGTTTTATGCAGCCACAGGGTGGAAACGGCTGCGAATGCCGCACTTTATAACTGCTCATCCCCTGCTCAGACTCATTCCCCTTGCCGCGTTCATTGCGGGTATTATCATTGTGCGCAAGACAGGAGCAACCATGCCGGTTCTCGCCTTCATGACCCTGGCAGCGGTACTTCTCACGCTTTTCTTTGAAGAAGCATTTTGGCACAACGCCATATGCCCCTTCGGAACTCTACTGAACGTAAGCTCGCGCACATCAGTCATGCGATATCGGATACGGGAAGATCAATGCATTTCCTGCGGAAAATGCCAAAAAGTCTGCCCCGTTCATGCGATAGATACCGGAGACAAAGGTAAACGTTCAATACGCGCACCCGATTGCATTTCATGCGGAGAATGCGTCAAGGCCTGCCCCACCACTGCAATCAGTTATTAAAGGAAATCCCGGCTGTCGCGTCCGGCGGTATATTTCCTATAATATCCGGTTTGATTTTTCCGGTTTTTAGCTCGTAAAGAGGGGTTCCAAATCGCTAAAATGGTGTTCACCACAAACCCATCAAAGCACAAAAGGTACCCCTTATGGAGTATCGTATGCTGGACGCGCGAGTTTTACAAGGTCAAAGCTACACGCAAAAGGAGATTGCGGAAATCCTTGGCGTCACCGACCGAACTGTCAGAAACTATCTTTCACACTTTCCTCGCGAGAGGAAAAAGCCAAACAGGGCAAGTAAGCTGGATCCATTCAAGGCAGATATCAGGAGCCGCATAGAAAACAAGCCTAACGCCAATGGCGAAGTGATTTATCAAAGTATCCGAAAAATGGGCTATACCGGAAAACGCTCCGTCCTCAAGGAGTTCATAACCAAGGTCCGGCGAGAAACAGAGAGCAGTGCGGTCATTCGATACGAGACGGAACCTGGATTTCAGGCCCAGGTCGACTGGGTGGAGTTTGGAAAACAATGGGTAGACGGATCATTTCGAAAGCTCTACGCCTTCACCATGGTTCTAGGCTACTCACGACTACCCTTCGTACGATTCACAACGAATATGACCAGTGCAACCCTTCTTGCCTGTCACCAAGAAGCATTCCAATTCTTCGGCGACGTACCTTCAGAAATCCTATACGGCAACATGAAAACGGCGTGGATCTACGACGGGGAAGCGTGGAAGCCAAACAAACGGCTCGCTTCCTTTGCGGTTCACTATGGATTTACACCAAAACGGTGCCGGGTGAGAAGGCCGGAGACCAAGGGAAAGGTCGAACGCTTTAACCAATATCTCGAGGGAAACTTCTTCGAAGGCCTTGAGAAAACCTGCTTTACTCTCAATGAGCTCAATGAATCGGTGCGCTTGTGGATCGATTCCATTAAGGGCAACATAATTTCAGGCCTCACCTCATCGCGAGCGGAACGACATGAAGAGGAAAAGCCGTACCTGAAACCAATAACGGCAGCTCCCTTTGACGTACGAGACATTATACCGCTCCTCGTCAACAGAGAGTCATGTATTACCTGGAAGACCAACAAATACAGCGTAAACCCGCGTTACATGGGGCTCGAGGTAACGTTCCGGCCCGATGTATTCGGCAAAAAGGCAGAGCTGTACGCTGAGGGAACCTTATTACGCTCCATATCGCTTGAAACCGAAGGCTCTATGAAGCGTGTCATATACCCCGAAGACCGGGAAGCCATTCGAAAGCGCTGGGAGCAGGATCGCGAACGCCAACGCGTCTTTCGATTCCCGAAACGTGGGGTTTCTGAAAAGAAGGTCCTTGACGTTGAGATCAGACACCCTTCGACCTACGACCAGTTCATTCCGGGAGGTTCCTTATGAATACGGCAATCGTGACCCTCTCTGGAAAACTGGAAGAACTCGGGCTGTCATTCATGGCCGCCTCGCTCGAAAGCTTCCTTGCGGACCAAAGCCGAAGCGAGAACACGCTCCTTGAGCGGCTCATCGATCTTGTGGACCTCGAATACATACCCCGTAGGGAACGGGCCGCGCGAACTCGGCTGAAAATATCGGGAATGCCGCAATACAAGACCCTCAATGATTTCGATCTTTCGTGGCTTAAGGGCGGCCTATCGAAGGCAAAGCTTGAGGAGCTGTCCACGCTCATGTTCGTCGAGCGAAAGGAGAATATCTTTCTCCTTGGACCATCAGGAGTCGAGAAAACGCACCTGCTATTAGGCCTTGGCACGAAAGCTTGTAACAATGGCTTCAGTGCCTATTACATTTCCTGCCATGACCTTGTTGAGCAGCTTGTCCGGGCAAAGGAACAGAATAGGCTAAAGCGGAAATTGGACTGGCTTCGGAAGCCTCACGTCCTTTTAGTTGATGAAGTCGGTTATGAGCCGTTAACCGCCGAGCAGGCGCATGTATTCTTTCAGCTTGTGAATGCTCGTTATGAAACTGGGTCAATAATCATGACCAGTAACAAGTCATTTTCGAAGTGGGCAGAACTTATGAGTGATGAAGCAGTAGCGACGGCGATGCTAGATCGTTTGCTCCACCACTCCCATACCCTGAGCTTACAGGCCGACTCCTATCGTATGAAGGGGCGTCTGAAAGTCGGAGCCGTTGGCTTCGCATAATTTTTTAGGCTAGAACCGGAAAAATCTCGCCGGCTTTAAACGGAAAAATTAAACCGGCGTTGACAGTGACATTACACACCACTTATGTGTGCAGTTAAATGTGCAATGCAGGTACATGATTTCCATTGATAGCGTTTGATTTCGTCTGATAATTGACGAAAGAGCCTGCTTTTGCTAAGAATTAACATAATTCAACATTCTTAGCTAAGATCTTGTGCTCGTAACGTGCAGGTCAAGGGTTCGATTCCCTTTCTTGGCTAAGAAAACAACCGGTCCAAAGGGCCGGTTATTTTTTTTATGGGCCAAGAAAGGGAATCGAACCGGAAGGGCCGCCGAGCGAATGCGAGGATGAGACAACAGGATGTTGGCGGAAGGCCCTGGAGGCGGCCTGGAAGGAGTGCGCAGGATTGCGCACGACTGGAAGGCGATTCCCTTTCTTGGCTAGAAAAAGGTCAGTCCACAAGGACTGGCCTTTTTTTTGGCAAAATGGGGAATACCAGCGGTTTGCCGAGAGGAATGAATTGAAAGTCCACCCCATAAGGGGCGGACTCTGCATCGAACCGGAACGGCGTCCCGAGCACTGCGAGGACAAGCCACAAGGATGTGGCGAGAGCTGTGAAGGCGGCCTGGAAGGAGTGCGCAGGATTGCGCACGACTGTAAGGCGATTCCCTTTCTTGGCTAACTTTAAGTATGCTGGAAGCGAAGAATGCCCGAATACAACGGATCAAGAAGATTGCTTGCGGTTTTAGAAATCGGGAACGGTTCAAGAATGCCATACTTATTCACTTAGGCGGTCATGATATAATGCCCGTTCCCACACGATAGCCGGAAGCGCCGTTTTTTCGTTATGTCAGGAGCCACATCTTATTATTTTTTCATTCCATTTCTTTCTATACATTCCGAATTATCAGACATAGTAGACTACCTTGAATACTTTCCTCCGTTTTTTCCTTTTGAGCGGAAGACTTAAATATTCAACCTATTTTTTTACTATACCCTATAGGGTATTTTCTTGACATTTACCCTATAGGGTATTATTATGAATTATACCCTATTGGGTAAATTATGACAAATTAAAGGAGTAGTTTATGAAATACCTCATTTCTACCCTTCCACAACTATCCCAAGCTCTTCGCGATGCCAGAAAATTCCAAGGTCTAAACCAAGAAAGCACAGGGAAACTCGTCGGGCTCCTTCCGAAAACAATCTCCGCCCTTGAGAATCACCCAGGATCGGTCACTATCGATAGTCTATTGAAGCTTCTTTCGGCCTTGGATCTTGAAATGGTCATTTCCCCCAAGAATACGTTCGATAACACAGCAGACTCGAATACAAATGAGGACTGGTAAAAAATGGCTAGATCATCAAATACGCGAGCCCTAGGGGTTTGGTTGAACGGTCTAAGTGTTGGAGTATGGTCGGTAGGCTCAACCGGTATTCATGAATTTAAATATGAAGAATCATGGCTGACTCATGAACAATCACGACCGATATCATTATCCATTCCCTTGGGAAGAAACGTAATTCGAGGAGACGTTATATCATCGTTTTTCGATAACCTATTGCCCGACTCTACCGAGATCCGCCAGCGAATCCGTAGCCGATATGGTGCTGTGTCCACCAGTACTATGGATCTTCTTAAGGAGATCGGCCGTGATTGCGTGGGCGCGATCCAACTTCTGCCAACCGATGAAGAACCTTCGGATCAAAAAAGTATTGTGGGACGATCTATCAACGATCATCAGATAGCTGAGATTCTGAAAGGGCTGACGGCTTTGGGAACTGGAGGTCGATTATCCGATGATGAGTTCCGCATATCATTAGCCGGTGCCCAAGAGAAAACGGCATTGCTTCGCTTTAAGAATAAATGGCTGGTACCTCATGGCTCCACCCCTTCAACCCATATCATAAAATTACCATTGGGTAGAATTGGCGGACTCGGACTTGATATGACCAATTCTGTGGAAAACGAATGGCTTTGCCTACAGCTCGCCTCGGCAATTGGTTTGAATACGGCCAACTGCGAGATAAATAAGTTTGATGACATAACGGCTCTCGTAGTCGAACGATTCGATCGGCGTTTGAACCCATCGACTAAATCCATCCTGAGAATTCCTCAAGAAGATTTCTGCCAAATCACCGGAACGCCATCGAACGGTAAATATGAATCTGATGGAGGACCGGGAATCGACACCATTATGGCAGTGCTACTTGGTTCAGCGGATTCGAAAAAGGACCGTGAGACTTTCTTCAAAACCCAAATCCTTTTTTGGATCTTGGCAGCACCTGACGGTCACGCGAAGAACTTCTCGGTATTTATTGAACGCGGTGGGCGTTATCGGCTAACCCCGCTTTATGACATCATGTCCGCATATCCCGTTCTTGGTCATGGTAACGGATTGATACCCCCCGAGAAACTGAAAATGGCGATGGCCTTCAGGGGCAAGAACCGGCATTATGAATGGAACAAGATCCATACGCGACATATCTACGAGACAGGCCGTCGTTGCGGAATGGATGCATCAACAATTGATTCGCTAATATCAAGCCTTGTAACCGATATTCCCAAAGCAATAGAATCTACCTCACGTTCGTTGCCGAACGACTTTCCCGCTTCGGTAGCCGATACAATTTATGAAGGGATGACAAGACAACTTTCATTGCTCATTGCACAATGATTGCACACTCCACTATTATACCCAAATGAAGGAAGATAACTGCATCATAGAAACAGAACGATTGAAACTCAGAGAGCTACGAATGGATGATATAAATCCACTTTCCCTTGTTCTGTCTGACCCTGAATCCATGAAGTTTTACCCGCATCCATTTTCAAAGGAAGAAGTAGGCAAGTGGATTGAATGGAATCTTGATAACTATAGAAGACATGGGTTTGGTTTGTGGGCCGTAATATTAAAGGATACAAATGAACTAATCGGGGATTGTGGGATCACTATGCAAACGGTTGAAAATGAGACTTACCCTGAAATTGGCTATCACATACGAAAGGAATATTGCAGGAAAGGATTTGCTTCAGAAGCGGCTAGTGCATGCTTGACCTTTGGATTTACGATAATGAAGTTTCCAAAAATTATCTCGTATATGAAAAGCGACAATATTCCATCAAGAGGTGTTGCCGAAAAAAACGGCATGAAATTCGTACGAGCTTTCAGAAAAGAAGTCCAGGGTAAGCTAGTAGATGATGAGGTGTTATACTGCAAGGAAAATACTGACCATCAACAATGATGCACATTCCGGGCCTTCCTGGGTAGGCTTCTTTTGCTGATTGTCTTTAACCAACGTTAAGGTAGATAAATAACGTCGAGCACGGTTTACTCGGTTTTTTGATAAATAAGATACTGTTTTTGTAATTGAGCCCTTCCCCTTTCCGTGTTATTCTTCTCCCCATTAAGGAAACATGATGAACGGAATACAAATCAGAGACCTAACGAAACATTACCGCGTCCTGAAGCGACGGGAAGGGCTATCGGGGTCCATCCGGGACCTCTTATCCCATAACTACAAGACAGTGAAAGCGGTGGACGGCATCAACCTCACGATCGAGCCGGGCGAGCTCGTCGGCTTTATCGGGCCGAACGGCGCCGGAAAGTCCACCACGATCAAGATGCTCTCAGGCGTCCTTGAACCCAGCTCCGGCACCATCGAGGTAGACGGCTTCGTGCCCTACAAACAACGCCGCCGCTACGTCCAGCGCATCGGCATTGTGTTCGGCCAGCGCACCCAGCTATGGTGGGACCTCGCCGTCATCGAAAGTTTCAAGCTCCTCAAGGAAGTGTACGGGATAGACGACGCGGCCTATGAACGCAACCTCGGAATCTTCAACGAGATCGCAGAGCTCAAGGAACTCTACGGCACGCCCGTGCGAAACCTCTCCCTTGGTCAGCGCATGCTCTGCGACATCGCGGCGAGCTTTATCCACGACCCCAGCACCATCTTCCTGGACGAGCCCACCATCGGCCTCGACGTCGAAATCCGCTCCAAGGTACGCGCCATCATCAAGGAACTCAATCGCGTAAAAGGGGCAACCGTCCTTCTCTCCAGTCACGACGTGGGAGACATCGAAACGCTTGCGAAGCGCATCATCCTGATCGACAAGGGAAAGATCCTCTACGACGGACCAACCGAAAAGTTCAACGGCATATTCGGCAGATACCGCACGCTCAAACTGGACGTGCACGGCCTTGCCGAAGCCGACATCGCGCGCCTCAAGACGGAAACCGCGGCGCGGGCTCATGGGGAAAAAGAAATCGTATTCGGCGAGGCATCGGGCGGCTGGCTCGGAGTGAGCTTCGATCAGGACAAGCATCCCCTCCTTGATTTACTCAATCCCATTCTCGCTTCCTTCCCCGTCAAGGACATCAAGGTCGAGGAGATCGAGATGGAAGAGGTCATCAAGAGGGTATACGAGGGAGCGTTGGGATGAGAATCGCTTCATACCGCGCGATAGTGCGAAACGAAATACAGTCGGCGATTACGTACCGGGGTCACTTCCTTTTCAGCCTCGCGGGCACGGTCATTTACCTGGTGATAGCCAGCTTCCTCTGGAAGGCGGTCTATGCTGGTTCCGGGTCTGGCGAAATTCGGGGGATCGGTTTGGAGCGGGCCTACCTCTACGTGGGCATCGCGATGAGCCTCGCGGGAGTCCTTCAAACCTCGGTGGACTGGACGCTGAACAGGATGGTCACTAACGGCGACATCTTCCGCTACCTCTGCAGGCCGCAAAACTTCGTGGGACAGGTGCTCGCGGAATCGATCGGGGACGGCGTCGTGAACTGCGCTGCGGTCGGACTTCCCGCCCTCGTCATCTCCTTCACACTCTCGGGCGCAGGGTTCCCGGACCTCGTCAATCTCCTTCTCTTCGTGCCGTCCGTCGCGATAGCCTTCGTCCTCAACTTCCTCATAGACTTCATGACCGGCCTCTCAGTCTTTGCCTTCCAGTCGAGCAGGGGGGTCATCAACGCCAAGGATACGGCCATCATGGTCCTGTCGGGGGCCCTGGTTCCCCTGCCCTTTTATCCGCCGGGCGTCCGCGCCGTGCTCGAATGGCTTCCCTTTCAGGCCCTCTACAACGCCCCGGCCCGCATCCTCGCGGACGGCCAGGCCGGCATTGCCGGGGCCTTGCCCTTCCTCGCCCGGCAGGCGGCATGGGCAATCGTCTTCTTCATCCTGGCCCGCCTCTTCTTCGCGGCGGGACTTCGCAAGCTCGTGGTCAACGGAGGCTGAGCATGACATCGATACGAAGATACGCCCGCCTTTACGGTCTCCTGTCCGCCCAGTACCTGAAAGCGAGAATGAACTACAGAACGGATTTTCTCGTTTCGCTCATATTCATGCTCCTGTGGTTTTTGCCGAGCTTCTTCAGCGTGATCGTGCTTTTCGCGAATATCCCCAGGCTCGCCGGTTGGTCGCTTGAGGAACTCGTGTTCGTCTACGGCTTTTACATGCTCGCCATGGTTCCGAACGGCCTTTTTTTCCAGAATGTCTGGAGCCTGCCCTGGCACGTGAGAAGCGGCACCTTCATCAAATACTATTTCCGGCCGCTCAACATGCTCTTTTATTACATGTCGGAAATCATAGACATCAACTCGCTTCACGGCATCCCCATCGGCATCGGCCTTATTGCCTGGTCATCGCTCAGGCTCGGCGTCGAGTGGACGGTCGGCCGAATCGCGGGCACATTCGTCCTCTTATCATCCGCAAGCCTCGTGGTGTACGCCATCATGCTGGCCTCCGCGGCCATGTCCTTCTGGCTCACGAACGCGCACTCGCTGCTTGAACTTTCAAGCCGTTTCCGCGAAAACGCGCGCTACCCCATGACCATTTTCCCGGGCGCCTTCCGCTTCATCTTCTCGGTTCTCGTGCCCATCGGCTTCATCGCGTTCTATCCGTCCCAACTCATCCTCCGCCCCCAGGAGGCAGTCATCATTCCCTGGCTCACGCCGGTTGCGGGCCTTGCCACCTTCGCCCTCGCGTGCCTCGTGTGGACTTTGGGGACACGAAAGTGGAGCGGAACGGGTACGTAATTAGGTCGAGGCAGAAAGCCCAACGCGGGAGAACGGGGGCCTCACAGGGGCGTTTGATTATGGAAAAATCTTAATGAAATAAAGATGAAAATATGCTTTAATCCCCGCAAAGGGGTTTATT
>LVBK01000023.1 GCA_001604385.1 Spirochaetales bacterium Spiro_09 | reverse complement strand
TGAGCCGTCTTCTCGTAGTACATCTCATAGAGTTCCGCTTCCGAAATTTCATAGTCAGCAAACTCGAGGAGGCGTTTGATTTGCCAGCTATACAGATTCCCCCGCTTCTTCCTCGCGGACATCTCACGTCCCTTCTTCCCGCACGTACACCTTCACCGCGTCCCCAAAACTTGTACGCTCATCGTCAAATCGTACAAAGACCCAGAATCGCCACCAACCGGACACATCAAGTTCATTACCCAACAGGTCATGCGATATTATCCCACGGTTCGCGTCGCTCACGAACGCGTCCCATCCCCCGCGTGTTCCGTCCGGTTTCTCGTATCGGATCTCACAGGCAAGGACATCCGCGAGGGCCGTCCCCGTTCGTGCCGATATTCGCAAGGCGGATTGTCCTACATAAATATTGGTCATAGGAGGTTCCCCCTGAACTCAATTTCACGCGTCACGCGAGACACGATTATCAACTCTTCCTTTTTCAGAATCATCCGGGGAAGAAGCCGCTCGAAGAAAAAAGCAGCACTCTGCGCCATTCTGATAAATCCCACGCTCCGAGCGAGCAAGCCGAGTCCGGCTAATCCGGACACACAAAACCTGAACAATGTTTGAATCATTAACACACGTCCAACACTTGCCACAACATCCCCAAGAGCCCGGCGGTATCCAATAAAGGCCCTCGTCAATCGCGAGTCAGTTGCTCCCACTCCATTAGGGCTTGTTCTTCGAAAGCCTATCCTTCGGATTCGTAAGTCAGTCAACCCCACTGTATCCATCACGGACCGATTCACAGCCTGAGAAACCGCATAACTGAAGTACGCACTCATCAGAACTTGCCAGGTCTGTTCATTCCATTCATCGTCATATGTCGTAGGCGGAGTCGTGTATTCATCAACGTTCATCCGCCGAAAAGTTCCCACCGCGTCGTAATAGGTATTCAGAGACTCCACCGTAAAATATCCATACCAGAATGCCGCACCCTGGGCCACGGTCGAAGGTAAAGTAAACGTCGAAGAAACCCACGCCGGTGTCGCGCGTTGTAACTGCACAAACTGCTCATTCCGGGATAATCGAGTCAGTGGCATCCCGGCAGAATCTGAATACAGCACCGCACAAGCAGTGTTCGCCCAGTTTCTGTAGCTATACACATAGGAGGTACAGGCTCCTGTAATCGGCGTTGCCGCCGTAAACCGGCTAAAACCCATTTTGAACTCAAGGTAGAAATCTTCCCACGTATCTTCTTCATACCAGTCTATCGTGTTGAGTACTCCCCGCGTTTGCGTCCCCACAATCGGATCCACCACTACGGGATACGCGGCATCAGAAAGCCAATCTTCCGGAATCGTGATAGTCATCATCTTTCCGGTTATATCAAGTCGTCCCCACACCTTCCGACCCCGGGCATCCCGAATCTCTGGCCGATAGATATGGCAAAACTTCCCGGTCTTATAGGGGCCGTTCCGTTCCTTCCAGTACACTGCGTAACTTTCCATCACCTCAGGCGGACATCGAAAAGGGGAAGCAATCAAACGTTCCGCCGAGGGCTGCCTGAAAAACTCAAGGCCATCAGGGAACTCAAGTTCAATCTCGACGACATTGGTCTCAGGTTCTTTGAGCAAGACCACGTCGTATTCAAACCGTTCGCCATCGAGCCGCCTGAACACATGATACCGTTTTGGCGTCGCCTCACTTTTCAGGAGTAGTTCATTTCCCCGAACGCTCTTTTCCCCTGCGTGTTCCTCTCCAGGCGCAAAGACGAGCGAAGCCTCTCCGCCCCAGCGGGAAAGGCTCATCAGGGAATCAGCAGGAGCAAAACGTACCCGACAGGGCACGTCATGGACTGACTGGTCTATAAAATGAGAGGCGCGATCTTGTTGAAATAATCCCATCAGGAACCCGTAAAGGTAATCTCCCAGTCAATCTGGAGGGTATCAACACTCGTCACCGTCGCGGCCGGAGACACTTGCGCATAGGCAAGAGACACCGCGCCCGCCGTATTCCCGTTAAGAAGGCAAGCTTCATTGATACCCGTTGCGTTGAGCTTTCCTGCCTCAAAGCTGGCCCGATAGCGGAGAATATTATCCCCGGTCGAACCAAAGGCCGCAGTCGTCACCGGATAGCCGGTATCAAGTGCTTCCATGGAACCGGTCGGCGTATTACAGCGCGTATTCGTCTTTGGACTGCTCCCGGTCCAGCCCGTCCCGAGCTGGATATATCCTGAACTCGCGGTTACCTTCGTTTGCGTGGGGCTTGCAAGGAGGAGATTGGCGATCAATCCCTCGCCCTGTCTCGTCACCGTGTTGTGCTTCTTCGAGATCATGAGCCGGCCGGGAAGGCCAAAAAAGCGCCTGATAACTCCCGGCTCATGGCGTTTGATATTCCCGTCCGGGCCAATCACGCATACCCGAACCTTCCCCTTTATCTTGTATTTCGACTGCATTTCCTTCCTCCTATCGTGTTAATCCGTATGCAAAGACCCCGGCAATAATCACCACGGCTTCGATGACCGCGCAAGTTCGCCAGACTTTCCGTTCCCCTTCAATTCGGGCAGCTTCGATCCGAATGCTTTCCGCAAGGCTTTTTTGAAAGGCAATCTCGCCCGCGTCCTGGGCGGCCACTTCCCGCGCCGCCTCCTGAGCAGTCCGTTCGATCTCCTCCTCAGCGTCATTCAGTATGTTGCTCACCAGCTCCGCTACCTCCTGTCGCGAGAACACGTTTTTTGACCCGAGCAGCAAAGCGAGCTCGTCCTCGCTCAACGGCGTCGCCCACGCCCTCATAGCGCTCGGCAACTGTATGGCTAGGAGTAGAGCGCACAACATCCTCCGCTTCGATCCGTTTCCGTTCGGCTTCTGTCTGTTCATTGTTTTCTTTTTTCTCCCGCACAAAGGCAAATGCGAGAAGGGCAATTACCGTTCCCGCAATCCAGCACATCCATTTCCAGAGTGTTTTCATTCCCCCATTCCCCCGTTTTTCATCTGCGCTAAAACTTTCAGTCCTACGATCCCGAAGAGAACGCACACGAGTACGGCGAACCACACCCACTGTCCGATCTTCCCGGTCACGAGAAGCCAGGTCGCAAGGTAGAGGCACCCCGGCTTGAAACCGATCATCTTCGAGGGCAGGGCTAAAAGTCGTTTTCCCAGAATTGCCAGGTGTTCGCCGTAGGTGTAGTCGCACACTTCCTTGTATCCGGTCTCCTCTCCCTTCTCGTTCAGCATGTTTCCACCGCCATGTACTCGGCGAACTCAGCATCGAGTCCGAAAAGATCAGTCCCCGCGTCTGCCGCTTCAACGAACACCTTCCGGTCAAGGCCCCGAATCGTCATGTCATAACCGCGAAGGGCATAGGAGTTTCGCAAGGAGATAATCATCCTAATGTCCGCTTTCGGTTCCACCACGTTCATCACCACGCCCTCGGAGATTACCCCGCACACATGACCCACCTCTCCGGCACGGAGTACCCGGTCGCCATGAGGGCGGTCATGTTGGGCAATAAAGAACACGGCCTGAATGTCCTTCACGTCCGGGTTCCTGATCGTAAAGAACTTCCGATAGAGTTCGTTTGCCGTCGTCCGCACGATCTTTCCAGTCGCAGCCGCGAGTGCAAGACACACTGAACCCGAGCAATCGGCTCCCGTCGGCAGTTCCTTTCCCCAGAGGTAGGGCGAGCGGTACTGGAGAAGCAGAAAGAATACATAACGTTCTTGTTCGCTCATCCCCTTGAATTGCTCCCGCTCCACTTCGAATATTCGTTTCCAGTTAATCATCCATCTAGCTCCTTTTCACTAAGGCCATGATGAGCGTGAAGACGCACATCACGGTCGACACGCACACCGCCCAGATCGAAACGGCAAGGCTCTTCCCGCCCTTGTGGCCGCTGATATGGCTCTCAAGAAGGCGAGCTGTTGCGCACACCGACGGGTGTTTCTGGCACTCTACCTGGTCAGTCTCTAGGCTCGTGATCCTCACGATAGACTGCTGTTTGAACTCCCGCATCTCAGCGCGAAACGCATGCGTTTCACAGCGGAATTCCTGCATATCCGAGCGGAGACCGTTCATCACGTTCACCGTCTCGGCAAAGAGTTTTCGATCTTCGTCGTTCATCTAGTCCTCCTCCACAAAGAACGTCGCCACAAATGCCTCACGCGCCTTGTAGCGAAGTTCCATCCGGACAATCTCCGAGCGCTCAGAGACAAGTCCGTCGCTCAGGGCAACACGCACCGGAGCGCCCACCCGGGCATGAAACACCGCCCGGTTCGTTTTCAGGAAAAAGCCCTTTCGGGGCCGCTTGAGCCGCGCAAGCAGGGTCGCGGCATAGTGACGGTAGTAGGGAATTCCGTCCCGAAGGCTTTCAGACAAGTAGGGGGTTGTTATGTTCTTCGCAACGGTTCCCTCTCGGGCAACCTCTACGGGATCATCAATGTAATGGGAAAAGTTCGATTCCCCGGCAATCGCGTCTCCGTGAATCCGGGCAGATAGCAAGAGGGTATCGCTTTCTGTATCAAGCCTGACGATCGCGCGATCCCGATGAGTGGTCGTGTCATACACGCCGACGGTCAAAGCAGGGCCGTCGGTCTCAAGGCTATCAGTGAAGGTTTCAAGGTCATCGACGTTCTCGGCATAGGCGACGGGCAGGGTCTTTCCCTCATCCGTGGTCACCGAATACCGCGCACCATATCCGTCTTGTTCAACCTCCCGCCTCTCTCCGTCAAGGATGAAGGGAAAGGTCGGCCTCAGATTTCCGGTATACACAATCGGCGGGTCACCATAGCGCCACAGTTCCTTCTCCGCGAACTCCCGATACCGCGTCCAGCGGAAGCGCAAGGTATTCCGATACTGCTCGCGAAGGTCATGCATCCTGATATGGGTGGTGTTCGTACTGTCAAAGCTGTACTGCACCTCGTCCTCGGTATTCACAAAGACCAAAGGCTTTTCAAGGGCAGTTTCCAAATGCGCGTTGTAGGTTCGCGCAAGGTCGGAAAGCTCGTCCCACACCGAGCGGGTCAGTTTCACGTAGGGCAGGTATTCGGTCACGGTTGAACAGTCGATATCGAGTACACCAAGGCCAGCGCGGGCGGCGATCCGGTGAACGATTGAGCTTCCCGGAAACTCCTTGTCGCAAATTACCGAATGGACGATCACTTCGGGATTCGTCCAGTCCTTCTCGCGGTCCGTCTTTTTTAGACGAAAGGCAAGGTCAACAAGTCCTACCGTACACACCCGTCCCCGGTATCCGGTCGCAGTCTGCTGGAAGCCGTTCTCATCCACGTAAAGAAGAAAGCGTTTCACGAAGGGTATGTCCTGTCCGGTTGTATACGAGATCCTCACCTGCCGTCCCGGCCGGAGGTTTCCGCATCCGTCTTCCTGTTGGAGTCCATTGTATTTGTTGTAGTCGGGCCGGTATGTGTCAAAGTACCGGGGGCAGTAAGCGCCGGTTTCGTTATCAAAGATTACATGTCCCCAGGTGATGGTCCCGCCGGTTTCTTCCCTGAGGCTTGTTACTTCAAGTTCGAGTATCTGGCTTTCCGGGACCGGTACAAAGACGCCGGTTCCGGTAAAGTCGATTGCCACTTCCGCGCGGATTCGGGTTCGGCATTCTGCTATAGCGTCCCGAAGGCGGTCTTCTACCGCATAGAATCTCATACCGGGCTCCCCCATTCGCCTTTGTCGTTGCACACTTCGATCACGCATTCTCCGTCTATGCGAAAGCGCCTGAATAAGAGAATTTCGTCAGCGTTATCTGTTCTGGCATCGAAGGTTAGAAGTATTGCCCGGGTCAGGGTAAAGCGAAGTCGTCCTCCAAGGGTTATGGTGATTTCATCCAGTTCTCGAGCATTGTTGAGGGTATCATCTACTTTCAGGGGGTAATGAATCTGAAGAATGGTTGAGATTGCGTCGCCATAGAGGCGGGTCAGAGCAAAGCGGTAGATGTTGTCGGAGGGCTGGCCGTTCAGGGTTATATCGCCGTCGTAAAAGTGGAGGGTTTCGTTCTGTTCCCAGGGGAGATTTTTGGTGGTGTAGTCCCAGTCTGTGGCTTCGCGACCTTCAATGTCGAGGCGGATGTATGCGGCTTCGTCGCGGTCGGCGCGTACTTCCCAGCCGATAAGGCGGACGTTGTTGTAGATGCGCTGTTCTACTATTCGGTTGAGGTGGAGGGTGAATGGGGTGGAATGGCCGTCTTTCAGGAGTTTGGCGAGGGGTTCTCGGGAGGTGTTGCAGACGCGGGTTACGGCGCAGCCGAGGACTTTTATGCCGTCGGTTCCGACGGGGATGGTCACGATCGGGAGGATGTAGCCGACGAGGGGGTCGAGGGGGACTTCTTCCCGCTCTTCCCGGATGGTTTCCATGCTGTAGGGGATTGATGTTGGTTGATTATCGCGAATGAGGGTCAGGGTACATTCTGAGCCGTAGATATACACCGGGGTTTCTCCTTCCGGTTGTTATCGTAACAAGGGGAAGGGGAGAAAATTTACCTGATTATTTGTATTGGTTATGGGAATAGGTAAGGAAATTCTAAAATATACTAGTTGTTAACGCCCAAGTACGAACCGGGCTCGTTCTTTCCTGAGCATCTCGTAAGGACTCATCATCTTAATTCCAAGGCCCACGCAAACGTCGGGGATCTTTACGTATTTTCTTGAACCAGCCGGTTTTTCATGGGTTACAACGGTATCGCCGTTCGTCAGCGCGTGAACGACAAGATAATAATCGGCAACACTCAAGAATGTATCGATAGCCGCTTGCGTATATGACTGTCCAGTAACCCAGGTGCTTACTTCAGCCATGTGCGGTAGCATCTCTGCCTTTACGGGAAGAAAGAAACCGGCGGCCCTTTCTTTTGCCCACTCAGCCAGTTCATCGTCTCCGGCGATCAGCTCGTCGCCAACTTTCGCAATGCTATATACCTTTCCATTCGAGTTCTCTTCCAACAGCCAATTCCAGAAGGCGGGACAAAAATCAAATCCGTAATGCATGTTCTTTGCCTGAATAAAGATATTCGAGTCAAGAAGATATGACATGCTAGATCACCCCCAACGACTGACCAAGTTTATTAAAGGTATCAATTTTCGTAAGGCCCAAATACCTGAAAGCATCCCGATGTAGGGTATGGCCCTCAAGGGTACTGACGATAAGCGCTCTTGTAAACCGTTTGCTTGCGCGAACTGCTTGCGTAAGGAAAAAGTTTCCTCCACTGTTTTTCGGCAAACTTCTCAACCGGTCCTCTTCTCGATGATATAGATCCCAATAGTCGCCGGAGGATAGATACCCAAGATCTAGCATCCTGCGCATGATTACGAGAGAGCTTACCTTAAAAGCTCGGCTCATACGTTGTATTTCTTCGTCTCGGCTCGCGTCTACGCTGAAAGTATCGCGGAATACGTTTTCAGGAACCAAAATTTCCGCGGCTACCTTATTGCACCATAGCTCAATCTCGTTTTGCGCGCCGTTCCTGATCGGCACGTCGGAAAGTGCCGTCGACCCAAGCCAGATATGAGCTAGTTCATGAGCAAGCGTAAACATTTGAGCGGATTTACTGTCGGACCCGTTGATGAAGATGAGAGGCGCGAGCGCGTCAGCCAGCGCGAATCCCCTGAATTCCTGTGGATCGAGCGTACGATGATTGTTGTTGCCAACGACGCCGCTACACATGACAAGGATGCCGGAGTCATCGGCATGTGTGATAAAGCTTCTGAGCGCGTCCTGCCAGGTTGAATAGCTCCGACGGTCCGCTATATCCATTCCTATCGTCCTTCTGATTTCGTCGGCAACGTTATTTATGTCGCTTCGGATAGTCTCTTTCCCGACAAATGGCAGGGGGCTTTCATCGATGTCGCGCATGAAGTCGCGATACCAGTCTTGCCGTTCCTGACAGATGTAGATGGTCTCAAGGAGATCCGGGCTGGGGCGCTCATACCGTTCGGTTGGCATAGTCCGAAAGTCCGGTATGGGTAGCTGCTCGACGGGAGGCTCGGAAAGCATTAAGAACCCGAAAGGTGTATGGGTGAAAGTGGCGAAATCCTCAAGCTGTTTGAGGGTCGGTTGAACCGAGCCTTCTTTCCAGTCGTCAAGTTTCGGGAAATGTGTGCGCAACAGCTCACCGTCTTGCAGGGATCGATTCTCTGCCCAATCGAGGATTTCTGGCTGTACAGGCACCCGCAAAGTAGTCATTTCTGCTCCCAACATAAGTATACAACAGGCTATTTTACTTGAATAGCGCTAAATTCCTAGCCAAAGACCCCTTCTTACCGTCCTCCGCTTCCTGAGTCAAACTAGCCGTGTGTCATGTAATAAAGCCGTAATACAAATGACAAGCATATAAACCACCAACGCAAACGTACAAGTACCTGCCGTTTGAAAATTGTCTGTAAAGATGATGAATCCATACATAAATGGAAGCATTCCTCAGAATTTCAAAACAGGCCCGGTGTAGACACTGAATGTAATCGAGGGTAAATTTTGCAGGAATAGGTTTTATCAAGCTTCATATTTCTATATGATATTGATATAAAACAAACGGATTGTTGGTGTTATTTTGTGGAGCGAAAATGATGGGACGCCCGATATTGATCGTGGAAGATGACGAGTCTATTGCTGAAGGCTTGGCCTACCAGTTACGAAGTGAGCTTTTTGAGGTATTTGTTGCTTCAACCGCCAAGGAAGCCATGAATTATGTAATGAGGCATGACCCCCAGTTAATCCTGCTCGATCTCCGATTACCGGATGGTGACGGTTTTAATCTCTGTCGTTCGTTTCGGGGGGCGGGAAAAACAATGCCCATACTCATCCTCTCGGCTCTGGACAATGAGTCTGATCGTGTTCTTGGTCTGGAACTGGGCGCAGATGATTATATAACCAAGCCCTATAAACTGAGGGAAGTCGTGGCTCGTATTCGAAGCGCTTTGCGTCGAGCCTATGGATCCTTAGCGGAATCGAACCATGACAGATCTATCGTATTTGGTCGTGTGCGTATCGATGTTGATGCGGTTCGTATTTTCAGGGATGGGCTTCCGGTAGTGGTGACTCCGGCGGAATTCCGGATCGCATTATTGCTGGCCTCAAATCCGGGAAAAGTTTTTTCGCGTTCGCGCCTGGTGGAGGAGATATATGGAGAGAGCCGTTTTGTGACCGATCGCAGCATAGACGTCCACGTTCACCATTTGCGGACCAAAATAGAGGATGACCCGAGAAAACCGCAATGGTTTACCACCGTACAGGGATTTGGCTATGTCTTTGGCGGTATACATTGAAATTTCGAGGGATGCGTCTCAAGTACAGTTTGTTTATCTACAACACAGGACTGACTCTTTTCGCGTTATTGGTAAGCGGAACCCTTTTGCTCGCTTTGGAAGTGAATTATACCAAGTCTCATGAACGGGAGCAGCTTCTTATCTATGCCCGGAGCCTGGCAGAACAGATTGCCCCATTTATGTTGCCGGAATTACAGTACGAACAAGTTAGTGCCGTGGTTGGAATGTATGCCGAATTGGGAGATTTTCAAGCCAGGGTCTATGACAATGAAAGGATTCTCATTGCTCAGTCTACGAACGTTGACATACAGGGAAGGCCCACAGTTGGCACGGTTCACCCGCGTCCATCAGGTCAAGCCAACGCGGGTTTCCGTGCGATCTCAGATGGTTCGAACGCCGTATGGCACATTACGCGACGAACGGATACTAACTTGAGCGCTTTGGATATTCGATATGTTTGTAACCTCCCCATACAAGAAGCCCCCCCAGAGATGCGATCCGCGCAAATAGAAACAGGAACCGATAATACCCGGCCGTATGGAGTGAGGACTTTTATTAAGGATCAGCGTTCGGTCATAGCTGAGATCGAAAGTTCTGATCGCGTCGTTGGATATATTGAGCTATTACACCTCAACGACCATGTAATCAGCGCAATGCGTTTCCTGCCGACCGCCATACTGCTTGCCGCAAGCATCTCATTAGCTCTTTCACTGGCTTTTGGTTCCTTGGCAGGAAGAGGCATGACTAAATCATTGACCGACCTTGGTAGGCAGACCGCACTGATTGCCGCCGGTGACCTTACCGTTCGAACCCGTCCGGATATAATCCCGATCAAGGAGGCAAGGGAACTCTGCAAGGCATTCAATACGATGACGGACCGTATCAGGGAAATGATCGACGAACGCGATGCGGACCGGCAGACTATCCGAAATTTTCTGGATGACGTAGCCCATGAAATGCGCACCCCCTTGAGCGCGATCTCGAATTATGTGGAATTGATTCAGGGCGCGGCAGCCGAAGATGAACCTGCGCGCATAAAATTCCTTTCTGAATGCGGTCGGCAAATAGACAAGCTTGAATGGCTGAATAAAAACCTATTAAGCCAAGCCCGTTTGGATTCCGGCGTGCAAAAATACAATAAAAGCCCTCACCATGCAATCGATGTATTGAAAGAGGCGGTGGAATCGCGACGAACCGAATTTGAAAAAAAATCCATTGTTCTGGAAGAGACAATTGAACGAGAGGAATTGATCGTGTCTTGCGATCGTGAATGGTTGGTAATAGCGTTATCAAATATCTTGGACAACGCAATAAAATTCGCCCCGAATAATTCATGCATTCATGTCGGCGTCGGAAGTAGTTCCGATCAGAAAGCGGTCGTCTTTTCGATCGCAGATCAGGGACCCGGCATCTCACCCGAGCAACTACCGTTCATCTTTGAGCGATTCTATCGAGGCTCGGTTGTTGGGGCCGGATGCGGCCTGGGATTGGCCATGACGAAAAGTATTGTCACCCGCCACTCCGGCCATGTTCTGGTTGATTCCATTCTCGGTAAAGGGAGTACGTTCACAATAACACTGCCGAATTTACCCGAATCAAAGGATATTTCGAAATCTTAACATTACCATAATAGTTCTATAAAGCTCCCCGGGTAGTAAACATAGTATTCGTGCCGCATCGATAACGAGATGGTGTACGAGGCTAATATATCATCTACCAGGGAGAGACCATGAATAATCGTTTAAAAACGCTGGATCGACGTGAATTGGCCATTTTGATCACCATCGGGGCTAATTTGGCCTTGGTCGGGCTCAAATACGGGCTGTTCGCGCTTTCCGGCAGCATGGCTTTGAAAGCCAGCGCATGGCATTCATTCGGAGACGTATTTTCTTCACTGCTCGTTTTTTCGGGCTTTCTGATCAACAGGATTTTAACCGGGAAACGGGAGAAGTATTCGGTAATAATCGAAAATATCATCGCTTTGACCATGTCCGTATTGATCTTTTATATGGCAGTGGACATTTATCGGGAATCCATGTCGACAGCTGGCACGGTATCACTCACATACCTTTGGCCTGTTACCGCGGCATCGTTTCTGACCATCGGAATTACCTATTTTACCGCGAAGTATAAGGAATTTGTCGGACATTCAACGGAGTCCCTTAGTTTGATCGCCAGCGGTTATCATTCACGCCTGGATCTGTACTCGTCCTTATTGGTTCTCATCAGTTTGATTTCCTCGGCTTTGGGCATGGCTGCTTTGGATCGGTTTGCGGCCATGATCATCTGTCTGTTTATTGTTATTTCTGGCTGGGAAATTGCCATTCCGGTGCTAGCTTCCCTGAAATCCGCATTGCGCAAGACCCCGTTAGGAGAAAAACTACCACAAAAGGGGATGACTACCAGAGCTATGGTAATGATCGGCATCGGCGCATTTATGGTTATGTCACTTCTGTCGGGCTTTGTAGTAATCCAACCCGATGAAAGGGGCATTGTGACGCGCTTTAGCAAGGTGGATCGAGAACTTAGCCCTGGACTTCGATATCGAATTCCCTATATTGAGAGTATTCGCGTCGTTTCTACCGGCGAGGTCAGAAGGATAAATACCGGTAACAGACTTGTCCTGACCGGTGATACGAACTTGCTTAATGTGGAAATGAGCGTTCAGTACCGGATAAAGAACCCGGTAAAGTTCTTGTATGGGAATGCTTTGCCCGCAAAGATGGTTGCCGGTAGCGCGGAAACCGCATTGTCTGCCATAACGGCAACACGCGGAGTGGATGATTTACTGGTGGGGCAACGCCTCGAGATCGCCGCTCAGGTTAAAAATGATGCGCAGGTTCTTCTGGATTCCGGTAGTACAGGCTTGGAAATTGACTCGGTATTGTTTGTCTCGGTTGCTCCGCCCGATGACGTGGCTGAAGCCTTCCGGGATGTAGCCAGTGCCCGGGAGGACAAGAACACCTATATCAGCGAAGCGATGGTGTACCGTAATGAAGTCGTTCCCCTGGCGCGCGGCGAATCAGCCAGGAACGTCCTTGCCGCCAAAGCCGAAATGCAACGCAAGTCCGACATTTCGTCCGGAGAAGCCGATAGATTCTCTTTACGCTCCCGTGCAAACCGTCAAGGCGGGGAGGTGAATAAAAATCGCTATTTCTTCGAAGCGATGGAAAAGACGTTGCCTAAAGCCAGGAAATTCATCGTCGACCCACGGGTTGTTTCGAACCCGACCCAGTTATGGCTTTCCCGGGAGGGAAGTCTCCCGGGACTCGAGTAAGGTATAAATCAAATTAATCAATACCGTATCGGCATCATCATAGGAGGTGAGTTGTGACCGTCAAGAAAAGTTTATTTGTTGGTTTGCCCGTAATGGCGATCGTTCTTGTTACCTTGGTCTTTTTTACCGTGGATATGACTGAATATGCAATCGTCACGCAATTCGGGGCACCTCAGCGGGTAATCATGGAACCAGGGCTTTCCGCGAAACTGCCCGATCCCGTGCAAAGCGTCATCAAGCTAGATCGTCGTGTTCAGCTTTATGATTCCCCCGAGATTGAATACCTTACCAAGGATAAGAAAAACATCCTGGTTCAAGCCTATGCCGTCTGGACTATCAGTGACCCCTTATTGTTTTATAAAAGCGTGAAGACCCTCGAAGGGGCCAGCGTGCGCCTGACTGATATCGTGACTTCCGATTTGGGTTCAATCCTCGGACGATACGAATTGCCGGAATTGGTCACGACGCAATCCGAGCAAACAAAATTGGATGAACTGAGCCTTGAAGCTACGAAACTCATTGCCTCAAGAGTCAGTGCCTACGGATACGTAATCTCGGATGTTCGGTTGAAGATGATTAACTTCCCTGAGGCAAACCGAAAAAGTGTCTTCCAGCGGATGCGCGCCGAACGCCAGCAGATAGCCCGTCAGCTCCGATCGGAAGGAACTGAGGAAGCGACCAAAATTCGCGCGGCGGCAGATGCCGAAAGGACGACGATTCTGTCGGCATCCATGCGCGATGCAGAAGCAATCCGAGGGGAAGGCGAAGCTAAGGCCATCCGTATCTATGCGGCCGCATACGGTAAAGACCCGCAGTTCTATAAGTTTTTGCGTTCGCTTGAAGCGTATGACAAAGTAATCACCGAAGGAACGACCCTCATCCTGCCGTCCAATTCCGAGTTGTTCAAGTACTTGAATCCGGATGCAAACGCATTGCGTTGATCTAGTTATCCAGAGGAGGAAGTCCTATGTCTGATAAAGTGCCAGGAAATGAACCAGATGGAAATCAAGCGCCCCGTGGTACGGAGAGACCGTCGATCGCGTTATCGCTAGTCTGGATTTGGGATCGTATTAAAGTCATTTATAGCCGCGTCGTCCGGCTATTTACGGCTGAAAGAAATACCGTTTTACAAGATATCAAGCAGGCGTTCAAGCACCTTAATCCTATGCGGATATCATATGGGATCGTCCTTGGAGCATGTATCTTATATGCGGTATCGGGGATATACACCGTTCAACCAGGCGAAAACGCGGTAGTGGTAACCCTTGGCGCCATCTCCGAGGCCGCGGTTCCCGAAGGTATACACTACCGCTTACCCTGGCCCTTTGCCAGGGTGAGCAAAGTCAACGTTTCGGAAGTTCGCCGGGAGATTGTCGGGCTTGAACAAGCCGAACCGGATCATCCCGAGCATCCCGAAGGTCTGGATCGAATACAAGTCTTGAGCGGCGACACGAATATCATCGATTACGTAGCGATTGTGCAATATAAAGTGAAGGATCCGACTAAGTATCTGTTTTCGGTAAACGTCGCTCCGTACCGGCTTATTCGCAACGCAATCCGGACTGCAATAACCAACAAAAGCGCCTTATTACCCGTCGATGACATTTTAACCACGAAACGGCAATCCATGCAGACGGAAATCCGCAATGACATTCAGGCGTTGATGGACTCCTATGGGAGCGGGGTTTCTATCGTTACAGTTAACTTCCAGAAGGCCTACCCTCCTGATGAGGTAGCCGACGCGTTCCAGGACGTACAAAGCGCAAAAGAGGATAAAGAGAAAATGATCAATCAAGCTCTGGGTTATCAGAATAGCCTGATACCTGAAGCACGAGGTACCGCCGAACGTTCCTTGATCGAAGCGCAGGCGTACGCCCAGTCCGTGATGGATACGGCGAATGGAGCCTCCATGGGCTTTGATAAAATCCTTTCGCAGTTTCGCTCGGATCGTCTAATTTATGGCGAAGACGTCACCAGATTCCGTTTATACCTCGAGACTATGGAACGCGTGATCAAACGCGTAAATACGTATGTCGTGGAAAAGGACGGAAAGATCGATCTACGCATGGTCGACGCGATGCAGAAGATACGCATGAGCGAGTCCACTATGGGGATTGGTGAACGATGAGTATCGAAGATATGAATTCCACGACTGATTCTGTAAAAGAATCTTCCAATGCCCTCGTGCCGGTAGTTAGACAAGTATCACATAATGCTAATAAACCAAAAATCGCTAGAATGATAGCGGGAATGGTATCCCTCGTGATTTGCGTCGTTGGTTTTACAGCATATATTTTATCACGACCACCGGCCCCGAATATTGTCGCATCTATGGAAGGGGGGCAAATCACCGTTGAGGATATAAAATCCCACATTGAATTGCTATCCAGGCAAAAAATCGAATCGCTTGGCGCTATTGACTTGAAAACCTTGCTTGCTATCACCGAAGAGATGGTCTTTGATGAGCTAGCCCGGCGATGGGGAACAACGCGCAAGGTGGAAAAAGATGAGCAGATCAGTCACCAAATGGTTCACCTGAATGATGAAATCGATCTTGATAATTGGCATGATTCCATGCATGCAAGCGGAATGGGGATCAATCAAAGCGACATTGAAGCATATTACAACGCTAATAAGGAATCATTCGCCGAACGTACATTAAGCGAATCACGTGATGAAATCGAGCGGATTCTCAAATCTCAGAGTGAGGACAACTTTGTTGGGAATTATATCGAAGGATTGAGGAATAATGCGGATATTCAACGCTATTTTGACATTCTTAAAGCCCCCGAACCGACTTCTGAAGAAATAGAGGATTTTTACAAACGAAATCTTGAATCATTCTCCTTACCAGAAATCGCATATGTGGACCAAATCCGGATCGACGCTTCCGAAAACCGGCTTCAGGCTCAAGGAGCTGCCGATCGCATACGCCAAAGGATCACCGACGGCGCGGATATCGCCAGCGCTTTGGGAGAAGATGAGAAAATCGTAGACCTTCGGGAAAACATACTCTTGACTCGTCAAGACAAGGACGCTGATGTCGAATTCACGGACAAGGCCTTTGAATTGACACAAGGGCAGATCAGCGCTCCATTCGAGGTTGAAGGATCCATCATCTTGATCCGTATGAGAAAGAAGGAAGCGGCAAGACAAATGCAATTATCCGAGATACGTAACGAAGTGACATTGTCCGTCAGTAAAGAAAAACTAACCACATGGTTTTCGGAACGAAAAGATTCCCCCTTGTTCTACGTTAACGGCGTTCGTTTAAGCGCGGGGGAATTCTGGCAAGAATTCCAGGAAATGCCGCCAGAGTATCGAATGGCTTATAATGGCTTTGAAGGTCGAAAGCGCGTGGCAGAACAACTTATTGACCGATACTTGGTGGTTATGGAAAACACAGGAAAAAAACAAGAGGGAAGCGAATCAGAGTTGCTGAAGGAAACTCGAACCCAGCTTATCAAACAATTGATCGACAACGAGGAGATAGATGCGAACACGAAGGTCACGGACGCGGAGATCCAGGCATTCTTTAGCAAAAATAAAAAACGTTTTACCCTCCCCCCAAAATCTCAAATACGCCAGATCAAGATAACACTGGAATCAGCGAATATGGATGTTAAACAAGCAATGGATCTCGCGCAAATCGCATACAACAAATTGGTACCGGGATGGCCAAAAAAAGGTGCGAGTTTCGATGAGATAGCCAAGGAATATGATACCGCTACCTTGGCGGGGATACCCGGCGCCAGTGAACCCCGCTGGGTTGGCGAGGGAACCAATCACGATAGGGAGCGCCGCGATCATGACCTACATATGAGGGTAAATAAACTGGGAGTTGGAGAGATCGGAAAGCCTTTTGTCTCCGGGGACGGAGTGTATATCGTCCAAGTTCTTGATCGCGCGAAGCCCATTCCACTGTCTTTAGCTGATACGAAAGTATTTATCGAAGAAGAGATTGGAGCCCTTAAGCATGAAAAGAGCATGAAGGAATTTCAGGACAAGCTATATCGGGAATACTCCGTGCGAATATATAAGGCATCTTTATCTGGCTTACTGTCTGAACTTAATTCAGGGAAAAATATGAGCGATTCCTCTCAATTACGATGACTATTGTCTGAGGATTGGGTAATGGATATGTATCATCGTTTGCCGCCTTTCGTGCAAAGAAGTCGTTGACCTCGGCAATCTAGATAATAGTCTCCTTAATTGACTTGACAGTTCATATCTCAGAGGCTATTTTAATGATTAAGCAAACGTTTAATCGTTAAAATAGTCAGGAGGTTAGAATGCATGAGGACATATGCAGCCAATTCGGAATTACCTGTACGGACGATGCAGAACCTCTTCGGCAATCACTTCTCGATGTCTCGGGATTATCAGAGCTTTTCAAAGCACTGTCCGACGAGACCAGAGTAAAAATTCTGTTCCTCCTTTCCCAGAGGGAACTTTGCGTCTGTGATCTTGCCTTTTTATTAGAGATGAGCCTGCCTGCTATCTCGCACCATTTGCGTTTTCTGAAAGCCATGCGGCTTGTTCGGAGTCGCAAAGATGGCAAAAACGTTTTCTACGCTCTTGAGGATAATCATGTTCTTTCGCTTATCGATCAGGCTAGAGAACATTATATCGAGTAAAACTAGAAATCAGGAGGACTATATGACCAAGTACAAGATTCAGAACCTTGATTGCGCGCAATGTGCCAACACAATCGAATGTGAACTCAAAAAAACTCCAGGGCTGGAATCTACACGCCTCAGTTTCGCGACGGGATCCATATATCTTGAGGCAAAACATACGCAAATTGCCCAAGAAGTTATCGACAGGATTGAGCCGGGAGTAACGATAATCCCCTTTGATACTGTGCAGAAAGAAGAGCAATCAAATACGGGAAGAGTAATTCAGATCGCGATCGCGGCGGCGCTTTTCATCGTAGGTTCTGTTTTCAACAGTAAACTTCATCAGACTCCTTATGCCTTTGCTGAGTATGCCGTTCTTTTTTCGGCGTATCTTTTGGTCGGGGGACCCGTACTCTTGAACGCCTTCAAGAGTATCATCCGGGGACAGGTTTTTAACGAGATGTTCCTGATGAGCATCGCGACGATCGGTGCGATAATCATTCATCAGATACCCGAAGCGGTCGGGGTAATGCTCTTCTATTCGGTGGGGGAATACCTCCAGGACCGCGCCGTGGATAAATCCAGAAGATCCATTGCATCGCTTATGGACCTTAGGCCAGATACCGCCAGGGTATTGGAAGGAAAGGAGCGGAGAAATGTCTCGCCGGAGATAGTCAGGGTAGGCGAACTGCTTGAAGTACTTCCTGGCGAACGAATCCCCCTCGACGGAGAAGTCGTGGAAGGATCATCCTTCGTAAACACCTCCTCACTGACGGGAGAATCAGTTCCGCGCAAAGTAGAGCCAGGCGATAAGGTTTTGGGCGGATTCCTAAACGACGAAGGAAGAATTGTCATTCGAGCCGAGAAGATATTCGGGCAGAGCGCGGCAGCGCGCATTTTGGAGTTGGTAGAGAATGCTTCCAGCCAAAAGGCGCCTACCGAAAAATTCATTAGCCGTTTCGCTGCTGTTTATACACCCATAGTGGTATTGATCGCTACGATCGTCGCTATTGTCCCGCCGCTTATCCTTCCTGGCGCGACTTTCGGAGACTGGATATATAGGGCGTTGGTTATCCTTGTAATCTCTTGTCCCTGTGCTCTCGTCGTTTCAATCCCTCTAGGTTACTTTGGCGGCATCGGTGCGGCGTCTCGTAATAAGCTGCTATTTAAGGGGTCAAATTACATTGATGCTCTCACTAAAGTCGACACAATCGTCTTCGACAAGACTGGAACCTTGACGGAAGGAGTTTTCGAAGTAATAAACATAACAACGAGAAACGAGTTTCCAAAGAAGGAACTTCTTGAGTGGGCAGCTATTGCGGAATCGCATTCGTCTCATCCGATCGCGCGATCGATTCGTGAGGCAGCCGGTAACCCCGGTCGCATGGCAGATGACATACTGGAAGTCAAAGGACATGGGGTCATTGCACAAATAGGCGGAAAAAAAATATCCGTGGGTAATGACCGACTTCTGCATAAAGAGGGTATCCCGCATGAAGATTGCGGAATTCAAGGGACTATCGCGTACGTTGCGGTTGATGGCCGCTATGCAGGTTACATCCTGATAGCCGACCGTATAAAACCCACGGCTCAGGCAATGGTATCGTCATTAAAAGCATTGGGTATCCGTAAAGTCGCAATGCTTACAGGTGATGATCAAACGGTGGCAAAATGCGTTGCCGTTGAACTCGGTCTCGATGTCTTTTATGCGGAACTTTTGCCGGATGAGAAGGTTTCCAAGTTAGAGGAACTTGAAAATGACGTAAACCGCAAAGGCGCTATTGTCTTTGTGGGAGACGGCATGAACGATGCTCCCGTCCTCGTTCGGTCAGACGTAGGAATTGCCATGGGAGGATTGGGCTCTGACGCCGCGATTGAAGCCGCGGATGTGGTGGTAATGGATGACGACATCTCCCGCGTACCGCTAGCCCTGAAAATATCCCTGTTTACCAGAAAAGTCGTTTTACAGAATATCGTATTTGCCCTTGCGGTTAAGGGGGTCTTCATCGCGCTAGGAGCATTTGGCGTTGCCAGCATGTGGGAAGCCGTGATCGCCGATGTCGGAGTTTCATTGCTGGCTGTTGTAAATTCCATGCGAACTGCATCTCAAAGCACGGCGGGAAGCCTAAAGAAGTAGAAAGGACATATCATGGATGCATTTCTTGATCAAACACTGCTTTTGGATTTTCAAAATCCGAATATTCAAGAGCTCATTGATTCTCGTGGGTGGCGTGGCTTTAATGTAGAGCGGCGTATTCGTGGAGTATATGAGTTCATCCGCGATGAGATCCTTTTTGGGTACAATGAGGACGATGCCCTTCCCGCATCCCGAATACTTTCTGACGGTTACGGCCAATGTAATACAAAGGGAATTTTATTCATGGCCCTATTACGGGCCCTGGACATTCCCTGCCGTTTTCACGGATTCACGATCCACAAAGCGCTCCAGAAAGGCGCTATAACCGGTATCTGGTACACTCTCGCGCCAAAGGAAATCGTCCATAGTTGGGTCGAAGTTCTCTATGAGGGGACATGGAGAAACTTTGAAGGGTTTATCCTGGATCTAAAGTACTTGAGGGAAGTGCAAACAATGTTTCCGGAAAGAAAAGGCTCATTCTGCGGATATGGAATTGCGACAGACTGCTTTGAGGCTCCCGCCGTCGAGTGGACCGGCGGAAATACGTATATCCAAAAGGAAGGCATTGAGCGAGATTATGGTGTTTTCCCTGATCCTGATACGTTTTTTCGGGAGCATTCGCAGTCGCTCAGTATCGTCAAAAGGGTGGTATATAAAAATATAACAAGACATTCAATGAATAAAAACGTTGAGCGTATACGAAACGGATTTACGATTAGCCGTTAGGATAATATTTTGGTTTATTGTTTAGCAAGTTCGATTAAACGGCTTAATAAATAAGCCGTTTTCTTTACTAGAGGTATATGTGATACGAAAGGTAATAACAGGTTTTTTATTGTTTGCATTTATAGGTATAGGAATGGTAGATTCTATATTGCATGGTAAAATGACCTTTTCATCAACAATGGCTATGGATATAAATCGAGTGTTTTTCTACTCGATTTACCTGTTATTTCTAGGTAGTTGGCTCCTTTATAATGGATTCATTGTTGGCATAGGTTTTCTTGCCTTGGCAGCATTTAATTCGTACTTTGAGGAATATACCCTACTTCATAATTATTTCGCATCTATACTTATTTATATAGGTTTGTTTTTTGATCTTCTGCGTGAAAAAAAAGGTCTTTTGATTTTGTTGTTTATATGTATTGGTTCAATCCAAGGAGTCGCCTTCCAGACTGCCGGCATAAGTAAATATATCGTAGGCGGAATGGAGTTGCTTTCATTATGCCTTGGATCATTTTTTATTATAAACAATATACCCCGCTCTCTAAAAACAACCTGAGACTTAAAAGGTTGAGAGGGCGATACAAGCAGGACAAACCAGAGTACGGCGGATGAAAGAAAATGACGAACACGGGAATCGCTGGCCGTTCGGCGGTCCACCTACTCGGTAGGCAAATCATCAGAGAATCTAGATTAGTCAAACGAATCCACGTACTCACCACGGCAATCACCTTCGACGCGAAAGCCAAAGACCTTTTTTGTCTTAACTCACGCGTACGCGGTCATCGACGCGCGTGTCGCCAAACAGTATGCCACTGGCAACAGTCCTGGCGGTTTCACGCAGTGCAAGGCGACGCATTCATAATACCGCGAGGACAACCCTCTGGTAGTCGCACTATCAGAGGGTTATCACTATTTTCAGCATTCCCGAATTCGTTTTTTTCTCAAGCAAGCAGCGACTGCATTCAAGACGTCGTGCCGTGATAACTTTCTCGATTGCCGTAAAATACCGCCAGATCACTTTCTCGTCCGCAAGTAATAGGCGTAACGATACCGTGAACAGACTATTTTTGATAACTCTGTCTTTCAAAGAACAACTGCCGACCTCAAGCGAAACGAACGCCTTGGGAAAACCCGTTCCCGCCGGAATCTTTGATTCGAGCCCCACGTATCGCAATGGCGGCAGCCGGATCGCGTCGTCCGAGTTCTCTTCGATTTCGATAAGCGCACAGGACAATTCACCCATCAAGGTTTCGGCAATACGCTCGAGAATCCTCTCTTCCACAATCTCGATCATCTCAAATACAATCTCCTGTAGGGAGAGAGGTTCATAAGGCGATCCTTGTCCATCGACTGTGTCTCCTCGATTGTCGTCTTTCCGTACATGAGAAGACGATCATTCATCATCTTGAGAACAGCCTCTTGAATGAGTTGCGGCATTTCGGTTTTCTCGTATCCATATCTATAGGTGATGAGCACTCCTCGTTCCGATGCGCTCTCAATCCGAAAGAAAACTTGACGATGCGCGTCGGGTCGTTTGATATCTTTCAACACTACGCCCGGCGCGAGTTGTAAGGCCTCGCCAGTCCATGCGTCTACTATCGCGGTAATTTCCCGAACCGGATATTCATGGGGAAGGATTTCTTCGTCGTTCGTTTCAAGCAGTTCTGTCGTTGAATCCAGAAGGAGATTCCGGTCCAGATACAGGCAAATTTGCTCGGAAACGGCACCGAGTAGCAACCGGTTCCGTGTAGCGTCCCGCGCATCGAGACCCAGTAGTTCCGACACGACCTCGAAATCCATCAAATCCTGCATACATCCCCCTTCTCACAAAGGGGAAAAGTCCTTATGGCACCCATCCCCTCCACAAACCTGAATTCAGGCGATATTACACCCCGATAAACGCTACCGTACCGCCCTCAATCTCCTCGTTCCCGTCGGTGTTCTCCAAATGGAGAAACACCGGCCAGCCGAGTTCCTTCCCGGCAACTACGCCGGGGCAGGGGCTTTCAAGGCTGGTACGATTGGAAGCGGTCAGAGCGAAAACGCTGGTACTGGGGCTTACTTCGATGCCCAAGAGATAGAGCATCGCCGTTTGGCTTGCCTCCACCTGATCATCAAGAGTAATCGCCTCCCCGGTTTGAGCAGTGATCTCGGAAACGAGTGTTTGCCCGCCCGGATACCGGATCACCACCTGTCTGCCGGTAAGGCCGGCGCCAATTCCCGGAATCGTCAGGACCGCGCCCTTGGCGGCAAGGCTGAACCGATGAACTGCCTCTGTTTGGAGGACAATCAGGTTGCCGCCTCCCGCTCCCGCGCGGAGCCGGATTGCCGGAATCGTTACCCGCTGGTCGCTTGCCGGTATGATCGGATAGTTAATGCTCACACCGGCAGCCGCACTTCGGGAGGGAATCGGGATTACTTTCAGAAGTTGCGCGTTGTATCCCATGCTCACGCTCCCGTCTTCAGGGTAACCATATTGCCCTTGCTTCGCGTCACGAGGAAACCGTCGCGCTTCCTGAACCGGAGAAAGAGTTCCCCGTGTTCAAGCGCCTCGGTCGTCGCGTCGAAGCGCTTGATCTCCACACCCTTCCGGTTTCCGTGGATGATCCGCTTCGGGTTCATGAAGATCGCGAAGGCCTGATTCGCCACGATGTCGCCCATCTGCGGAAGTATATGGCTTTCCGTGTAGGCGTAGCCGTCAACCGTGCCGGGCTTTCCGTCCATCGGGCCGCGCCAAATCGGCCTTCCGTTCGCGTCCACGATACCCGTTACATGGGCAAGGACAGACTCATGGAAGAACCACCTGCAGTCTTTTCGCTCCTCGGCGGGAACCATCAGGACCGCCTCGCGGAGATCCTTGTAAGTCAGCGCCGTGGCGGCCGCGCCCCCGATCGTCTTCGTCTTGATGTCGCTTGCGTTGAAGGCTCCCGTGAAGGGAGCTGCGTTCGCGAGGAGGCACTGCCGGTCGAACTCAAGGGCGTAGGTCTCGGTAAACTCGTCGATGAACATGGAGCCAAGGTCAACGAATACGTCTTCCTCAAACTCGTCGAACCACGGAATGAAGCCCGCGAGGGTGTAGGCCTTGAGCTCGACGCGAGTCGCTCCCTGGGGCTTCGAGCCGTCGATCTTCTGTCCATAGGCGGTGAGCCACTTGAGTTCTACCCCGCCCCGTTCGCGCTGGGGAAGGAAGATACTCGGGCCCGTCATCGGGCGATGCTTCACGAGGTTCATCATCACCGACTGCTTCGCCGCGTCCTGCATGATCGCGCTCTCGTAGATCGGGTTGATGAGATACTGCTCGTTCGTCGCCATGTTGCCCATCGGCTCGCCGAGGGCGGCCTTGTTGTTCGAAAGCTGGAAGCCCTTCTCCGCAGTCCAGTTGAAGTCCCGCGGATTGTTCCAGTTGTCGCTCTTGAGGTTCGGACTACACCGCAGTTCCCCAAGGGTCTGGAGGTTCCCCACCCAGGCCGCGGCGATTGCCTTCCCAAGCTGGTAGCAGAGTTCATTCCTCGAAAGCTCTTTCGGATTTGCGGCCTCGCCTTTCAGGTTGAGCCGCATCTCCTTAAGCGTCCCCTTCAGGGCTTCAAGCTCCGTCGTCGCCTGTCCCTTGAGATCGGCGAGCGCCTTGCCCACGTCGTCGAGAATTCCTTCCTTCTCGGCGAAGTAGTCGGCTGCCGCTTGCTCAGTCGTAAAACCGGTCTTTTCCACACGCTTCATGCCCTTCAGTTTCTCCGTCAGGCCTTGAAGCATCACGTCTCCCATAGTCTCCTCCGTTTCAGGTAATAGTGGTAAGCGGCCAAAAACCGCACCTAACTGAACGGGCGGTAGGGGCGCCGGTTCTCTGTTCTTTGTTGTTTTCTTCATCGCGCAGGGCAAACGGATTGGCCGGAACGTTACAGATCGAAAACTCGAGTAGTTCCTGTTTTCTGATGATAAGGTCGCACGTTTCTTCCGGGTTCTTCTTTCGATCGATAAACTCGATTTCCTTCACGAGCATCCCGACGCTTCCCGCCCGGATCACTCCTGCCCTTACGCGCTCGCCGATTCCCCAGCCGAACTCGTCTATGTCCTTCGCGTTGAACTTAATTTTACCGGACAGGTTATCCGTAGCAGACAGATCTTGCGCCACTCCGATTGCGGGAATGCCGTGCCAGTGCGCCCAGAGCACCACCGGGTTTTCACGGTAGCGATCAAGCTCCCAGCCCTTCGGGTCAACGCGCTCGTCAAAGCGGTCAGTGTCATAGGTCGAAAATACCCAGGGGATGAGGCCGTCAGCTTCCTCGGTTGTCTTTCCAAGGAAGCCTGCAAAAATGATCTCGACAGGTTCCTTCACCTTCCCGGACTCCGTTGTGTTCGCTTTCAGGAAGTCAGTCAGCGTCTTCGCCGTCACTCGCTCGAATTGCCTCGCGCCCTTAAACCTTAACAGCATAATCTTTCTCCTCGTAATGATGCAGGTTGTACTGAAAGCCGATCTTCACAAGCTCCACAAGGCTTCGCACTCCCATCTTCCGGAATGCGTTCTTCCTCGTCGTGCATGCCGTGGTTTCCGCCACCGCAAGCTTTCTCGCAATCTCCTTGAGGGTGTATCCCTTCAAGGTCATCACGAGCATCGCGTGTTCCTTTCGGCTCAGGAATCGGTAACCATTCCCGTCAACACTCACTCGCTCATCGAGAAGACGCCTCAGGTCCGGGGGATAGTACCGCCTTCTGAACTGGATAGCGGCCGTCGCGCGTTGAAACTCGGTTCTACAATCGATGTTGGCGAGGATGACATCAACGCCGTTTTTAATCAGACGCATAGATATGTAATCAGACAGTTTATGTGGAGAAATGCAAACCACAAAGGCCTCGGGAAATTGTAGCTTCATTCGGTTCAGCTGGTTATCCATGTTGAAGCCGATTGCCATAATACTGAACATCAACACGTTCACCAGCTGGGACGTATCAGCGGTCAACAATTCTTCCATCGTGTGAAGCACTTCCACTTCTCTCACTCCACATACTTCTTTTACCAAAGGCACAATCATAAACTCCGACATATTGCTACAACCAAACAGAATTACCCTTTTTGGTACCATTCAGATCCTCTCTTTACATAGGTTTTTCAGCGTCGTTCACCGGAACGACAGTTCCCGGTCGATACCAGGTATCTCCCCAAGGCTTTAACGGTTTGCCGCGTTCGGAAAGTACGTCATTGATGGTCTTGAGTCCGGCGGCCATTTCTTCAATGTCGCGCTTTGACTGTTCGTCCTCGCTCTTCTGAAGTTCGGGGATAGTTGAAAGGTCGAACGTCCCTCGTTCGGCCAGGCCAAAGCGTCTGAAAAACTGCGCTTCCGCTATCATCTCGAAGTTTTTGAGTATGGGGATTAACGTGTACTTCCAGAACGCGGCATGCTGGCTTTCCGTGTCGGTGCCTGAGAGGTTTGCCTTTGCGTCCTGTATGTTCGCTACGCGGGGTGGGATGCCGTACTTGGCAAGTATGGTATACAAGTTCCAGCGCTTGAGATCAAAGAGCTTTAATACGTCGGGCGAAAAGGTGAGCGGCTTGAAATCCGTTCCCTTCCCGATGACCGCAATCTTGCGGTTCTTCGCGTTCTTCCCGTATTTCCGCTCCCATCTCGCTTCGATAAGGTCGGCTTCCTCTTCCCGAATCAACTGGTCGGTCTTGAGAATCCCCTGCGGAATCGCATTATGCTTAAGAAGGTCGGTGTTCGATTTGTTTGCCCATGAATCCTGTTCAAGCTCGTACTTCAAGGAAACGAGCGGCGTCACCCCGCGCCACGGATTCCACGGATTCCATTCCCTAAAATGCACGATCTCGTCAGGAAGGATCGGGACGACATCCCCGTCGGTCGTGTAAAACCACCGGGTAACGACTCCTTCCTCAACCCGCATCGTCATGCGTCGCGGATTGAGTATGTGGATTTCCTCAGGGAAGCCGCCGGTATAGCCCTGTCCGAAGTACCAGAAAGCCTCGCCCTCAAGAAACCACCATGCGCCCGTTTCCTTCCACAGATCGTACCGGCTTAGAATCCGGTTGGGCTGGTTAAAAAGTGCGTATACCGTGCCTGTGTTGACCGTTTTGCCATTCTTCGTAATGGCGAACTCGGTTCTCCCGATATTCCTCATCAATATGCCTATGGCGATATTTACCCAGGCATGGGTAAGATAGTAATCCTGCTGTCCGGGGAGGTTCATCGCCTCTGCAAAGGGGTCATTGGCATAGAGACCATCTCCTTCTTGTAAGGCTGTAGAAAAGCCCTCGAGCGCCTTTCGTACCCCGGCAGCAATAGCGGCAATCCTCATCGTTTCCGCGCCACCTTCGAGACGCTTCCTTCGCGGGTTGCCCTTCGGTTCGGGTTACCTCCTCTTGTTGAATTTTTACATTTATTTGATTCCATCCTATCACCTCATGTAAAAAAATCTATTTAAATCGTATCAAGAACACACGACGCCGTACTGTACCTGACTGAAGATCGCGTACCGCATGGCGTCCATGTAATGGTCATTCACTTTCACTATCTGATTCGCCTCGTCCCGGGCATAATCCGCTATTTCTTGTAACACCCCGGTGCACCGAGAACTCACATAAAATTGATCCCGCTCCATCAAGGCGCAGATGTAATCAATCCCGCTCTCAACGGAGTTGTTCGCCTTCACCCCGCCGGTTATCTCCTGAATGCGCTCCCCGCCTGCCGGATCGCAGAAGGTCGGGAACACATTCATGGTTCCGTCTTCGTTTTTGTACCAACCCTGTTCGGTCAGGTCCTCGTTAAAGGTTCTCGTCGGTACGTTGTATGCCCCATAATCCGCAATCAGGTACACCGTCTTTCCGATCCATCCAACCTTCACGTTCGTGATGTTAAGTCCGAAGTCCTGTCCCGCCGTCACGAAGTCGAATCGCTCGGGCATCTCGTCGGGCGCGAGGATCATCTCCTCGCTGAACTTCTCGTAGACCACGCCCTCGGCTTTGACCCACAAGCCATCCCGGAATCGCGCCCGCTGTTTCTCCGGCATCGTATCGAGGATGTCCTCGATGTAGTCGGTCGCAAGATTCTCCGAGTTGTCTGCGGGGTTAAGGAGCATCGAGGTGTAGAGGTCCGGCTTCATAAGCGGAGTATCCGTTCTCGCCTCGATCTTCCTGATGAACACCTTGTACGCCCAGTGCATCGGACTCGCCGGATTGCAGTCGTACAAGAACATGTTCCGGCATCCCGGCACATTCATCGCTAAGCGGCTGTATGCCACGTTGACCGCCGCCCACGAAATCTGACTCACCTCGTTGAAGTAAATCGTGTTGTACTCATGTCCCAGAATCTTGTCGACCTGTTCCTTGTCCCCAAGGCCGCCGATCCAGATTTCCGAGCCGTTCCACAACTTCACGTAGTTGTCATGCACCATGAGCTTGAAGCGCTTCGGCCCAAGGATTTTCTTGAGCCAGGGCATCATGGTCTCGTGCAGGACCGAACTCCGGGCATCTTTCGTGCGGAGCCGGCATATCAGGTGCCGGCTTCCCGCGTACCGCACTGCGCGGTAGATGATGACGATCACGAGGATCGTCGTCTTCCCGCTCCGCGAGCCTCCAAACAGGAGCACATGCTTCGCTCCGCTTTTCAATAGAGCGAGCGCCTTTCGCTGTACCACCGTCGGCTTGAATACCGCGCCGAAAAGGTCGGGTAGCTCGCTCACGCCCTACAGCCCGTTGAAGCCATCATCGAAGATGATCTGGAGCTGACCTACTCCGTCGTCGTCACCCTTCTTCCCGTCCTTCCCGTAAATCGTCCGCTCGATCTCGAAGGCTGTCTTGATAAACTCAAGGGCGTTGCCCTGGGTCACCTCATCCTTCTCCATCGTCTCAAGTTTCTGCTTGCCCTTCTCAAGAAGGAGGCCAGTCGCCTCAAGGTACTTCTTCTCGCGCTCAACGATTTCCCGTTCGCGCTCTGCTCGCCGGAGGCCATCGAGGTAGGTGTCGTACGCGCCGCACCGCTTCACCCACTCGTACTTCGCCGACCACTTGCACCACGCACCATAGCGTGAGGAGGGAATCCCGTTCAGCACAAGCGCCTTAAGGATTCCCCGCTCCCGTCCGTAATCACGATAGAGACAGAAGGCGTTCCATGCCGCGTTCGTCTCACCGTCCTTTCTCTCCCATTCCTCGGAAATGGATCACCTCCTCCCGGGTTTCGTCTCTTCCGGTTCAAGTTCCAGCGCGCACAAGCTCCGGATGATCCTGATGGCGTTCTCGTATTCGGCCGCCCATTCGGCATTTCCCGTTTCGCTCGCGTGCGCCTTCCGCTTTTCCAGAAACCTCACCGCCCGCTTGATCCCGTCAAGCGATAGATACGGCTTCTTCATCTTCCGCACCACCCCCTTTAATGGCTCCTTCCCGCGCCCTACACACGGGAATAAGCCATTTCCAAGAATTTCACGTACATGCAAAGAGTATCTCGCATGGAAAAGAGGAAAATTACCAAAGCTTTTATGACTATCGCTATTAGGGATGAACTAATTCTATTTTTTTAAGAATCGCTACAGCTCAAGCTCTTCCCGCTCAATTTTCTCCCGGGGGAAGGCGGAGTATAAGGCCAGTGCCGGAACCCCGCAAGGCCAAGGCAAGCGTCCCTTCGCTACGCTTCGGTCCGGCCTTGCGTGAACCCGTCCCTAGCCAAAGAGTTTTTTTCGTCCCCCGGGAGAAAAGTAAAGGGGGCAGTCCGCACTTTTTACTTCAAGGCTTTAACAGCTTTGAAATCTTTATGGGCGAAAAGGAGTTCTTATGGCAGATGTAGCGATTTTTCAGGAAGAGCGCGTCGAGGTTTTCGCGCGCAGGGAAAGCAGGTTTGAGCAAACAACATCAAAGGCGTTGTACTGTTCGGAGTTTGCTTTTTTCTTCCCGGCGGTTCGAGAAGAAACCGGGAATGTCACGTTCAATGTGTCGGACGTTGCCGCTCACATGGGCATACGAACGCCCGTCTTTCTCTCTGGCGGTTTGTACCGGGAAGAAATCTTGAACCGGGTACAGAATCCAATCAAGAACGTTGAAACCTTGTGTCATGCGTTCCTGTATGCTGTCGATTGCGATATGCAAGATCATTGCATGCTGGAATTCTCGGTCCCGGGAAACGGCTCGGCGCCCTACAAGGCCCGCGCCCATCTTCGCGGGTTCAGGGACAAATCAATCCTGATCGAGCGCGTCACCGGGTAAAGCAAACGGCCAGGGCTTTTGCCCTGGCCGCTCTCCCGACGCACTGACGACGACGATCACTTACTCTCGATACCCCCCGAGATCCGGTTAAAGGTTAACCGCTCGCTCTTGGTGATCGACACCGGCATCCCCTCATGAATCGTTATCTCAACCCCGAAGGTACCGAACCGCTTTTCCTCGCACTGCTCGCGCACCCAGGCGACGAGCTCGTCGATGAACGACTCTTTCGAGTACTTCATGAGCGCTGCGTCCTTGACAAGATACCGTTGACCGGCTCCTGACGATACCGGTCAAGCCAGATCAACAACTCCGACCGCTTGAACAGCGTCCGCGACCCGAGCTTGATGCACGGGATTTTCTTCTTGCACACATAGTGATAGAGCGTCGACGTCCCGCACTTCAAGAACCGAGCCGCGCCCTCGATATCAAGGACGTCATCCGATACGTCCTCTACCTCACGATTGACTGATTCCGTCACTCTCTCCCTGTCCTCCTTGGATTTGCGCTTGTTTGTACCGTTTCACTCTAGAGGCGAACGACACAACCAAACGCACCCATTGATTACCGGGAGACGACCAACGAACCGAACTAATTCTAAATCACCCGCCCAAGGCGCCCAAGAACGCATTCCCGACCGCCCGCTCTATGACAGCGAGATCCGCTTCTGTCTTGTGATCGGCATAGTAAGCGGTCATTGCCGCGGTCATGTGACCGAGCGCTAACTGCGCCTGACGCTGATCCACGCGGTCCGCGATGACCTTCGCGTAATAATGACGCCAGGAATGAAAAACGATATTCCGTTCCTTCCGCTCCACCTCGCTCACCCCTGCGCGCGCGAGCGCGTCCTTGAACCCCTCGACCAACACATTCTCGACGACTGGTTTCTCAGGTAACGTCCCGTAAAAGATAAACCGCTCCTTGTCCCAGCCAAAGGGATTCTCTGTCGCAAGCTTTGCAAGAGCGCTTTTCACCGACGGAAGCAAGGGCACTTCCCGAGCCTTCCCGTTCTTTGGCGTCTTCAAGCCATCGAGGGCACTCCAGGAGTGACGGACATACAAACGATTCTCTGCAACATCGCACATCCTGAGCGCGAGGACCTCGCCCATACGAAGCCCGCAGGTCATCGCAACGAGACTGCCAACCCGCGCCCGTTCGTCCAACCACTCTACCGCGAATAGCTTCTTCGCCTCGGCCTCCGTCAGGATATCCCGCTCCTTCGTTTCCTTCCCGTACCGCGTAAGACCAAGACATGGATCCTCGGCGAGCTTCTTGTTCGCCACTGCCCACTTAAAGGCCGTCTTCCCCGCGATCATGATATGATTAAGCGTCCCGGTTGAAAGCCCCTTATCCGCGAGCGACTTCTCGAAGGCCTTGAGACCAACCGTCGTGACATCTTCAAGATACGCATCATCCCCGAAGAACTCCTTCCAGTACGAGATACGGTTTTTCGAATCGTAACAATGCCGCTTCCCGATCTTCTGTTTGTGAATGAGCTTATCCTGAACATAGGGACTCGTTTCATACGTCCAGAAGTTTTCGAGAAAGGATACAAGGTGAGTTTTCGTGTTCTCTGACTCTTGCGGTTTAGTTTGAACGGTCGCGGTGACTGATATCCCCTGCGCCTTAAAGGCTTCTGCTATGCGCTCAAGCTCGGCAGAGCCGAGCTTTCCCTCAGCGAGTAAGGACATAAAGGATTGAACAGTCGCTACCTGCTCCACAGGCTTTCGCCCTTCGCGCGTCGGCAATCCCGATTGAAGCCAATTACAGGCGACTTTCATCGCATCGGTGTAATTTCGCTGTCTGGTGGAGAGAGCTGTGAACCGCTCGTGCGTTTTTTCGTTCGAAAACTGCACGTAATAGATGCCGCGCTTTGACTTGTACAAGTAAAAAGGGCGCATGTAAAACCTCACTGCGCAAGGGCTGTTCAGCGTTTGCTGAAAGTCTTGCTGAAAGTGCTTAGGTTTACATACGCCCTTCTTTGAAGGGAAGCATGTTTTTCCTTACAACGTAAGGAAATCTTTTTGGGCCCACCTGGACTTGAACCAGGGACCGACGGATTATGAGTCCGCAGCTCTAAC
>LVBK01000062.1 GCA_001604385.1 Spirochaetales bacterium Spiro_09 | reverse complement strand
GGGGTAGAGTGTATAAAGCTCTGCAAAATACAGAGACAGCAGTTTCTGGTTATTTGTGGTGCATACTCTCATATGACAGAATTATTTATAGAAATTGTCCGGGCGTATTGTGCCTGGTGTCAGTAGAAGGGGCTTACGGGGTGTTTCTTAAAAGCTTGGAAATTTTTGGTTTTAAATCATTTGCAGAAAGAACCCGAATTGAATTTTCCGACGGGATTACGGCTTTGCTGGGTCCAAATGGCTGTGGCAAGAGTAATGTTGTAGATGCCGTCAAATGGGTGTTGGGTGAACAGGCTTCCAAGGCCATGCGTGCGGACAAGATGGAAGATGTCATCTTCAATGGCACAGAATCTCGAAAGGCCCTTAATGTCGCAGAAGTTACTTTAACTATCGCAAATGAGGCGGGTTTGCTCAACCTGGATGTCAGCGAGATTGCAATAAAACGCCGTTTATACCGATCCGGTGAAAGTGAATATTATATTAATGGAACCCCTGTCAAATTAAAGGATATACGGGAATTATTCTGGGATACCGGTGTAGGAAAGGCTGCCTATTCCGTCATGGAACAGGGAAAGATCGATCAGATCTTGTCGAGCAAACCTGAAGAACGACGATACATTTTTGAGGAAGCAGCCGGTATAACCCGTTTCAAGGTTCGACGTGCGGAAGCGGAACGAAAGCTTGAAAAAACCGAAGAGAATATGCGCCAAATTGAGGGTATTTTGGGAGAGGTTAAACGATCCCATGACCAGCTCAAGGTCCAGGCGGACAAGACAGTTCAATACCGTTCACTTCGTGAACAGGCGTTTGAACATGAACTTGACATACAGTTGCTCAGACTCAAGGGATTTACGCAGGATCGGGACCGTAAAACGGGCGACATAGAAGACACCAGAAACAAGCGGGATGAAATCAGACGTGAAATTGAAACTATCAATGCCTCTCTTGAAGAAAACATGGACGTGGTCAACTCCATGGAAGAAAAACTTATTGACTATCAAAAACAGATCTATGGACTGGCAGTCGAAAAAAATGAAAAAGACAAACAGTCCCGGCTGCTTATCGAACGCAGGAATGAGGTCTCTTCCAAGCTGTCTCAACTGGAGGGACGTAAGCAAGCTGTAGAAGGTCGAGTGGACAGCCTGCGGGAAGATGCCGATGGACAGGATGAAATTGTCCGCGATTTAAACCGCCGTCTGGGAGACATTGAAAAGAATATTGCCTCATTCGAGGAAAATATAGGAATTGCCGGGCAGAGAATATCCGACAACGACCAACAGGCTGTTCAATATGAGGATGAGATCGTCGCTCTTGATCGTGCCCGCGCTGAAATGGAAGAAGAGCTTCGTGCAATTACCGAAGACATTGTAACCGAGCTTGACAAAAAATTACGGGATGCCGGTTATTCGTCACGTTCCCACCGGGACGCCGAGCAGGCAGTCTGTTCCTCGGTTGATCAATTAAAAGTACTTGTTACGGGTCGAAAGGCAATTTTTTCTGATTTCGAGAAAATTCACAGTCCTTCTGAGAGCGATATCAAGCGATTCGCATCGAATGCTGTTGCATCGTTCAATGATATAGAAACCATTCTCCAGTCACTGGAAAAATCCTTTACGGTATACCGGGATACTGCTCCGGCCTTCATCGATGATTTCTTGTCCCCCGAGGGTATTATTACCCGCAAGCGATCTGTAGATGGCCGCATCACGGCAAACCGGGAGCTTATCGAGCATAAAAGGGAATTAATATCGCAGCTGAAGGCAGAAAATACCGATCTGATCAGGAAAATTGACGAATACCGCAAAACGCTTGAAGGCTTGCGACTGAGTCGTGTTCAAATGAAAACGCAAAGCTCTGCGGCAGAAGAACAGGCTCGCTTGATCAGACGTGAGCTTGCCACTCAGGAAGCCGCACTCCGGGAGCTTGAAAACGAGCTGTTTACCGAAGAAAAGAGACTTGAGGACATTGGTGAGCAGATTGAAGAAATTGAAAGCGAATTAGCTTCCATTGAATATAAGGGAAAGACCCTTACCGCGGAGCTGGAAAAACTTGAAAATGACATCTCGTCTCGCAATAGCGATGTATCAAGCAAACAAGATCGTCTCAAGAATCGCAGTTCGGAAATGATGAAAATCCAGAGCCAACTGGAAAAGCTCCATATGGATTTGGCAATGAATGAAACTGAAATCCGGAATATCAAGGAAAATTTCAGGGAAACCCATTCTCGTGACCTCATGGAGTTTGAGGAACGTATGTTCCTGATAAATACGCCCGCAGGCGATTTGCGGGAACGTCTTGCAAGCGCTCGGCAATCCCTTCGCGATTTGGGAAGCGTCAATCTCATGGCTGTAGAGGAATACGCTGAAGTCAAGGAACGGTATGATTTCCTGACTGCGCAAATAGCAGATTTACAAAAAGCGCGGGATGATCTTAAACGTATCACCGAAGAAATCAGGGCAGAATCTACCGAACTCTTTTTGGCAACATATAACAAAATTAAAAAGAACTTTCATAACATGTTCCGACGGCTTTTTGGTGGCGGACGGGGAGAAATACGGTTGGTGGATCCTTCCCGGGTACTGGAATCCGGTATCGATATCTTTGCACAACCTCCAGGGAAGAAGCTGGAGAATATCAGCCTGCTTTCAGGCGGTGAAAAATCCATGACTGCCGTTGCACTTCTTTTTGCTACGTACATGGTCAAGCCGTCCCCGTTCTGTCTGCTTGATGAAATAGACGCTGCTCTGGATGAACAGAATGTTACCCGTTTTGTCAACGCATTGCGAGAGTTCGCAAATGTCAGTCAGTATATTGTCATAACGCACAATAAAAAAACTGTTATGGGTGCGGGAACAATGCTCGGTGTGACCATGGAAGAATCGGGTGTCACAAAGGTAATTACCATCAAACTTGAAAATGAAAGCGACCGTATTGTTGAAACGACCCGTGATCTTGAAAATTTCGAGGATGAGGAAGTTCCGCTCGAGGAAAATGTGGTTATCCCCCCGCATCCTCCAAAGAGGACGCAAAACAGGGACGAATGATGAACACTGGTCGGATAATCGAGTTTGTTGAAAACCATTTAACACCGATTATTATTGGGGTAGCAGCCACTCTGTTGGCTTTAATAGTACTCTTGATTGCCCTGGTGCTTGGATCTCATCACACTGCCAGTGAGGCAGCCCGTTTACAAAAAGAGCGAGCGTTACGGGCTGTTCCAATCGAACAGCTGTTTCTGCCCGAGAGTCCTCTTATGCTGCCGGAATTTCGAAAAACCAGGGAGCGAACCGATAAATGGTCTGTTGAAGAGGTTTCGCGCTGGTATACTGTACCAGATTCTGCTGACATGAAGCAGCTCAGGGAAGCAGCGGCGGCACATCTTGACCGTATTTGGGAGAGCATACCATGAAATTGTACCTGATACGTTATCTTGTCCTGTTGAGCATTTTGTTCCACTTATTTTTCTCCTGTGCTTCGGCACCAGTAGACCGTTCTGAAATTAAGGATGCCTCGGCAAGTATCACGGATGTCTCGGCAGAAAACACGGATGTACCTGATTCGGAGGAATCTGAGGTTGCACCGGCGGTAATTATCGAAGAACCCGCGCTCGCTGCCATCGAGCCGCCACCGGTCAGTTTGGAACCCTTGCCGCAGGATCCTCTACCACGTGAACCTTTGCGCTTGTATCCCGAACCGGAAATGCTCTTGATTATTCCAGCTCCCCAATCTGAAAGTGACATATCTATAACTACAGACGACAGTGTTGCACTTGAATCGAATAATGAACAGAACGCTGACAATGGTGACGTCTCTGATTCTCGCCCGAAAACAGATGAAACCACCGATGTCCAGATTACGAAAACGCCTGATCCTGCTCCGCCCGTTACTGAGAAAGAACCGTCTCTTCCGGTGCCCCGCCCGATTCCGCTTCATGAAATCAATTCGGTAGATCCTCTTCCGGCAACCGCGACACTTTCTCCTCCGGAATTTAAGGCAAGCAGATCGGTAGTTCTTCCTCTTGGCTCCACACTCGAAGTCTGGTATCCAGGAGCAGGCTGGGTGTTTTTGGGTAATGATACCTCTGCAAAAGCAGTCAGATACGAATCAAGAAACCAGGAATCGGGAGGAACCCTGTTTTTGTTCAAAACACTGGTAACCGGAAATTACTTGTTGTCATTTACCCGTTATGATGTACTTTCTGACACCTTTACCCGTGATTATCTTGAGGTGTCGGTCATATCTGCGAACAAGGACAGTAACCAGCGTGTTCGCGCTCCCGATTACAACGGAAGTATAACCCCGGAACAGAAGTCTATCCCACTTAAGAATACCGAGACTTCTGTGTTACCTTCCGCCACTACTGCTTTCACTGAATCGCCTGCCGGGGTAAGAGACGAACCTGCACTCAGTGTCAATTCAGAGGCTCTCCAGCCTGCTACAGAGAGTGAATCCCCCTCTCCGGCCGATCTACTTGATGCAGCCCGAGCTGCGATAGCTGAACTTGACGTGAAAAGGGCAATTGATCTCCTTGATGCATTTTTTACAGTTTCACGTGATCGACTAGACGAGGGCTGGTATTTACGGGGAACTGCACATGAAGTGATCGGTCCTCTCAGAGACATACGAAAAGCACTTGCTGCGTATGAAACCGTGACCATAGCCTTTCCTGAAAGTGAATTCTGGCAGCAGTCAGATGCACGTATTCGTTATATTCGGCAATTTTATATTCAAATTCGCTGACATACCCATTCGGCATAGGTGCCTTGCAGTTTTTCTCAATCTTTGCTGGAATTGTTTGTAAAGTGGGTGTACACTGACAAGCATGAAAATTATCTTCATCTCGGATATACACGCCAATGTAATAGCATTCGAGCAGGTTCTTGCCGGGATTAAAAAAGAAAAACCCGATCAAATTATATTTCTGGGTGACGCGTCAACACTGGGCATTCGTCCAGTCGAAACACTGGATTTGCTTCAATCGCTTGGTTGTCCCTGTATCATGGGGAATCATGATGAATTTATGATTGAACCGCATAAAATACATCAGTACACTAAAGACAAACTGGTACTCGATACAGTTGAATGGTCCCGTGCGCTACATAATGAACGAAATATAGAGTTTATCAAGACATTTCAGGAACATCTGCTTATACAGGCAAGCCCGTATATCCGTATTTTCTGCTATCATGGTTCGCCGGTATCAAACATGGAAAATGTTCGTCCAGATACCGGTCTTGACAGTTTTAACGGTTTGATCGGTTCAAAACCGGATACTGTATTTATTGGCGGACATACACATGTACAAATGCTTCGAAATGTTCATGGCACACGTATCGTTACCAGTGGCAGCCTTGGTCAACCCTTTGTTGGCTACGAAATGCCACCAACAAAACATCCCTGGGCAGAATATACTGCAATCACTGTATCGGGAAAAACATATTCAATAGAACTACGGCAGGAAGAAGTGGATATTGATCTTATAAATAAGGAAATTAGAGCCAGTAACAGTCCTATGAACACATTTATCAGTGAAAACTGGTAACAGAGTTGTGAGAGATCATAACAATAATAAATTAAGGGCACCTCTAAATACTCGGTTAGTATT
>LVBK01000022.1 GCA_001604385.1 Spirochaetales bacterium Spiro_09 | reverse complement strand
GACAAAACCTGTGCATGTTTATATATAATACATATAAGTTTACTAGGTTATGAACCTGGTGGCAAAAGGAGCTTGGTATGGCACAGTATCAAAAGATTTCGGATCTGATTGGAAATACTCCCCTGGTAAAAATTAACCGTATGAATGAATCCAAGGCTGAGGTATTTGTCAAACTGGAAAGCTTTAATCCCTTTTCCAGCGTAAAGGACCGTGTTGGTCTGGCTCTTATTGAAGCTGCCGAGCGCGAAGGAAAGCTGACTAAAGATACCGTTATAATTGAACCGACAAGCGGGAATACCGGTATTGCGCTCGCAGCGGTTGCCGCTGTAAAGGGTTACCGCGTTATCCTTACCATGCCGGAAACGATGAGTATCGAACGGCGAAAATTATTAAAGGCTTACGGAGCGGAGCTGGTACTGACGGAAGGGCCGAAGGGGATGAAAGGCGCCATCGCCAAAGCGGAAGAGCTCGCTTCCCAGTATCCGTCTTCATTTATTCCCCAGCAGTTCAATAATCCGGCAAATCTGCAGATGCACTACAGGACTACCGGGCCGGAAATATGGAAAGATACTGATGGCCGGGTGGATATTCTGGTCGCGGGCGCCGGAACGGGCGGTACGATAAGCGGTGCGGGGTCTTATCTCAAAGAGGTAAAATCTTCCGTCAAGATTGTCGTTGTAGAGCCGACAGCTTCTCCGGTCATTTCGGGCGGGAACCCCGGTCCCCATAAATTGCAGGGGATAGGCGCCGGCTTTATTCCGGGGAATTTGAAAACCTCTCTCATAGATGAAATCTATCACAGCGATGAAATTCTTGCCGGTACGATTGCACGTCGCGCTGCCAAGGAAGAAGGGATACTCGTGGGTATTTCTTCCGGCGCGGCCCTGGAAGCGGCCCTCACTATCGCGAAGCGGCCGGAAAACGAGGGTAAGGTGATTGTTGCTGTGCTGCCGGACAGCGGGGAGCGGTATCTTTCCACCTGGTTATGGGAAGAGTAAACAGAACATATATCTATGTGCGTATGCACATAAAGAAACATAAAAAGGATGGAATACATGTCAGCACATAAACACCTTGAAACAATCACCGTGCACGGCGGCCAAAGGCCCGATCCGGTAACGAAGGCCCGTGGCCTTCCGGTATGGAGGACTACGGCCTACAATTTCGATTCTGCCCAACATGGCGCAAATCTCTTTGCCCTGAAAGAGCTGGGCTTTATTTACAGCCGTCTGGGCGATCCTACCGGGCAAATTCTTGAGGAACGCCTGGCCCAGCTTGAAGGGGGAGCCGCTGCTGTTGTAACCGCCTCGGGAACGGCAGCCATTCACTATACCGTGCTTACGCTCGCGAAAGCCGGAGACGAATTTGTGTCGGCCCAAAACCTCTATGGTGGAACCTATACCATGTTTACGGTACTTCTCCGGGATCAGGGGATTCAGGCAAAATTGGTTGATGCCCTTGACCCTGAGAACTTCCGCAAGGCAATAACCGATAAAACCCGGTTTCTCTATGTTGAAACAATAGGGAATCCCGGACTGGATGTTGTTGACATTCGCGCCATAGCGAAAATTGCCCATGAACACCACATTCCCCTCGTGGTAGACTCGACGTTTACCCCTCCGGTGAATTACCGCCCGATAGATGACGGTGCCGATATTGTCGTGCATTCCTTGAGCAAGTGGATTGGAGGACACGGTGCGGCCATCGGCGGAGCGGTCATCGATTCCGGCCGCTTTGACTGGAAAAAGTCCAATGTGCCCCAGATGACCGGCCCCGATGCAGCCTATCACGGATTGCGCTGGGCGTTTGATCTTCCCGAAAGCCTTGCCCCGATAGCGTTTGCACTGCGTTTCAGAACCGATCCCTTGCGGAATCTTGGTGCCTGCCTTTCTCCCGACAACTCCTGGATTGTCCTGATCGGAACGGAAAGCCTTCATGTGCGAATGGAGCGCCACAATGAAAACGCGCTTGCGGTTGCTGCATGGCTGAAAAACCATCCGAAAGCACAGTGGGTACGCTATCCCGGGCTTGAAGGCGATCCGTCGTATCCGGTTGCCTCCCGGCAGTTTACCAGGGGGTTCGGCGGCATGGTCGTTTTTGGCGTGAAGGGCGGTCGTGCGGCGGGTGAAACCTTTATCAATTCCCTGCAGCTCTTTTCGAATCTTGCAAACGTGGGAGACACCAAGAGCCTGGCGATTCATCCGGCAAGTACGACACACTCCCAGCTGACCGAGGCGCAGCAAAAGGAAGCCGGTTTGCAAACTGACCTTATTCGTCTGTCCATCGGCATCGAGCATATAGAGGATATTCTCTCGGACCTGGAACAGGCGTTCGCGAAAATATAAGGATGAGGCAGAACGGGCCACGGGCTGTGCAGCAGAACGGCAAGTGGCCGTTCTGCCGGGTTCCGCGGAGCCCCCGCGAAGAAAGAATCAAGCTGTTTGACAACCGCGCTGACATTTCAGATACTTGAAGTCGGAGGTAGTGATGAAACGCTACATACTGACCGAATATGCAGATGCGTCTGTCAAGACAAAAGAAGTATACGACGATTACATGAGAACTACCGGCGACAGCTCCGTTCCGCTGTGGCTCAGAAGCCTCGGGCATAATGGAGATATAGCATCCGGGTACTGGCATCGGGCAAAAACCACCCTTTTTAGCGGAAGTTTGCCCTTGCCTCTCAAGGAAATGATTGTGTTTTTGGTGTCGGCCCGGCATGGGGCCCGGTATTGCTCGGCCTGCCATGCAAAGAATGTGCTGAGTCTGGACAAGAACCTGCAATTCGAGGACTTGCAGTCATTTTTGCAGTCAGATACGGGGAAAAATCTTCCATCTTTCTACCGGACAGTCGGAGAATTCGTTTTTAAGGTTGTCGCGGACGCGAATTGCGTGGAAGACGCGGATTTTGAACTCTTGATGGACGAGGGTTTTTCCCGCGAGGAAGTGTGCGAGATTATCGCGGTTATCGATCTTGCTTCCATGTTCAATGTGTATACAAGTTCCCTGAACATGGATCTTGATCCCGAATACAGGGCAATAATTTGACCTCGATCCGGTTATGAGCAGTAAAAAACGGCAGGGTATTGTATGGAATCGATGATTGAATCCCTTTCCATGGGTGACCGGACAAGCCAGCAATTAGTGCGCTATGAGGCAATGTTCAAGCTTCTCGGTGAAATCCAGCCGCTTGAGGATATTGAGGCGATTGCGGGAATCGTTGCGCGTGAATGGAAATACTTTGCCAATGTTGTGTGCTGGCATTTGGTCATTCCTCTTGACCGTTCATACCTGGTCATCGATGCCTCCCGGGGCGAGGCGCAAACCCTCGATCTTCCCGACCTGCATGCCTGGGATCACGATCTTTTTTTGTCCCGCATCCCGCAAACCTTCAAGCGCGAGCAATACATTGCCCGAAGCGGAGTGCCCGAACATTTCCTGAATCCATCCATCACCGAACTCTACGTGCTTCCCATCATGCGCCTCGACCGGTGTATCGGGGTCATAACGGCGGGAGCGCGTAAGGAGCCCTTCGACGATATGGATGAACGGTTTATTAAAGTGTTCGGTACCTGGTTTACCGACCGGCTATACGATATTTTGATGCGAAAAAAGCATCTGGATGATCTTCTGCGACGGGCGACCAATGACGCACTGACCAATTTGCTGAACCGCGGCACCATAATCGAACGGCTTGAAATTCTTCTTGAACTCTCCGGAAGAACCGGGCATCCGGTTACGGTCATTCTTGCGGATATCGATCATTTCAAGCGTATTAACGATACCTGGGGCCATCTGGCTGGAGACCGGGTGCTTCGGGAAATATCCGCACGGCTTAAACAACACACACGCCTTGCCGATCATATTGGACGGTTCGGGGGAGAAGAATTTCTGATGGTATTGCATCCCTGCGATGAACAGCAGGTGTTAATTGCAGCCGAACGGTTCCGCCGGTGTATTTCCGATACGCCTTTTGTTGTTGATCCTGACGACGGCACTTCCGTTACAATCACCATCAGCCTGGGAAGCGCGACCGCACGGGGCAATGTCCGACCCGAGCTGATGCTCAAAGAGGCCGATGACGCACTGTATACCGCCAAACGGAATGGCCGAAATCAGGCAGTTTCTGCCCCGGTGGTCTTGCGGGCAATCAAAAAAGGATAATATGGATATCTGTGTATATTGCTTTTTAGCAGTAGTTTCATTAGCGTATCTTGCCGGTTCGTTTCCGACTGCCCTGGTAACAGGGCGCCTTTTTTTTGGGCGCGATATCCGGCGTGAAGGTTCGGGAAATTCGGGGGCGACAAACGCGTTCCGGCAGTTTGGACCCCTGGCCGGCATCGTAGTCTTGCTGGTAGATTGCGGGAAAGGTGTATTAGTTGTATTGGCAGCCCCGGCTGTCTATATACTACTTTCCGGACAAGAGTTTCCGGATGCATTGTTATTATCGGTTATTGCCGGTCTCATTGCGGTAATAGGGCATATGTGGACCATTTTTGCCCGTTTCCGGGGCGGAAAGGGCGTAGCGACGAGCGCCGGAATGCTTGCAGCCCTTGCCCCTGTATCGTTTCTGCTTTCACTGCCGGTATTTGTCCTTGTGTTGGGTATTACCGGATTTGTCAGCCTCTCTTCTGTCACAGTTGCGCTCGCCTTCCCCCTTGTGGTTCTGGTACGCCATCTACTGTTTCAGTCGTATCCGGTGTGGTTTGTCCTGTATTCCTGGGCCTTGGGGGCTCTTGTCGTATTCGCTCACCGGAAAAATATAGGAAGGCTTGTAAAAGGCGAAGAGTCTCGTTTCGAGCGGGTCAGATGGCTGTGGCATCTGTTTCGGCGCGTATACCCAGAGAGGTGAACACCCGATCAAGCAAAATACTGCCTACTTGTTCTTCCGTATGATCGGTCATTCCCGGCACGGTGAAAAGTTTCCGCAGAAAAAGGCCGGCCGCACCCATGCATACCGCATTCTCCGCATCGGGAGAGGGCTGTATCCTGCACTTTTTTTTGTTTTGATAAATCCAGTTTTTTTGTATGTTCGCTTCCAGCAGTTCACCGATTTCCGGGCAATAGCGGGCATAGTCTCCGGCTATGATGATCTGTGTGATGTCGAGGCAGTTGACCAATAGGGATATATTCAGTGCAAGTTCCTCGAAAAGACGATGTAATAATTCACGGTTACCCGGTAACTGGCGTGCTTCTTCGTCTGTCAGCGAAAACTGGCAGTGGCTGGGATTTTTGTGGTCATACAAAAGGCTGCGGAATTCCCCTGCGGTGAAGCTGTCCCCGTGGAATACTGTTTTCCTGATTGCCACCCCCAGACCAAATGCCGTTCCGGCCATGCGGTTGCTGCCGATGTCAATATTCCGGAATTCACCCAGGAGCGCGAGAATATTCCTGTCGGTAACGGCCGGGCGAAAGGCCAGTTCTCCCCAGCAGCAGCAATTCGCATCATTTTCTATGTACACCGGTATGCCGGTTTCTTTTTCCAGGAGCGGACCCAGGGCAAGTGGTTGGTGAATGCCGAGGGGATGTGAGTTGATTATGGTCCCCTCATAGGTATCAACGATACCGGAGAGTCCGATGCCGATTCCCGCGATGCGAATTCCGAATTGTGCTGCTTCGTTTTTTGCAAGTAAAATGCAGGTACGCAAAGATGGTAAAAGATCGGCAGTGTCACCGGTGAAAGGAAGATGTGCAGTTGCCCGCACGGTGCCGGCCATATCGATGAGCACCGTTTTTATGTACTCGGTCTGCAGTTCAATTCCCAGAATAAGCGCAAAGTCCGCGTTGATTTCCAGAGAGGTTGCAAGGCGCCCCGCTCCCGGTTTACCCCGATATTTTCCCGTTGTCTTGATAAAGTCGCAGGCTATGAGCGTACGGGCGACCTTGGTAATGGTCGAGCGGTCCAGTTCCAGGTTTTCGGCTACCGCGATGCGGCTGATACCCTTGTTCAGCCAGATATGTTCCATAATGCGCGAGGAATTTATTTCATAGAGCCTGTTGGTTGTAATCACGACTATAGTTGTACCGGTAATGAAAGACATGTTCAAGAAGTTCGGTGAAGCAACAGGACAGGTTTTTCTTGACGATAGAAAAAACCCCGTCTAGAATTGCGATACTATGAATGTAAAGAAAATGACCGGTTTAATAATGGTATTTTGTTGTACATGTCTTGCCTTCTCGCTTGAAACTTCTGACATCCAAAATATCAAGCAGTCTGTTGTATTGATAGCACGTGTAGTGTACATAGATTCTGTAAAATCGTCTGAGATTCCCTTGTGGCGGAAAGTAGAGTCATATAGTGGACGCAAGTTTCTCGATTCTTTTCAGACAATGTCGACTGGTAGTGGTGTTATTCTGGATGATACGGGAATTATAGCCTCGAATGCACACGTTATCTTTGACGAGGAAGGCACAATCAGACAGTTAATTGAGTCGATCAAGTATTTTGTGACCAGCTCAATTCCTAAAGATATATTAAGCAACAGTGAAAAGTACCGTCTTCGAACTGATATTGCAGGTATGCTGCGGGAATCCACTGACACAATTCATATTTATCATGAGGGAAAGCGGCATGAGGATGCTGTTCTGTTGGCGAAAGATGGCAAGAAAGATATTGCAGTTCTTCAATCGAAAACGCTGGCTGGCAACATGTCGGTTCCGTTGGCCCTCCGTGATCGTCCTGCTGAAAGCGGTGAACAGGTTGTGGCTTTTGGATATTCACTTCCGGGGTTATTTGAGGGTGGATTGGAGTCACAGGAAGTTGTAGTTACAATCGGAAATATTTCTGCAGTACGAGCCGAAGATTTTTCCATTCAACACACAGCTACACTCAATCCGGGAAATTCCGGCGGACCGCTTGTCGACAAGTCAGGGCATGTCCTTGGTATAAATGTGGGTCAAATGCGAAACGGCAATAATATGTTTTTTTCTGTAGATTCGGGTACTGTTTTGCAATTTTTGCGTGAATCAGGTGTGGTTCTTTCTTCCGGTGGACAAAACACTGTTATCAGGCAGAAGTCTTCTGTTTCTTCAGGCCTCATACACCAGCTCGTCGGCAGAAAAGTTATTCTTGATTCTGACGAGAATGCCGTTGTGTATAAGGATGGTAAGCCCATTGGAACTGTTCCTGTCGCCTATACCTTGTCTGGTGATATTGAAAAACTGGTAGTGGAAACGGATTCTGCCCGTTCTACAGTTGTACTTGAATTGGATCGGACTATTTCTGATACCCTGGCAATCACAGTTTCATTGATGCCCATAAACGGGAAACTTACTATCTCATCGCGTCCTGAAGGTGCGAATGTCAAGATAAACGGAGTCTTTTCGGGGAAAACACCGTATTCAAGTATGATCCCTGCGGGTATTCATGAAATTGAATTATCTCTTTCTGGATATACTTTCAGGAACATGGAAGTGCAGGTCAACAAAAATACAGAAAAACGTTTGACGTTTACCGGGGTGGAACTAATTGCAGTCCCGCTGTTACCAGTTTTACCTGCGGGAACTAAAATTACTCTGTCTCGCGCCGGAGAGGTTATTATCCTGGATGATCCGGTAACACTTTTAATACCTAAAGGTCCCTGGGATATCGTTGCTGAAAATGAAAAGTATTTCAAGACGGTTAACATTCAGCTCAATGTTGATCGTGGTACTGTTTTGGATACCAGCTCGTGGATGTCAAAGGGGTATTTGGAGTTGATTAATTTTATTCCGGGGTCCATCTACCTTCTTGATGAAACCGATATGGGGCTTATTCCTGAATCGGGTAAGATTGAACTGGACGGTGGCCAATATCAGCTGAAAATTACGCATCCCAAGTATAGGGTCTTTATTTCAACCATCGATATCCGGAAAGAAACCTCCTCGGTTCTTGATGTGAAGCAAGTTAAAATTCCAATGAACCCGGTAGTCAAAGCACGAATTCGTGACAGTATTCTGTGTGTAGGATTGGGAGCTGCTGCCTTCTATTTTCGTGACAGAGCATTTAGATCACAGGATCTTTCGTCTATGGAAACCTTCAGTGCGATCAGCCAGGTATGTATTGCTGGCTCCGGGCTTGCTGCGTTGTCTTTTTCATTTTCCTTTTTTTGATCAGGAGAAATGTATGAAAATAATATATTTGATTATTACAATGTCGATGTTTTCAGTGCTATTTGCTCAGGATGCTGTCACACCTGCTTCAACTGCCTTGACTGAACTACCTGTTCGACCACCTCTTGCAGAGGGTATGGCAAGAATAATTGTGTATCCTGATATACCTATTGCATTGATTGGTCCTCTTACCAAAAAGCCTATTCAGGTACAGGTTAACGGTTCTGAGTTTTTTGAATTTAATCGGATGAAAGAATATCTGATTTTGGATGTTATACCGGGGCAGCAATCAGTAATCTGTCAGTGGGATCAAATTTTTTCACGTTATGAAGATATTGCAGGGATTTCATTTTTTCTTGATGAAGGTCAGACTGTATCTCTCGTATTTGAAACCTATCCGATGCCCCTTGAACTTTTATTTCATTTAAATGACCCAATAGCACCGAAATATCATAAACATACCCCCCTGTTCCAGACAATCAGGGAGAGTGCATGATGATCCGGAATACTATCAGGGTTTCATTAGTAATAGTTGCCTGTCTTTTGCAATTGTCATGTGCTTCTACTTTTAAAACCCTAAAAAATGAACCAATTGATGTAATGGATGCCGATGCTGCGTATATCGCTTTTGGGTTTAATGAAGTATTTGCAGAGAATGTAACAAGATGGGGTTCAATGAAGATAACACTCAAGGATCCTTCAATTTTGTATAAGAAGGCCAAGGGGTATTGGCTGTATGGCAAAGGGTATACCATAAGAAAGGTTAAACCAGGGCTGTATGCAATGCCTGCACCACATCATATAACGCGAGGGTATAACACTACAATTATCAGAGCATGGCAATTGCCACAACCAATTGATACAGTATTCCGGGTTAACCCGGGTGAAATAGTATACATTGGTGATTTTACGGTGAATTACTCATACAAACAAAACATGAGTGTCGAAGTGGATTATCATTTTAATGAGTGTATGGAAGAATTGATAAAACAAACTCCGCGGCTGGAAGGTTATGTATGGATACCATCCATTTTCGGACGTTCATTGTTTCCTGAAGACACAGAGTAATCAGAACCATATTCCCGATCAATCCGTTTGCATTTCCTGAGGCAAGTCCTATACTGGAAGGAAGGGGGGAACGCATGACGGAAGATGATGTGTTGAAAGAATTGACGCCGCTGGAGCTTGGGGCCCTGTGTTCAAATTTAGCCAAGGCATGCGAAAAACAGCTTCGCACGGAGGAAGCCTCCCTTTTTGCCAAGCTTGCCACCTATTATTCCGGTCAGTCGGAAACACCCCTGTCACCGGGTTTTGATCGCCTTGCTGCCTTGATGGAATCAGAGCTGGCCGAAGGTTACCCCGAAGGAAATGGGGCTGCTGCGGCTGTTTCCGACCGTGGGGCGATGCGCGCCCTGGTTTGGGGGGAGAAGGTCACAAAACTCTTGAAAAATCTCTTGTCCCGGTTTGCCAAAGCGGGAGATTCCCTGGTCGACTCAACAGGGGTTTGGGTGTGCGAGGTATGCGGTTTTGTCTTCGTGGGTGACGAGCCTCCCGGCATATGCCCAATCTGCAAAGCGCCCCGTTCGCGCATTATTCTGGTACAAAAGGAGGCTGTCTGATGCATGCAGCCAGAAATGTTTCATTATGTACAAAGGATTGTGTGTGTCTTTTTGTGTGCCCATCCGGCGCGACAGATACCGAAACAGGCCAGATTGACGAATCGAAATGCATTATGGGGTGCCGACTTTGCGTTGACGCCTGTCCTTCTCATGCTATATATCTGGTTTCGGATACCTATCCCGAACCGAAGCCAAAGCCGGATTCTCTCAGGAAGGCCCTGTTCCGCCTTGCTGCCACAAAATCCGAAGCCGAGGCAGTATCCCGTGTTTTGGCAGTTACAGCCGACACTAGCGGAGCGCGAAGGCTTGCACGAGCCCTTGAGCTGTCAAATCGTCTAATGACCGAGGATTGCCTTCGGGAGGCCGGATACCTTTTGCCACAAAGCAAGGCAGTCAAAAAGCTATTGAAAGCGGCAATAGATTCGGCAAGCGGCGGCTTTCCGCTTGAGGCTGCCGAACGCCTGCTCGAATTACTCTGATTGCCACAACACACGGTCGGAACCCAGTGTCCGAGCGGTATCAACAATATTGATAGCAGTAACTAGAAGGTCCTGGTAAATATATCGCTTTTCTCCAGAAGATCTTCAATTGTTGACAGCCCGAGTCGCTGGAGCATTTCGATGACGTAGGGATTGTCGATGGGCGTGTCATAACGCGCGTCGGCACCGTAAATACGCACATGATTCTTCCCCTCTTCATGGGGTATCAGTGCCTTGGGTCCGCCTACGCAGCCGCCCACGCACCCCATACCCTCAAAAAAGTTTGCCTTTATGTCCCCGGCGTTGATCCGCTCAATCATTTCCTTACATGCCTTTACCCCGTTCGCGGCTTCCGTTTTCACGCTGATCGCGCGATCCGGCGCAATCCGTTCCACTGTTGCCTTGACTGCTTCGCTGACTCCGCCTGCGTAGGCATAAATACGGCCCGCGCGCGAGGAATGATCCTTTTCGCTTTCTTCCATGCTGGCCGGATCGATCTCGAGTATGTTAAATACATCCTGAATTTCCTGGAACGTTAAAACATAATCGATCGCGTCTGCAACGTCTTTTTCCTTCGCCTCGGCTTTCTTTGCCAGACAGGGGCCAATAAAAACCGTGACAGCATCCGGATGCAAATGCTTTACCGCACGACCCGCCGCGATCATCGGAGAGACAGCGGGCGGAACGTGAGGAACAAGATCCGCGTACAATTTTCGTATCATGGCGATCCACATGGGACAGCAACAGCTCGTAAGCTGATAATCGGTTTCCGTGTTGATGTTCTTTTCGAATTCAAGTGCTTCTTTGAGGGTCAGAATATCAGCAAAGAGGGATACTTCTATCATCCCGTCAAAACCGACCGCTTTAAGCGCGTTTCTCAGCTTGCCCGGCGAGACGGCCGAGTCGAATTGACCCAGATACGCAGGAGCGATCAGGGCATACACCAGTCCCTCGTGACTGCGGATTTTTTGTATTGCGGGAATAATATCCTTGCTGGCGGTCAGTTTCCGTGCCCGACATTCCTGCACGCACAGCTCGCAGCCGACGCAGTCTTCCTCGCTGATTTTCAGCTCTCCTGTCTCGTCCGGGTGTATGGCGTGGAAGGGACATACGCGCACACAGGGTTTGTCATCGCCGCAATTACACGCGCCGGTTTCCCAGACAAGAGGATGCTTTTTGGGATGAAGAAGACAATCGAGATGTTTGGTGTCGTATTTTTCCAGTTTGGAAAGAAAACTGGTGTTTTTATCCTTGAGGGTGCGGACAAGCACCTCGTAGTACAGTTCTTCAAAGGTTTTCACAGATTTTTTCTCCTTGTGCGCGATGAATGTATACGCAGATGTACCACAGTTTTACAGAAAACGGAAGGGGTTCCACTACGGGTTCCGGATCGTCATTGACAATCGGAAAAAGCTGGCGCACACTGAAACACCATGAAATTGAGCTCGTACCAGATCCGTAAATTCCGCGATTCCTTGTATTTCGTTCTGATCGGCGCAACAACCGGTGCCCTGTTCGCTGTGGCCATGAGCTTCGTTCTGGCTGAATCGGACGGGATTCCTGAAGATTTTTATCGCTTTGTTTTTCTTGGCTTTTTTACCGGTATGGGCATTTCGGGTTGTATTCTGATTCTCAATGCTCTGTTGTCCAAATACCGGAGTCAGCCATTGTGGTTCAGCCTGTTTATGGTGCCCCTTTTGCAAAGCCTTATCATTTTGTGCGTGTATGGTGCGGTCTTTAGCCTGCTCTTTGGCTTTGAACTATTCCATGTGACCGCCTATCCTGTTCCGACCTTCATATTTTCCTTTTCCCTGACGGCCGTATTAAATTTCTATAGTGATATCGAGCGTCTTTTGGGACGTCATGTGCTTCGCGGCCTATTATTGTGTACCTATAAAAGGCCGAAGCACGAAAATAGGTTTGTCATGTTTTTGGATATTGCCGGATCAACCTCGATCGCTGAGCGTATCGGGGATATTTCTTTTCATGCATTCTTGAATGATTTCTATTGCGACATCGGTCCCGTTATTGTAAATCATCGGGGCAATATCTATAAATATGTCGGGGATGAGGTCATTATTACCTGGACGGAAAAGGAAGGGCGAAGTGATTCCCGCGCCCTCCTGTCTTGTAAGGCCATGGCAGAACGCATTAAAAAGGCAGAGCATCGATACGTCGGACGCTACGGTGAAATACCGGTATTTCGGTGTTCTCTCCATTACGGGTCGCTCGTTGCCGGAGAAATGGGCCTTACAAGGCAAGAAATTGCCTTTTCCGGTGATGTCATGAACACGGCTGCCCGAATACAGGCCGAATGCCGGCCTCGCGGGGAATCTTTTTTGGCATCTGACGCCTGCCTTTCCCTGTTCCCTCCGAATCCTGCGGTATGGAAATCCATCCCGCAGGGTCCGGTATCGCTCAGGGGGAAAAAAGGGGATATTTCCATTTCAGCAGTTCGCTTTGTGTGAAAATAGCGATGCCGGGACGTTTTATGTTTCCTGACGGATTCGGTCCTCGAAGGCGCTCAAGGCTGCTTTTGCCCCCTCTCCCATCGCTATGACGATTTGCTTCCAGGGCACGGTTGTTACATCCCCTGCCGCGTAAATTCCCGGAACCGAAGTCCTGCACCGCGCGTCTATCTCGATCTCTCCGGCACGGTTGAGGGCGACCAGACCGGAAACAGCGGCGCTGTTGGGCACAAGCCCTATCTGTACAAACACACCGTCTGTTTCGAGTTCCTCAATCGTCCCGTCAGTGCGATTCTCCCATTTCAGGGCCTGTACTGCATTACCATCGCCGATGATTTCCATTGTGCGGGCAGATGTGAGCACTCGTACGTTGGGCAAACGGTGCATTGCCTCTACAAGCACGCGGTCAGCACGCAATTCCGGTGCAAACTCGAGAAGGGTTACCCCTGAGCATATTCCCGCAAGGTCTATTGCCGCTTCGACGCCCGAATTTCCCCCGCCGATAACGACAACCCGTTTACCCGCGAAAAAGGGCCCATCGCAATGCGGACAGAAGGCAACTCCCCGACCGATGTGTTCCCGTTCACCCGGTACGCCGAGCTCCCGCCATTTTGCTCCGGTTGCCACAATGAGCGCTTTTGCGGAGAACTGTTCACCACCCGATGCATGAACCGTTTTTACAGTACCGTCATGTACCACCTCAACGCGGCGGTTTTCAAATACATCAATGCCATATTCCTTCATGTGTGTCCGAAGATCTGCGGAAAGCAGTTTGCCTTCGGTACGAGGTACCGAAACCAGATTGGTGATACCCTGTGTGTCATTAACCTGACCACCGATTTTTTGTGCAACAACTGCCGTTTTCAGACCCTTTCGTGCGCTGTATATGGCAGAAGCCGCTCCGGCCGGTCCGCCTCCCAGGACGAGCACATCATAGTTGTCCTGTGCTTTGTCTTTCGGTACGGAGAACGCCTTGCTTCCGAACCGTGCTTCAAGAATTTCAAGGAGGGTACCGTAATCGGCCTTTCCGGAATGTATCAGGGTGTCTCCATCGAATACCGCAGGAACGCCCTGTATTCCCAGTCTTGCAGTTTCACCGGGTACAAGGGCTCCATCAATAATGGTATGCCTGAAGTCTTCATGCGCCAAAGCCATACGATTGAGCTCTTGTACGACATCCGGACAGTTGGTACAGGATAGCGACACAAACGTGCGGAGCCGCACGGGTCCCTGTATTGCCGCTGTTCGGTTTCGAAGGACCGCGTCGGGCATGCGTCCCTGGCCTCCCGCGTTGAGTATGGCAAGTACGAGAGAGGAGAACTCGTGACCTCCGGGAACCCCTTCAAAGCGTATTCCTGTGTACTTTCCCTGTACATAGATTTCTGTTGTGGGGACGGGCTCATCCGGACCTTTTTCCGCTACTGCAATATGCGGTGAGCATCGGGCAACATCCGCAAGCATTTCTCTCAGCTCTTCCTGACTGTCATGCCGGGAGGGTTTCAGTGAAAGTGTTATATCTACCGTCAGGGCTCCGAATACGGATAACAGCTGTTCCTGTACATGTTCATCAAGCATGGGTTTCTCCGTTGGCTGGGCCTGTTATATCTTTCCGACGAGGTCCAGCCCGGGCTTCAGGGTTTTTTCACCGGGAGTCCATTTCGCAGGACATACTTCACCGGGATGAGCGGCGACGAATTGAGCGGCCTGTACTTTGCGAAGCAGTTCGCTTGCGTTCCTGCCGATACCGTTGTCGTGAATTTCACAGAGCTTGATGATTCCTCCGGGAGAGCTTACAAAGGTTCCCCGGTATGCAAGTCCTTCTTCCTCGATATGTACGCCAAAGGCTCTGGTCAGGCGACCGGTCGGGTCAGCAAGCATGGGATAGCGAATTTTCTTGATAGTGTCGGAGGCGTCATGCCATGCCTTATGCACAAAGTGTGTGTCCGTGCTGACGGAATAGACCTCTACTCCCAGCTTTTTAAATTCGTCATAGAGGTCCGCCATGTCACCGAGCTCGGTCGGACAGACAAAGGTAAAGTCTGCCGGATAAAAGAAAAATATGGCCCATCCCGAAGCGACGTCTTTGTCTGTAATCTGTCTGAACTGGCCGTTATGATATGCCTGTACAGAAAACTCCGGGATTGTTGTGTTGATAATTGTGTTCATTGTAATGCTCCTTGCACTGATTTATTGGTTAAACTACTGTATCAAAGAGAAATGATTGTGTAAAATCGTTTGTATCGATGGTATTGATAGATTTTGACAATAAATAAGGATGCAGGATGAATGTACGTGATATTGAATACTTTGTCGCAGTTGCCGACCTGGGAGCTTTTGGAAGGGCTGCCGACCGGTGTTGCGTCAGTCAGCCGACGTTGAGCGGCCAGATTCGGAAACTTGAGGATGAACTGGGACATCCGCTTTTTGAACGCAGTACCCGTTCGGTTATACTTACTCCATTCGGCATGGAGGTGCTGGAAATTGCACGCAGCGTGCTTGATGGCTGTGACGAAATAATAAAGCGGGGTCGTGCGCTTGATGACCCCTTTTCCGGAGACCTGTCGCTTGGCCTGTTTCCGACGCTCTGTCCCTGGCTTTTGCCCCGTCTTGCTCCCTTGTTTTCTGCGACGTATTCAGCAATAGATTTCACCCTGGTTGAAGAGAAAACAGCTGTTTTACAGCGTATGTTGGCGGAACATCGGCTTGACGGGGCAATCCTCGCGCTTCCCCAGGAAACTGAAGACGTTGTCTGTCTTCCCCTTTTTTCCGAACCCTTTCTGGCTGCCGTTCATCCTTCGCATCCCTGGTCGAAGCGGGTATCTGTACATCCTTCCGAGCTTGCCGGACAACCCCTGCTCTTGCTGGAGGATGGCCATTGCTTGCGGGATCAGAGCCTGGATTTGTGCGCCCGTTACGGGGTTGGCGAGCACGGAACATTCCGGGCCACCAGTCTTGAAACGCTCAGGCAGATGGTAAGACTCGGTTCCGGTATAACCCTGATTCCCCGACTTGCAGTGAATGAGTCGATTGATGACGGGGTTCGATATATTCCTTTTGAAACTACCGATGCCCGAAGGGACATTGGTTTGTGTTACCGGAGGTCTCACCCCCGCGCGCGGCTGTTTGTCGATATTGCGCGACGGATAGGCGATATGTGCGGGATCGCGCTGCCGGTCGATCGGTGTGCAGCGCAGAAATAAAAAAAAACACACCTTTCGGCGTGTTTTTTCTTTTTGTCCCCGGAAGAAGACTTGAACTTCCATGCCCGTGAGAGCACTAGTACCTGAAACTAGCGTGTCTACCAATTCCACCATCCGGGGGTGCAGCCCGTTCGGGATGCATGAACCACTGTACCGGAAAGGTTCGGGTATGTCAAGATCGCCCCTGCATCTTCGTCACACGCGGGGGCTCCGCGCAATGACGTGCTGCCATCCTTGCGCCTTCTGCCTCGATCTGTACTAGACAGTATAGGTTCTGCTCGTCACTGCGCCGCCATGTCCCGTCCAGTCAGTGTGGAAGTATTCGCCCCTTGGCGAGTCGGTTCGTTCATAGGTATGCGCGCCGAAGTAGTCTCGCTGTGCCTGTATCATGTTCGCTGGCAAGCTTGCACTGCGATAGCCGTCGAACCAGGCGAGGGCCGAGGTGAGGGCAGGGCAGGGGATGCCGTTTTGTATCGCAAGGGCGACAATATCTCTCCAGCCCGCTTCGGCATGCTTGAGTTCTTCGCTGAAATAGGGCGACAGCACAAGGTTGGGCAGCCATTTGTCTGCTTCGAAGGCGTGCGAGATTTTATCAAGGAAGGCAGAGCGGATGATGCATCCTCCCCTCCAGAGCCGGGCAATTGCCGCGAAGTCAAGTTCCCATTTTTCTGTTTCAGAGGCCATGCGGATCAGCTCGAAACCCTGTGCATAGGATACGATTTTTGCGGCATACAGGGCGTCGTGCAGCCGGGGAATGAGCGTTTCCGGGTTGTCGGGTTGTGTGCGTTTTGCCGTGCCGAACAGACGGTTTGCGGCAAGCCGGTTTTCTTTTTGGGAAGAAAGACAGCGGGCAAAGACGGACTCAACGATCAAGGTGAGCGGGGCGCCTTCCTCAAGGGCGGAAATGCCTGTCCATTTCCCCGTTCCCTTTTGGCCCGCCGCGTCCAGAATTTTTTCGATGAGCGGATTTCCGTCGCTGTCCTTGTGCGAAAGGATGTGGGCCGTTATGTCGATGAGGTATGAGTCCAGTTTTCCCCGGTTCCATTGCGAGAAGGTATCAGCCATGGTCTCGTGGTCGAAGCCGAAAAGCTCCTTCATGATCCAGTATATTTCGCTGACAATTTGCATGTCGCCGTATTCGATGCCGTTATGTACCATTTTGACAAAGTGTCCGGCTCCGCCGGGACCGACCCAGCTGCAGCAGGGCTCTCCGTCTTTTGCCTGTGCGGCGATCTTCTGGAAGATGTGTTCCACTGCCGGCCATGCGGCGCGGGATCCGCCGGGCATGAGGGACGGTCCGTTCAGGGCCCCCTCCTCGCCGCCCGAAATGCCGGAACCGATAAATCGGTATCCCCGCTCTTCAAGTTCGGCCGTTCTGCGCGCGGTGTCGCGGAAATTGGAGTTTCCCCCGTCGATAATCGTATCCCCTGCATCAAGATGTTCAAGCAATTGCTCGATGACCGAGTCGACGGCAGGGCCTGCCTTTATCATCATCATGACGGTACGCGGCGGTTTGAGGGCGGCCGCGAGCTGTGCCAGGTTTTCCGCCCGGATAAAGCGTTTTCCCTTTCCCCTGCCTGAAAGGAAGGTATCCAGGACTTCTGTCGATCTGTTGTATACGGCAACGGTAAAACCGTTTCGTTCCATATTCAGTACAAGGTTTTCGCCCATGACGGCGAGTCCGATAAAACCAATATCTGCATGCATTGCGTGTTTCCTTTCTCCGCGACAGGTTCAGCGGAGCTTTCAGTCCGTCATTTCCGCGTTCAGGGGTGACGGTTCCAGAATTTGCGGAGCGACCGACGCCTGATAGGCTAAAATGGCGGTCAATACCGCAAGGGCCGTTCCAATAATTATAATCGAAGCAATTGCCGCAATTTTGCGTTTTGACCGGCTCTTATCCCGTTTTTTTCGGGTTCCGGTAAATTCCACCTCGGTGGGTTGTAGTTCGGTCATTTTGCCTCACCAACCGCAGCGTCCAGCGCTATTTCCATCATTGCGGTAAAGGTTGTCTGTCGCTCTTCGGCCGTGGTAGCCGTTCCCTGTGCGATATGGTCGGAAACTGTCAGTATGGCAAGAGCTTCACGTCCGAAACGGGCTGCCAGTGTATAGAGTTCGGCCGCTTCCATTTCGATCCCCAGAATTCCGTACTCTGCCCAAAGCTTCCAGCTTTCCGCGTCGTCATAAAAGATATCGGAGGATGCGACCGGTCCGACCAGGGGTTCTATGCCGCGCGCTCGCGCTGCTTCCCAGGCCGCCTGCACCAGGGCGAAGCTCGCCGTGGGCGCAAAATGGCGGCCGCCGAAACGGTGGGTGTTTATTGCCGAGTCTGTTGATGCGCTCATGGCGATAATGATGTCCCGCAGTCTGGTGGATTCCTGGACTGCGCCCGTGGTTCCTACCCTGATTGCCCGTTTGACATCGTAGAATCTGAAAAGTTCATTGACATAGATAGACAGGGAGGGTTGACCCATACCCGTTCCCTGGACGGAAACGCGTTTGCCTTTCCAGGATCCGGTATACCCGTACATGCCCCGAACTTCATTATAACAAACCGGATTTTGAAGGAATTTTTCCGCAATAAAACGTGCCCGAAGTGGATCGCCGGGCAACAAGACAGCTTCGGCGATTGCTCCCGGCTGTGCTGCAATATGTGTACTCATAGGGTGAATACTAGCAGGGAATTGAAGATTATGCAAATTCGCTGGTATACTGTGGGGTATGAGTGAAATTGTCATTGTACCGTCCGACAAATTCGGCTACGGTTTTGTTTCTCCTGAATATCTTGAAGCCGGAAAAGACGAGTATTTTTTCCGGAATACGCAAAATAGTCCGGCAAACCATGCCTGGCGTCCCCTGCTGCCCGAAGAGATAGAGGTTCTGGTAAAAAACAGCAACACCTGTACAGACTGGACCCGGTTTCTGGTTGAGGACCCCTTTGATCCGTCACTTATCAAGAACAGTCTGTTCGCCGGACTGGTGAGAATCGGTCCGCTGGAGCCCCGGTATCTGAAGTTTCATGATTTCATGGTTCCCGCCGGCATTACGAATAGCAGGATAATTTCCTGCGATATCGGCTCTGACTGCGCCATTCATGACTGTGCCTATCTCTCCCATTATATTATCCGTGACAGGGTTATCCTGAGCCGTATTGACGAAATGTCAACGACAGATCATGCAAAGTTTGGCGAGGGCATTCTCAAGGATGGTGAAAACGAATCAATCCGCGTGTGGATCGACCCTATCAACGAAGCGGGAGGCCGCTCGGTCTTGCCCTTTGCCGATATGATTTGCGCTGATGCCTATCTGTGGTCAATATATCGTGATGATCAGGTATTGATGGACCGGTTGAAGGAAATTACGCAGGAATCGGTTGATCCGTCCCGGGGTTATTATGGAGAGGTTGGTTCCTTTTCCGTCATTAAAAGTTGCCAGGTAATCAAGGATGTGCGTTTCGGACCTTCATCGTACGTCAAGGGCGCGAACAAGCTCAAAAATCTGACCATCAAGTCAGGTCCGGAGGAACAAACCCAGATTGGGGAGGGGGTCGAGCTCGTCAATGGAATTATTGGATACGGGTGTCATATTTTTTATGGCGTCAAGGCAGTACGTTTTGTTATGGGTAACAATTCCAACTTGAAGTATGGAGCCCGTTTGATCCATTCCATTTTGGGCGACAATTCCACCATTTCCTGCTGCGAGGTGCTGAACAATCTGGTATTTCCCGGTCATGAGCAACACCACAATAATTCGTTTTTAATCGCGACCCTGGTTATGGGCCAGTCAAATATGGCCGCCGGGGCGACAGTAGGCTCGAATCACAACAGCAGGGGAAATGATGGTGAAATAATCGCGGGTCGCGGTTTTTGGCCCGGACTGTCCAGTACGCTCAAGCATAACTGCCGTTTTGCAAGCTACACCCTGCTGACCAAGGGCAGTTATCCGGCGGAAATGGACATTATGTTTCCGTTCAGTATGGTTTTTGAAAACCGGAAAACCGATACCCTGTCCGTCATGCCCGCATACTACTGGATGTACAATATGTATGCCCTTGAGCGGAACAGCTGGAAATACCGGACGCGGGACAAGCGGAAAACGATTGTGCAACACATCGAGACGGATCACCTAGCGCCCGATACGGTAGCAGAGATACTTACCGCCCTTCGCTTGCTCGAGCGCTGGACGGGGAAGGCCTGGTATGTCGCAGAACACGACGGAGACAATCTTCCCTCGGACTCCATTCTGGAAGAGAAGGGCCGCGCATTGATTACCGGAACGCCGGACGCGGTCGAAGGGCTTTTTGTCCGGGGAGAGCTCATGGAGCGATCAACACGGGATGTGCGGATTTTGAAGGTGGTCCACTCATGGCATGCCTACCGCGATATGCTTCTTTTCTATGGTGTCAAATCCATTGCCTCGTATCTTTCTACCTACGGAATTCACTATGACTATTTTGCTGCCCAGATCCCCGCTCACGTCAGTTTTGACTGGGTAAATATGGGAGGCCAGCTTGTTCCTTCGTCCAAGGTTGATTCATTGCGGGCCGCAATCCGTACCGGCCTGGTTACCAACTGGCAGGACATACACGCGCAGTATGAGGCCTGGTGGACCATGTATCCCCGCGATAGGGCTGAAAATGCCTGGGCTGTATTGTGTTTCATTACCGGAGAACCGGTAATTTCCCCTGACCGGTGGAATTCTCTTCTTGATCGTTCGCTGGAGATCCGCTCATACATCGAGGAGCAGGTGTATGTGACCAAGAAAAAGGACTATACCAATCATTACCGCAGCATTACGTACCGTAATGATGATGAACGTGACGCGGTGCTGGGCAAGGTTGAGGATAACTCCTTCATTAAGACGGCTGCCGAAGAAACGCGGCTCTTTCATGAAATGATCGACAAGGTGCGTGCCTGATGGCCCTGATACTGAAAAACCGCTCATTGCGGGTACGAATTGAAAAAGCCGGCGAAGTGTACCGGGGAAGCCGTTTCGACTGGAACGGAACAATTGTGTCGGCACGCTTTCAGGGTATTGAAACCCTCGGACAGGAAAAGCCCTTTTTCAGCCGGAATCCACGGTTTTTTGGCCGCGGATTGCATAACGAATTCGGTATACATACTCCGGTCGGGTATGACGAATGTTCCGTTGGCCAGTGGTTTCCGAAAATCGGTACAGGCTGGCTGAAAAAGGATGACAAACCCTACTTTTTTTATACCCGGTACGAGCTGGATCCTCTTTCCTTTACCGCAGAGCAGGTATCGGAAAAGGAGGCGGTCTTTACCTGTGTTTCCGGACCTCGCAATGGCTATGCCTATGAGTATGAAAAAAAAGTGAGCCTTGAAGATGACGGTTTCGTTATCTCGTACCGACTGGAAAACTGCGGTGAAAAGCCGATCGGAACGGACGAATATGTTCATAATTTTCTGTGTATCGGTAAAAGGCCGATGGGGGATGGATATGTGTTGTCCTTCCCCTGGGTTTTAAAGCCTGAACGATTCTCGGAAATAAACGATCCTGACGGTATTATGGCCCTAGAAGGCCCGGATGTACGGTTTACGCGACGGACCAGAAAGCAGTTCTACCTGGGTACTGTATCCGAAGGCATTCGTGAGGAAGACGGCCTTCGCTCGCAGTGGCGTCTTGTACATAAAAGGGCTGCAGTCAGTATCAGCGAAGAAGGTTCCTTCCTTCCGTCCAAAGTTGCCGTGTGGGGTTGGTCATCGGTTGTCAGTCCCGAGCTGTTTTATTCTTTCCGGGTGGAAAGCGGCGATATTGTGAGCTGGACTCGTCGTTACCGCTTTTCCGCTGTGTAAGCGGGTGTTCCCGTGTAGACCCGGGGAACCCGGCGGTTATTGATGGCACAGGTAATTTCGTATGGTATTGTTCCCGCCACCCTGGCGACATCGGAGGCAGAAACCAGACCCGGTCCGAAAATGGTCACTTTTTCCCACCGCTTGATACGAGAATGAGGACCAAGGTCTACCATGCACTGATCCATACATATCCGGCCGACAACCGGATAGGTGTCCCCGCAAATTTCCACCTTCAAACCGGGTGACAGGTTCCGGTGAAGCCCGTCAGCGTAGCCGATCGGCAATGTGCCGATAACGGTATCCTGTCCTGCAACCCAGGTTCTGCCGTATGATACTGCGGAGCCTGCGCGAAGTGAACGGACTGAAACGAGCCGCGTTTCCAGCTCCATGACCGGCGTAACCGGAATGCGAGTCGGGCAGTCCGCAGAGGGTTGATACCCGTATACCAGGATGCCGGGCCTGATCATGTCGAAATGAGCGTCGGGACGGGAAATGATCGCACCGGAATTTGAGGCATGCACCAGTCCCGGATCGATGCCTGCCGCCCGTATGTGTTCCAGGGCTTGGGTAAAACGCGCAAGCTGGGTGGTCGTATAGTGTTCGTCATCTTGCAGGGGTGAATCTGAAACCGAAAGATGTGTCGCGGTTCCGGACAGCACAAGGTTCCGGTTCCGGCAAATTTCAGCGGCAAGGTCGGCGGCTTCTTCCGGAAGACAGCCGATGCGGCCCATCCCGGTGTCGACTTTCAGGTGACAGGACGTCCTTCTGCCCTGCAGGGCGGATTCAAGCTGTAACGCAGCGACCACTTCCCGGTCGGTAATCATGGGCGTGAGGCCATAACCGACAATAAGCGGTATTTCCTCCGGCAATCCGATTCCCAGGACCAAAATGATGCAGTCTATTCCCGCCTTTCGGAGTTCGATTCCCTCATCGGCCGTCGCGACAGCGAGGCAATCTGCGCCGGCCTCCAGGGCAGTTTTTGCGACCGGTATCGCTCCGTGACCGTAGGCATCGGCCTTAACCGGTATGCAAACCGTTACTTTTTCGTGTACCGCTTTTTTTATCCGTGAAATGTTTTGTGAGAGATTGTCCAGATGTATGATAGCTCGAGTTGCCCGCATATGCTATTGTATCCCTGTGGTTGTTACCTGTACAGGGGGTCTTGTCAAACCGGGTCCTTTTTCTGGATGATCTGGAGATTTTGTGCTACCATACATTTCTAAACGAGGTATTTCATGTTTCGCTCTATATTGATCATCATGGCAATAGGTATTTTTTCTTCATGTGCGGCGCTTCCTTCCCGGTTCGGCTCTGGTGCTTCAGAACAGGATGATGTTCGTCCACAAAGGGCCACTGCTCCGGCAAAACCGGGCGGGCGTTCGGCCCCTTCCGATTCCTGGCCGGAGGGTTCGAGAAAAGAAGTCCATGCCCTTGATGAAGCCATATCCGAAGGCCGGATTTCTGCGGCCCTGCCTGTTTTTTTCCAGCTTCATGAGCGCTATTTCTCTCGTCTGGAAAGTGTACCCGCCGATTTTCAGGCCGCACTTGCCAGTTCCTGGAATCGTATGGCTGGTGGTCTTACCCTTGAAACTATGTCGGCTCCTGCCGAAACCAGGGTCGGGAAAAACTTCTCCTCCCCGTTCAGTGTCCGTCTGGTATTTGAGGGTACTGACGGGATAAAGCCGGTTGCAGGCGTTGAATGTATAGTATCTGTCGGAGGCGAGACAGTCTGGAAGCAGTTGTCCGATCAGGACGGTGTGGTCAGTTTTGTTCCGCCGACTCCCGAGCGTTCGGCGAATACCTCGGTAAGCCTGACCATTTTCGTACCGGAACAGTTCCAGTCTCTGCCGCAGGGTTTCACTCCCCTTCCGGAGACTGTTCTTCCCTACCGTGTGGCGACTGCAGCCCGTTCTGTGGTTACCACCATCAGCGTTCTTGATTTTGACCGGAACGGCCGACCGATTACCTCGGGTAATCCTTCGGCGACCTATTTGCTCAAACCGCTGGTCCAGCACGGTTTTTCCCGAATTGGCATGGCCGATTTCCAGAAAGAACTGGCAGCGGGCGATGAACAGGCTCTTTTAAAGGCGGCCAAAGCCTTGTTCGGCTCCTCGGTGCAACGGTTTATTTACGGAACGGTCAAAATCGAATCCCTCGAGAAGAATGCAGAGGGAGTGTGGGAGGCTGCACTGGTATGCACGCTGTCGGCCTGGAACTTTGCGGCCGGCGAGCGGATTATGAGTACCGAGGTCCGTCATCGCCACAGCGGAAATAGCGAGTGGGCGGCCCTGGATGCTGCCCGAAAAACGCTTGCAGGCGATCTTCTGGTAACGGAACTTATTTTCAGCCTGTAGTTTTACTAAATTGTTTCAGTCTTCTTACACATTTTATTAAAACCGGTATATACTGTGCTCCACCACATGCTGCATTGCATCCCGGCGCCATGCGCGGGCACCTGCTTGCAGCCTGATATAGCCTTCGGCATGCTTCCGACAAAGCTCCACAAGCCTGTGTCAACCGCTTGCCGGACGGTAATTAATCCTGGAGTACGTACATGAAAGAAATGGTGTTATTGGGAGATGAGGCGATCGCACTCGGTGCGCTTCATGCCGGTGTTTCGGCAAGTTTCGGTTATCCTGGCACGCCTTCCACTGAAATTCTTGAATATCTGGTCGACACCTATGAACGCTCCGGCGGGCCCGTAGCCCGTTGGTGCGCGAACGAAAAGACCGCCTATGAAAACGCGCTGGGCGTTTCGTTTTCCGGCAAACGGTCCATCGTTACCATGAAACACGTTGGCCTCAATGTCGCGGCAGATCCTTTCATGAATTCGTCGCTGTGCCAGATCAAGGGTGGCTTGATCTGTGTCGTGGCAGATGATCCGTCCATGCATTCGAGCCAGGGAGAGCAGGATACCCGTTTTTACGCCGACTTTGCCATGGTTCCCCTGTTTGAGCCGATCAATCAACAGGAAGCCTACGAAATGATGGGTGAAGCCTTTGAGGTTTCCGAGCGATTCCAGGTGCCCGTCATTATGCGCCTCGTTACCCGTCTTTCCCATTCCCGGGCTCTTGTACGCGTTTCGCCGACTGCCCGAGCGGAAAACACCCTGGCCAAGGGGAGCGCTTCCGACTGGATGCTTCTTCCCGCCCTTGCCCGCAAAAATTACGAAAAGATGATTCACAAACAGGACGGTCTCCTTGCGTGGTCAACCGCCTATACCCGAAATACCCTGACGCTGAATCCCCGGCGCAGCGATATAGCTATTATTACCAGCGGTCTGGGAAAAAACTATTTCGAGGAAAATCGGGCCGATTTCGCCGATATGTGCGGCGATGCAGGCGTGCCGTCCATGTTGCACGTTGCAACCATGCCGCTTCCGGTGGATTCCATACGGAAACTGGCAGACAGTGCGGAAACCATTCTCGTCATAGAAGAAGGCATGCCCTTCATTGAAAAGCAGCTTCGCGGTCTTGTTCCGGGCAAGAACCGGATAACCGGAAAATTTGACGGTCTTCTGCCCCGTGCGGGCGAACTGAATCCCGATTCGGTCCGCAAGGCCTTGGGCTTGCCAGTCCGCACCAGCGTGCAGGATGGTCGCGGAATTCCCGAGTTGCCCGCGCGCCCACCCCAGCTGTGCAAGGGCTGCCCCCATCATGATTCGTATACCGCCCTCAATCAGGCAGTGGCTATTCTTAATGAGCGGGAAGGCGCTGTGTCCACCGTTGTTGCTGCCGACATAGGCTGTTATGCCCTGGGCGCGGTCGCCCCGCTCAAGGCAATTGAAACAATTGTGTGTATGGGCGCGTCAATCGGCATGGCCCGCGGTGCTTCAGACGCCGGGTACAAATACACCTTCGGCGTCATAGGGGACTCAACCTTCCTTCATTCCGGCCTGACCGGTCTGGTCGACGCCGTTTCCTCAAACACGCCGATGACCGTCATCATCCTTGACAATTCGATTGTCGCGATGACCGGCTGTCAGCCGACTATGCTGCCGTCAAACCAGCTCGAAAAGGCGGTGTTGGGTATCGGGGTTGACCCCTCTCACGTGCGCGTTATCGAGGCAAAACCGAATATGATCGAGGAAAACACCAGGATCATTCTTGAGGAAGCCGAATATCGCGGGGTGTCCGTGCTTATCTTCGTCCGCGAATGTCTTGAGGCAGTCCGTATCCGCAAAAAAAAGGAAGCGGTAAAAAATGTCTGATACCTCGCAGGATCCGGTTCCCCGGTGGAGTCTTGATTCGGTTTTTCCCGGTTTTGATTCCACCCTGTTCACGGACACAAAAAAACGCCTAACCCTTCTTGCCGAAGAGATTTCGCTTCATCTCGCCTCTGTTCCCGCGGACACCAGCCTTTTCGATGCCTGGCTCCTCCGCGCCCTGGGGCTTGAAAATGAATCGGCGGTGGTCTCGGGAACCCTCGGTTCGTATTGCAGCGCGGTATACACGGTTAATACCGCAGACACCCGGGCCCTTGCCGAAATCAATGCGGTCGAGGAACTCTGTGTTCCGTTTTCACGCCTCTCCGTATTGTTCCGCAATCTGCTCGCTGCGCGGCGCAATAAGGTTCTTTCCGCTGTCCGGAACAATGCGCTTCTTGCCCCGTACGCCTTTTATTTTGAGGAATCCCTTTTTCTGCAAACCCGGCAAATGTCGGAACAGGAAGAGGATCTTGCCTCGGATCTTGCCCGATCGGGCGCCGATGCCTGGGGCCGCTTGCAGGAACAGCTGACTTCCAGCGCCGAAATTGTGTGGGATGAGTCGACCGGCGAAACAAAGACGTTGACCGCTCTTCGTTCCCTGGCCTTCGATCCCGACCGGTCAGTTCGACGCAAGGCCTTCGAAAAGGAAACTGCGCTCTGCAAGTCGATCGAAATGAGCGTCGCAGCCTGCATCAATGGGGTTAAAGGAAGCTCTTTGACCCTGAACAGACGACGGAACTGGAACGGCGCGCTGGATCAATCGCTTGCCCAGGGACGGATCAGCCGGAAGGCTCTTTCATCTCTCATTTCCGCCATGGAACAATCCCTGCCGCACTGGCGGAGATATCTTGCGGCAAAGGCCCGGCTGCTGGGTCTTGAACGCTGTGCCTTTTATGACCTTTTTGCCCCGGTGGGTAATTCGGTAAGCGAGTACGGCTGGAAAGAGCTTGAACAAACCATTATCCGCACCTTTTCGTCGTTTTCCCCCTCTCTGGGAAATTTCGCGAAAAAGGCCTTCGATAATTCCTGGATTGACGCGGAAATGAGGCCGGGGAAAATAGGCGGCGCCTATTGTACCGATATGGCCATGGTGAAGGAAACGCGTGTCATGTGCAATTTTGACCGCAGTTTCAGCAGCCTGACCACTGTTGCCCACGAGCTGGGTCATGCCTTCCATGCGGAGGTGCTCAAGGACCAGCCGCCTCTGTTACAGTCCTATCCCATGACTTTGGCCGAGACCGCGTCCATTTTTGCCGAAACCATAGTTTTTCATGAGGAACTGGAAAAGGCTGATGAAGGTGGACGATTGTCGTTGCTTGAAATGCACTTGCAGGATGGATGTCAAATCCTGGTCGATATTCTTTCTCGGTATTATTTTGAGCAGTCGGTCATGGATGCGCGCGCAAACGCGGATCTTTCAGCCTCGCAGCTGTGCGCCCTGATGCGTGATGCCCAAATGAAAACCTACGGAGAAGGTCTCGCAGCGGACGGCTATCATCCCTGGATGTGGGTGGTCAAGCCGCATTATTATTTCAGCTCGCTCGATTTCTACAATTTCCCCTATGCCTTCGGGCAGCTTTTCGCGTTCGCCCTCTTTGCGCGCTACAAAAAAGAAGGACCTTCCTTCGCCCGGACCTACGAGGAAATTCTTCTGGATACCGGGCGCATGAATGCGGTGGAGCTGACCCGCCGTGCGGGTTTCGATATAGAACGCGCCGAATTCTGGCAAACCGGGATAGACGTCTTCATATCGACCATAGACGAATTTGAGCGGTTGGTTGACGCCCGTCAGGAGAAATGACGCTGTCGGGCCTCGGTAACATACGAAAAAGGAGATTTCAATATGACCTATGATATAATTTTGTCGGGTGTCGGCGGCCAGGGAGTTCTTTCCGTTGCGACCATTATCGCGCGTGCGGCCATGATTGACGGATTCCAGGTGCGCCAGTCCGAGGTGCACGGCATGAGCCAGCGCGGTGGCGGTGTCCAGGCGCACATGCGGATTGCCGACCGCACAATTTCTTCCGACCTGATCCCCTCGGGCGGCGCAGATATGATTCTGTCCATGGAACCGGTGGAGAGCCTCCGCTACCTGTCGTTTCTCAAACCCGACGGAATTCTGGTGAGCGCGGCGGAGTCCTTTGTCAATATTTCAAACTATCCCGACCTTGAGACCATTCATGCCGCGATCCGGGCCTTGCCCCGTTCCCGTCTGGTAGCCGCGGAATCCATTGCCCGGGAGGCGGGAAACCTGAAAGCGGAAAACATGGCGCTCATCGGGGCGGCTTCTCCCTATCTTCCCGTCAGCGAGAGCGCCTTGAAGCAAAGTATCCAGGAGACCTTCGGGAAAAAGGATCCGCGCCTTGTCGAGATTAACCTGAAAGCCCTCGAACTGGGAGAAAAGGCATGACCGTTCCGTTCCGCGACAAGGCGATCGAGACGGCTCCCCGTGCGGAAATCGAGCGGATTCAGCTTGAGGGTCTGAAAAAACAGATTGCCCAGGCCTTGAAGACAGAGTTTTATTCGAAACGGCTTCCTTCCTGCGGTATCAATTCTCCGGATGATATTGAAAGTCTTGCCGATTTGCGCAAGCTTCCCTTTACCACCAAGGGAGACCTCCGGGAAGCCTATCCCTTTGGCCTTCTTGCAGTTAACCGCGAAGAAGTTGTTCGCATACACGCCTCGAGCGGAACGACCGGAACGCCGACGGTCATTTACCTGACCCAGAAGGACCTTGATACCGCAAGCGACACCATGGCGCGCTGTCTTGTTGCCGCAGGCGGTTCCCGTCACGACATTATCCAGAACATGATGACCTACGGCCTCTTTACCGGAGGTTTGTGCTTTCATTATGGCGCCGAGCTGATGGGTGCGATGGTTATTCCGACAAGCGCGGGCAATACCTTGCGCCAGCTCAAATTCATGCAGGACTTCGGAACTACCATTATTCATGCGACTCCGAGCTATCTGTTGCATTTGCACGCGGCTATTGAACAGGAAGGCTATGATCGCTCTTCCCTTGCCCTGAAAAAGGCCATTACCGGCGCGGAACCCCATTCCGAGGAGCTGCGGTGCAAGATTCAGGACAAATTGGGTATCGAGGTGTACAACTGCTACGGCATGAGCGAGATGAACGGTCCAGGCGTAGCCTTTGAGTGCATCTTCCGTGACGGCCTGCATATGTGGGAAGACCGCTATATTTTCGAGCTTCTGGATCCTGAAACCTTTGAACCGGTTCCCGAGGGCGAAATAGGAGAGCTGGTCATCACCATCCTGTGCCGCGACGCAATGCCCCTGATCCGCTACCGGACCCGCGACCTGACCCGCATTATTCCCGGACCCTGCCGTTGCGGACGGACTCACCGCCGCCTTGCCCGTTTTACCGGACGCACCGATGACATGCTTATCATTAACGGAGTCAATGTCTTTCCCAGCCAGATCGAAGAGGTTCTGCTCCGCACCAAGGGTGTGGGTGCGAACTATTTCATTATTGTTGACAAGGAAGGTGTCCTGGACAAGTTGACGGTTCAGGTTGAAATTACATCCGAGGTCTTTGCAGACGATTCCCGGGTAATAAATGCCCTGCGCGAGCGGTTGCGGGATGAAATGGCCTCCCTGATTACCGTGCGGCCGCAGGTTGAACTGAAGCAGCCGGGTTCGCTGCCGGTATCCGAGGGCAAGGCGAAGCGGGTCGAGGACCGCCGCCCAAAAGACTGAACAGTGGACGCCCCTGCTGGGGCTTTCGCGGCGGGGGCTCCGCCGTACGGGCCTTCCCGTGCCCTGGCGCCCGCTGCCTCTGTTCGTACTATAAGACAACAAAAATCTGGCGGACATGCTGGAATCGGTGTATACTTTTTCCATTATGATCTGGAATCCCGAACAGGAATGTATGAATACGGAGGCACTGCATACGCTGCAGTTCGCCCGGCTTAAAAATTTGGTTGAACGGGTATATCACAATGTTCCGTTTTATCGCGCGAAACTTGACGCAGCGGGTGTCAAACCTGGGGACATCAAGAGCCTTGCCGACATTGCCAGGCTGCCCTTTACCTCGAAGGATGATCTTCGGGACACCTATCCCTACGGACTTTTGGCGGTTCCCCGGGCGGAGATTGTGGAAATCCATATGTCGAGCGGTACTACCGGCACTCCGGTTGTCGACGCCTATACCCAGCGCGATATGGATGACTGGGCGGAAGGCATGGCGCGGACCCTGTCGGGCGCCGGAGGCACGCGTAACGATATTGTGCAGAATGCCTACGGGTATGGCCTTTTTACCGGCGGACTGGGAACCCATTACGGGGCGCAAAAAATCGGCGCGACCATTATTCCCATTTCGTCAGGCAATACGGAAAAGCAGCTCATGCTGATGCGCGATTTCAAGTCCACCATTTTTACCTGTACCCCTTCATACGCCCTGTACATGGCGGAACAGGCCAGGGAAATGGGAATTGATCCGACCTCGTTGGGTATACGTTCGGGCTGCTTCGGGGCTGAACCCTGGAGCGAGAACATGCGAAAGGAAATTGAAAAAGCCTGGGGCATCAAGGCCTACGACATTTATGGCTTGACCGAAATTACCGGTCCGGGTGTCGCCTTCGAATGCGAGGGTCAGTACGGCATGCATGTGAACGAGGACCTGTGGTATCCGGAAATTATCGACCCGACAACCGGCGCGGTTCTTCCCGAAGGTCAAAAGGGCGAACTGGTCATTACAACCATTACCAAAGAGGGAACTCCCCTTATCCGGTATCGCACCCGCGACATTACCTTTATTATTCCCGAGCGCTGCGGCTGCGGACGAACCACCCGACGGATTCACCGTCTCTTCGGCCGTACCGATGATCTTTTGATCATTCGCGGCGTCAACGTATTCCCGAGCCAGATCGAGCATGCGCTCATCGAAATTCAGGGAGTCGATCCTAATTATCTGATTATCGTTGACCGCAGCGCACAGACCCACCTTGACGAGGCCGAACTGCATGTCGAGGTCAATGCAAGCGAGTTCTCCGACGAAACGAAAGATATGGAGCATTTGCGGAGCCGAATAGAAGCGGTGATGAAGAGCAAGCTGGGCATCAATCTGCGGGTCAAGCTGGTTGAACCGAAGAGTATCGAACGGTCGATCGGCAAGGCGAAGCGGGTAATCGACAAGCGGCAGATTTGATCGGGGCGCAAGACAACGGAGGAACGGAATGAAGATACAGCAAATTTCAATTTTTCTGGAAAACGCGGCGGGACGCCTTGCCGAGGTAACCCGCGTTCTCAAGGATGGCGGTGTGAACCTTCGGGCAATCATGATCGCGGACACAGCCGATTTCGGCATACTCAGAATAATCGTCGATAATCCCGACAAGGCCCTATCCCTCCTGAAAAAGGCCGAGTTTACCACCAAAACCACCGAGGTGCTTGCGGTCAGTATCTCTGACCGGGTGGGCAGCCTTGCCGGCGTTCTTGCCCTGTTCGAGAAAAATACGATAAATATCGAGTACCTCTATGCGGCGCTCGACAAGGCAGGAGAAACCGCTGTCGTCATTTTCAAGGTAGAAGATATTGAAAAAGGTTTGGCCGTCGTCAAGGACAACGGTTTGACGATAGCGGAGTCGTTTTAAGGGAGCGCCGGAAGGACATGACGTTTTTCCGGCATTGACGGTCGGTTTTCGGGGAGATTGATATGGCAATGACCCTTCATGAACTTGCTGAAAAGGCGTCTCTGTCCTGTGAAACGCTGCTGGAGGCGCTCATCACGCCGTCCTCCCTTGAGCCGGAGGTTGTCCGTCATGTGATGAAGACCATCTCCCGGACTAAATATCTGGACAGCTTCGCAATCTGGAAGGGCGATCCCCGACCCGCCTCTGTCGCAATTTTGAGCGGGCTACTGGACTCCGCCAGCGATGTCGAGGCTTTCAAGGGTATTGATCGGGCAATGTCCGCCCTCGGGCTCAGTTCTTCCCTGGTTGCCCTTCCTACCCGGTATTCGGCCACCTTGCGGGAAACCACCCTGCACATGCTGTTGCAATACGAACAGATTTCGGCGGTCATTGTCCTTAATCTAAGTCCCGAAGAGCAAACGGTAATCCGTTATGCCGAAGCGGGGAAACCGCTCGTTCTGGTGCAATCCCGGGTAAACGGGGCTCGTTCCGTGTTGCTGGAAAACCAGAAGGGCATGGCGATCGGCATGAATTATCTGCACAAGAGGGGATACCGGCGAATTGCCCTGGTGACCGCCTCGACTTCCGGTTCCGAGCCCTGCGTAAGCGCCTCTGAACGCTTGATGGGCTACCTCAATTCCTTGAAGCGACTTGGCCGCGAATTCGATGAATCCCTGATCGTCGAGGTAGCGACTAACGATGAGGCCGCCGGTTCCCGGGCCTTCGAGGCGTTAAGAGAGCTCAAGCCGGTGCCCGACGCGGTATTTTGCGCGGCCGGCGATATGGTCGCCATCGGGTGCCTGCGCGCGGCCCGAAAGGCCGGCCTGTCGGTTCCCGGAGACCTTGCGGTAATGGGCTACGACGACTTGCCGGTTGCGGCGCTTGTCGAGCCGTCCCTGACGACGATACGGGAGCGCTCCATGATAGCGGGGGCCGCTTCCCTGGTGCTTGCCCTTGAAGGTTGCGTGAATGGCCCCGGCGAAAATCTGATAATTATGCCCGAGCTGGTAGCCCGCGATTCGGCCTGACTGATTGTCCCTTTTTTTCAAATCCGTTATAGTGTTTCCTTATGGACAAGGCAAAGCTCTCACACTGGGCGGATCAAACCGCCGATAAAATTATCCGCGAACGCGGAGACCTCGATGTGTATACCTGCGCATCGGGCATCACCCCTTCGGGTACCGTTCACATCGGTAACTTCCGCGAGATTATCTCGGTAGATCTGGTTGTACGCGCGCTGCGCGCCCGGGGAAAACAGGTTCGTTTCATTTACTCCTGGGACGACTATGACGTGTTCAGAAAAGTTCCGGTAAACATGCCCAAACAGGATGTCCTTGCAGCCCATGTGCGGTTTCCCATAACCATGGTTCCCGACCCCTTCGAGCGGGATACAAGCTATGCCCGCCATCACGAGGTCGACGTTGAATCGCGGCTCCCCATAGTCGGCATCCATCCCGAATTTCTGTATCAGGCAGACCGGTATCGTTCCGGAATGTACGCACAGGGTATGAAAACAGCCTTGCAGAACCGGGACAAACTGAAGGAAATCCTGAACCGGTACCGGGACGAGGCGCACCAGATGACCGAAGAGTACTGGCCAGTGTCAGTGTTCTGCGACAGCTGTAACCGTGACACCACTGAAATATCCGGCTGGGACGGGGATTGGGGCCTTTCGTATTCCTGCGAATGCGGCCATGCCGAGACAGTCGATCTGCGTACCTCCAAGGGCGTTAAACTGGGCTGGCGTGTTGACTGGCCCATGCGCTGGCATCATGAAAAGACAGTCTTCGAGCCTGCCGGCAAGGATCATCACTCACAGGGAGGTTCCTTTGATACGGCAAAGCATGTGTCCGAGGAAGTCTATGGCTGGCCCGCTCCGGTAAGTTTCCGCTATGACTTTATCGGCATCAAGGGAACACCCGGAAAAATGTCGTCTTCCAAGGGGAAGGTCGTGGACCTTGATGACGTGTTGCGCGTGTATCAACCGGAAATTGTCCGCTACCTCTTTGCCGGAACCCGGCCAAACACTGAATTCGTCATCAGCTTTGATCTCGATGTCATAAAGATTTACGAGGACTACGACAAGACCGAGCGTATTGCCTGGGGAATCGATACGGCGAAGAACGAGGAAGTGCTCGAAAAGGAACGCCGGATCTATGAACTGTCGCAGGTTGACCGGATGCCGCCGTCAATATCCTATCAGGTTCCCTTCCGGCATCTGTGCAATTTGCTGCAAACCAATGACGGCAATATCGACGCGGTCATAGACTCCCTTCCCGACGTTCGCGCAGACCAGATCGAGCGGTTACGGACGCGCTGTCAGTGCGCCTGGTACTGGATTACCGAATGCGCTCCCGAGGAATTCCGCTTCAGTTTGCGAAAGGACGGTTCAAGGGCCGACCTTTCCGGCGCAGCGCTCGAGGCGATCATACAAATACGTGATACGGTTCTTCCGAAGATGGACAGCGTTGATGAAAAAACACTGTCCGAAATGGTCTATGCGGTAGCAACTGATTGCGCTCTTGAAAGCAAGGCTCTATTCACGGCTACCTATCAGGCCCTTATCGGCAAGGATCAGGGACCCCGGCTTGCAAATTTCATGAAAATAATCGGAAAAGACCGGTTGGAACACATTCTTTCCGTCTACACGGTAGCTGGTTGTAACTAAAAAAGGCTCTGGCCTTTCGCAACCGGTTGCGTTACAATAGGTAGAACAAGCTGACAGATACGGGCCGCCGGTCCGTATGCTGTTGAATCACTGGAGGCACTATGCTGGAAAAAAAACCGCTAATAACACACATGTACTCCGCGGATCCGTCCGCGAACGTAATGAACGGTAAATTGTACATTTTCCCGTCACACGATCTGGATGTGGAAATGGAATCGAATGACAACGGAGATCAGTACTGTATGGAGGATTACCATGTCTACGAAATGGATGACATGAGTCAGCCTCCGAAAGACCTGGGCCAAATTCTCCATATGAAAAATGTACCCTGGGTTTCCCAGCAAATGTGGGCTCCCGACGCTGTACTTAAAAATGGAAAGGTCTATTTTTACTTTCCGGCGCGCGACAAGGACGGTTTGTTCCGTATCGGTGTTGCGGTGGCGGACAAGCCCGAAGGCCCCTATACACCGCAAAAGCAGCCGATAAAGGACAGCTTCAGCATTGATCCGTGCATTTTTAACGATGATGATAATGTGTCCTATCTTGCCTTCGGCGGGATCTGGGGCGGACAGCTCGACAAGTGGAAAACCGGCACCTTCGATCCCCAGGGCGGAGAACCACCGGATGACCAGAACGCGGTCTGCTGCAAAATTGCGCGCATGCAGGACGATATGCTCGAGTTTGCCGAAAAACCGCGCGATATTGTTGTTGTCGACGAAAAGGGCGTTCCGCTCAAGGCCGGCGACAGAAACCGCCGCTTCTTCGAAGGTCCCTGGATTCACAAGTATAACGACACATACTATTTTTCATATTCCACCGGCGACACGCACCAGCTGGTATACGCGACCTCAAAGAACATTTATGGCCCGTATACCTGGCAGGGCGTAATTCTGACTCCGGTTCTGGGTTGGACAACACACCATTCAATCGTGGAATATAAGGGAAAGTGGTATTTGTTCTATCACGACTGTGAAATGTCAAAGGGAATCAACCACAAGAGGAATGTAAAGTTCTGCACTCTGGAATACCGGCCTGACGGCAGCATTGTAACGCTTAATCCCTGACGATCAGCGGCGTTTTCCTGACAGGATAAACACGATAAGCGACAGCGCGTAGGGAAGACCGAGAATGAGGCTTCCGGGAATCGTACCGGTTCCCTGTAAAATATGTGCCAGATACTCGGCACCCGCAAACAGAATGACCGCTCCTGCGCACAGGAGCGGTTTTTTATATCCCAGGTACACTGCTGCGAGGGCAGTCCAGCCGCGTCCCGCACTCATGTTTGGAACAAAGGCTCCCAGACGGAGGGCGAGAAACGAACCCGCGCATGCGGCGAAAAATGCTGCGGCACACCAGGAGGCAATCCGGTAGACTCCCGGGGAAACACCGCGTGCGCGCAAGACCTCGCTGTCGCTTCCCGTTATTCGCAGATGTAAGCCAAAGCGGGTATAGTGCAACACGAAGGCGAGGGCGGGCGCAGAAGCGAAGGCAGTCAGTGTTGCTGCTGTCAGGGGAAACCGGTACGCGCCGAGATCAGCGGGAAGCGGAATGACCCCCCTGGTCGAAAAGAAGACGACCGAGCAGAGGGAGGTGACTCCTGCGGACAAAAGATTGACGGCAAGGCCCGACAAGAACGGATTCGATGCGGTTTTTTCGGTATATACCGCAATGACGGCCAAGAGCGTCGTGGTGAAAGCGGCTGAAAGGATAAAACCGGAGGCAGCATTGCCGGTCGCAATGGTGAAGGCGATACACAGGAAGGCCGACAGGCTTATGGCTCCTTCCATAAAAACTGCAAGAACTCCCGCATGCTCCGAAAGAAGGGCTCCCAGTGTTGCGAAAAGAAGTGGCGCCGCCATGGTGATTATTACCGGAAGAAAGTCGCTCATGGTGTGTCGCCTCTCCTTTTGTCCGCAGGTACAAGAAAGCGTTGGGCCGCAACTACCAGAAATATGATTGCCTGAATGAGGGACAGAGGATCGAAGCTGAAACGGGAGGCAAGGGTAGCAGTCGTTGAGGCTGTCTGCAACCAGGAAAAGAAGAAGGCCGCGGGAATCAGAGCCGGGAGACTTTTCCGTGCAATAAGGGCGACCGCGAGCGCGCTCCATCCCATCCCTCCCGAAAAACCCTGATGACAGGTGTACCAGGTCCCCCGGATCGCAATGTATCCCGTAATTGCATGCAGGACACCCGCAATAGTCATGGACAGAACTGTCATGCGTGCGACGGGAAAGCCCGAAAAACGCGCAAATTCCGGTGCCTTGCCGGCAATTTCATAGCTGATTCCGGGTTTAGTCCGTGCCAAAATAAAGGTGATGATCGCAATGGTAATTATTGCGGCAATAAATGAGATATTGAAGTATGAGGGCGGCAGAAAGGCCGCAAGGCGCAGCTTTTCGGGAATAAGCGGTGTTGCAAGAAGATTCCTGGTTTGATCCCGAAGGGGTCCTGCTATGAGGTAGTCAAGCAGCGGTACCATCGCGGCTGAAAGCAGGAAGGAAGAGATGAGCTCGTCAATGCCATACCGGGCTTTAAGGACACCCGGAATAAGGCCGAGAAAGGCTCCGGTAAGCAGCGCCGCAACCAGGGATAACGGAATCAAAATATAGGCGCTTCCTTCCTGCATCAGCAGTATGGCGGTGATCAGGGCCGGTGCGTATATTTGAGCCTCGCCGCCAAGATTAAATGTTCCTCCCTTCATTGCGAGGAGGGATCCCGCGGCTGCGAACAGGAGCAACGTCATGGTGTTGAGCATGTTTCCGGTATGCCACCAGGATGAAAAGGGAGTTACAAAAAAAGCCGCCAGCGTCCGCTCCGGTTCCGCTGAGGAGAGAATCAGAATAAGTATCACTGCCGAGAGGGCCAGAATCGGGGCAAGGAGTAATCGCAGAATATGTTTCACGTGAAGGACTCCTTTCCCAGATAGTGTATTTCACAAAAGAGGTTTTCATTGTCCATGGTTTCGGGCGTATCGGTCAGTATGAGAATCGCCATACCGGAGCGGGCGGCATGGGTTAATCGTTCCCGTAACAGGGCCGCACTTCTGAGGTCAAGGCCCCATTCCGGCTCGGCAAGTATCAGAATGTCAGGCTTCAGGGCCAGTTCCCGTGAAAGGATGATCCGCTGTAACTGCCCCCCCGAAAGGCTTGCCGCTTTCCGGTTCAACGGAACCTCGACCGCTGTTTCCGACAGCAGTTTCCGGCAAAAATCCGCGTGTGCAGGCACACCCCTCGTTTTATCTGCAATGAGGCAGGGTGACAGGATTTCAGACACGGTGAGCAAGGGGTGCGAGGCCCTGAAATTTCTGTCTGACGGAACAATGCCAATCCCGGCATTGCGCAGCGAGCGGGGGGTAATGGTCCCTGCTTCAAGACGAATCTCCCTGCCTGTTTCGTGCCTGACGGTAAGCGATCCCGTATGGGCCTGAACCATACCGGACAACAGGTCTTCGAGGAGGGAAATGCGGCTTCCCGGCTGACCGAAGATGCCGGTAATTGAACCCGCTTTCACGTACAGTGTGATCGGGGGAATCTGTTCGGGAATGCCAACATTGTCGATTACAAGATGAGCCGGGCCACGGAGTGGACATACCTCGCGCGCAACTGTTGCAACCCCGGTGTGCGGATTGAGATACCCTTCAAGCTCGCTCCGGGAAAAGCCCGAACGATTCAGGTCTGTATGCGGCCCGCTGACCGCCTCATGCACTATGTTCCCGTGGGATAATATGGTTATACGGTCTGACCAGCGAAGGGCGTCTGAAAGATTATGCGTAATCATGATGACTGAAAGACCCTCCGCTGCGGCTTTGCGCACGGCTTCCATGAACTCCTCCCGCTGATCGGGGGGCAGGACCGCGGTTGGTTCGTCAAGAATCAGGAAAGAGGGATCCTGGCACAGGGCGGCAAGAAGTGCGGTCTCCAGCCGTTCTGCCTGGGTCAGTTCTCCGGTAATGCTGTGCAGGTGTACTCTCAGCTTCCACGTGCGTCTCAGCTTCTGAACACGATCCGTCATTCCCGCCCGGTCAAGCAGAAAACCTGGCTGCCCTACAAGACAGTTTTCCAGAACGGTCAGCCGGTTCGACAAAAGAGGACGCTGGTGCACCATGGCAATACCGGCCTCAAGTGCGTCAGCGGGAGAGCGAAAGCGGACCGGTTTTCCGTCCAGGGAAATTGTTCCCCCGTCAGCGGAAATGAGCCCGGAAAACACATGCACAAGCGACGACTTTCCCGCCCCGTTTTCACCCAAAAGGGTATGAATTTCACCGCTTATAAATTCCAGGGTCACCCCGTCAAGGGCGGTAAACAGCCGGGTGGTACCTGCCCGGTCGCCGGGAGTCCGGTAAACCTTGCGTATGTCCTCCAGCCGCGCGACGCTGAGTGTACCCATTCCCTCTTAGTTGCTTTCCAGGACAAGTTCGCCGCTTTCGAGGCGCCTGACCAATTCGTTCATACGCAGCCGGAGGGCCTCCGGTACCGTGTCGATGTACAGGGGATCGTCTGCGACAAAGCCGATGTAGCCACCGGTGATGCCGACAGTAGAGGGCTTTCCTTTCGCAAGGGTTCCATCCAGGAAGGCGGCAACCTTTTCGCTGACAAGCCGTTCCTGTGCCATGATCGAGCTCGAGATGACCAGGCCGGGCGCACGCGCGTATCCGTTGTCGTCAAACCAGGCAACATAGATGCCCTCGTCCCGGGCAGCCGAAAGAACGCCCTGATTTGCTCCTCCGGAGATCGGCATTATGACGTCAACCCCTGCTGTTTTCATTGCACGGGCCAGTTCGGCGCCCTTGGCCGCATCATACCAGTTGCCGACCACGCGAAAATCGACGGTAAAGGCAGGATCAACCGCCCGCGCACCTTCAAGGAAGGAGGGCAGGATGATGCCGTTCATGGCCGGATATTCCTGACCGGCCACCAGACCGATTTTTTTGTCCGCATTTGCAAACTGCATGGAGCTTGTGCTGACAAGGGCCGACATATAACCGGAAAGATATGCCTGTTCCCGCTGATTGTAGCGGAAGGTCGTAATTTGCGGGTTGCCCTCAAAAAAGGCATCGAAAATCAGAAAAGATATTGAGGGAAACTGGCGGGATACCGGATCGATAATGTCGGGCATGGCCGGATTGGAAGAAATAATCAGTTCGTAGCGGCCTTCCGCTGCGACCGAGGTCATCTTTGTGCCCCATTCGGCCTGTTGCGTACCGGCTTCGATAACCTGTACGGTGGCATTCATTCCCTGGGCATGAGCAGCTGCTACGGCTTTTTCGACTCCCGCGACGAGCATTTCGTATACGGGACTACCGGAAACAATTCCCGGAACAAAGACGGCAATGTCGACGCTTTCAGCGGAGGTGCCTTCCTTTTTTGCCGTGCAGGAAACGATGGCGAGGGCACACAATATAGTAACCGAAACAAGAATATACTTTTTCATGGAACAACTCCCTTCAACGACTCGCATTATAGTAAAAACATACCGCTTATGCTACTATTGACCCATGATAGGATTATTTTTGAGGAAAGCTTTTTATTCGGGCTGGGACAATCTGTTGACCATTATCGTGCTGAACGTGCTGGTGTTGTCGATCGGTTTCGGCGGCGTTTTTTTGGCGAGCGCGACAGCCGATATCGTTCCCCTGTCAATCGGCTCCCTTGTATTGGCTGTGCTTCTTGAAGGCGTGCTTTTCATGTCCATCTCCTCAGTGATGGCCGACGTGGCCCGTCACCGTTCGCTGACCTTCAAGGCGGTGTTTACCGCCTTCCGCGAGTATGCGCCACATGGCATGTTTTTCGCGATTCTCGTATGCCTGGTCAGTGTGCTCGCCGCAATCGTCATCCCCTATTATCTTTCGTTGAACAGCCTCTTTGGCCTGACGCTTGCCGCGATGATGTTCTGGGTAGTCGTGCTTTTTTTGCTGTCTTTCCAGTGGTTTTTGGCCGTCCGCGTCCAGATAGAAAAGGACTTTAAAAACGCCGTCAAAAAAAGCTTCATTCTCTTTTTTGACAACCCCGGATTCTCGTTCTTTCTTTTTTTCTACTCGCTCGTGCTCATCACCGTTTCCGGGTTGACCGTATTTCTGGTTCCGGGTTTTTCCGGGGTTATCCTGGCGCAAAACGAGGCGCTCCGCCTGCGGCTGTTCAAGTACAACTGGATCGAGTCCCATCCCGAGCTCGATTTCAAAACCGCGCGCAAGTCGGTTCCCTGGGATGAAATTCTCGAGGAGGAAGATGACATTGTCGGACACCGCACGTTCCGCAATTTTATCTTCCCCTGGAAATATTGACGCAGAAAGTCTGAGGCAGAAGGATATTGCAGGGGCCGCTCGTCACGCGCGGAGCCGCCGCGCAGAACGGGCAGGCAGGGGCCACTGCGCGTGGTCATTTCCTTGACGTGCCCGGTATGTATTTGCTGCCGCCCTGTCCCCGTGCGGATTTCCGCTCCCGGTTTTCATATGTCGGCGCTTCGCCTGGGGCTTCGGCGTTTTTGTCGCCTCGTGCTTCGGACCGCACCAGTGTGGCGAACAGCGCGCTCTCGCGTTCCTCAAAACGGAGGCTTTCTCCGGTAAAGGGGTGGATAAAAGAGATAGCGCGGGCATGAAGGGCAAGCCGTTCCACCCCGTCCGGTCTTCCGTATATACGGTCCCCGGCGATCGGACAGCCCAGGTAGGCAAGATGAATGCGTATCTGGTTTTTTCGTCCCGTCTCCAGGTCGCAGGCTACCAGATCCATGTCCTTTCCCCGTTCAAGTACCCGATATCTGGTTACGGCCCGATCGCCCGAACCGTCTTCCGGCACCCAACCCTTGTCTGCCTTGTTGTACCGGATCGGCGCATCAATTTTTCCGCTGTCGGCAAGCCTTTTTCTCCCGTGCAGGCAGACGCAATGGTACAGCCGTTCGGTGACCATTTCCTGCCAGCTGTCCATGATCCGCTCCCGTGCCGCTACGGATTTGGCGAACATCATGATGCCGGAGGTATCCCGGTCAAGCCGGTGAACGGCTTCTATGCGTACCTGTTTACGGTTGGCGTAGCGGCTGGCCAGAATGTCCAGGGCGCAGGGACCCCGGAAACCGGGAAACCCGACAGACAGCAATCCGGCGGGTTTGGATACGACCACCAGCCAATCGTCCTCGTACAGAATTGAAAGTTTTTTCATACTATAACCGCGCGTACCGCTCGACAATTTCTGAAAGTATGGGCATAAGCTGCTTTTTCCGCGACACAATATCCCGCATGACGAAGACGGACTCTTCCTGCTTGGGCAGGGATACCGTGTTCATAAAGCGCCTTTCCGCTCCGATAAACAACAGGCTCGAGAGTGCGGTAATATCGGTAACCAGGAGCGCGCTGAACAGATTGCTTCCCCTGTTCCGTTCCGTTTCAAGCACGGACAGAAACTCGTCCTTGCGCTCCAGAATTTCGTGCGGATCCTCGACTTCGATCTGACTGACCGTAAAGGTATAGCCCAGTTCGTCATAGCGTTTCATATCCTGCGCAATCAGTTCTCCGGCGGTTCTTCCGGTAATATTGCTTGCGGCGACCATCAGCTCTCTGCCCAGTTCCTCAAGATCAAGATTGGTAATGTTGGAAAGGTATTCGGCCGCCGACTGGTCAACCGGCGTTGTGGTGGCCGACTTCAGGTTCAGGGTATCCGCCAGAATGCCGCACAGCAAAATGGAGGCTATCTCGGGTTTGATCGGAACGTGCTGTTCCTGGTAGAGGGTGGTAATTATCGTGCTGGTCGCGCCGACCGGCCGGTTTATGAAGGTGATGGGGTTTCTGGTTGAGACGGTCCCGATACGGTGATGGTCTATAATCTCGAGAACCCGATAGTGTTCGATTCCCTCTATCGCCTGGCTCTGTTCGTTATGGTCCACCATGATCAGGTCAAGATTCGGCTCCCCGTATAAATCGCTTTCTGACATGACTCCCACGACAATTCCCTTGTCATCGACGACCGGCAGGGTTTTTCCCGGTGCGGTTGACAGGAGGGGGGCTATTTTTCGGGTCGTATCCGTCAGGTTAACCGGCTGCACCACGGTATTTGACATGCTGGTAACCGGCATGGAGTAAATGATAAGGAGGGCGGTCGAGGCGGTGTCATAGGGGCTGATCAGGATTGACACCCCTTTTGCCTCGGCGCGCTCGCGGAGGTCCTTCGCGAGCATCGTCCCGTTGGTAATAATCAGCGCGCGTACGCCCTGTTCGATGGCATGGGTTTGTATATCCGCCCGGTTTCCGGTAATGACGATGGTGTTTTCGGGAATATGCGCGCCGAGGTGCTCGCTGAAGGTGGTATACTCGGCCGCCGCGATGATGATCGGGCTTTTGCGGATTTCCCGGGGATTATGCACCACCAGGGCCTGGGTATGGAGGACCGACGACAGGAGGTCTATGCTTGTCTGGATGACGGTCTTCTGTTTGGGATTCACCATTTTCAGCACTTTTTGCGCGAACGAGCTGTAATGCAGGAGGGAATGATACCGGCCATCCGGGTCGACGACGGGCAGTATCCGGTGTTCGCTTTTTTCCAGTATTGCGAGGGCTTCCCACAGCGAGGTTTCCATACCGATAGTCGTAATCCGGTTGCTAAAATGATGCGAGACCTTCGGTATCAAGTCCGGGATGAATTCGGGAAGGGCTACCTTAAAGCGGTTAAAAATATATTCCGTCTGCGGTGTCGGTTTGCCCGCGCGGGCCGCGAAACAGTTTGTGTGGCCCAGGGCTTGCTTGAGCGCGGCATAGGCCGCTGCGGAGACAATGGAGTCCGTGTCGGGATTCCGGTGTCCGATAATCCAGGTTTTTCGGTTTTTTTCGGTGTTCATTGTATTTCGTATTAGTATACACTATTTGACGACTTTTCGGTAGAATGCGAGCCATGATATCGGTTGTGGTTTTTTTGGGAAATTACGGAAAAAAGTATGAGGGAAACCGTCATAATGTTGCCTGGCATTTTGCCCAGGCCCTGCCTTTCGCGCCGTCTCTTTTCTGGCAAAAGAAATTCAGGGGGCAATACGCTAGTTATTCCGTGACAGGCGTCACGGGCGAACGGCGGCAGATACATTTACTGAAACCGGAAACCTATATGAACCTCTCGGGTGAAAGCATCGGCGAATTGTGTCAGTTTTTCAAAATTCCTCCCGCTGAGGTGCTGATCGTTCATGACGAGCTGGAATTGCAGGGCGGTTTTGTCAGTCTCAAGTGGTCAGGCGGGCTTGGTGGCCATAATGGCCTTCGTTCGGCCAAGGCCGTGCTGGGTACCGCCGACTTCTGGCGGCTCCGCTTCGGGATCGGCCGGCCTGACCATTCCGATGTCGCAGCCTGGGTCCTGTCAGACTTTACTTCGGACGAACGGATTGTCCTTTCACAGCTGTGGCCCGCGGCGGGCGAGCTTGTCTGCGCAATTCTCGAGAAGGGGCCCGAACCCTTTGCGGCAGAGTGGGCGAAAAAGAAACTGGTAGATCAAAAAGGAGTGCTTGTATGACCGACACAAATCCACTTGCAAGGTCTTTTATCGGCCTGTATGACACTGTCCGGCGACTGCGGGGACCGGGCGGCTGTCCCTGGGATATTGAACAAACGCCCGAAAGTTTGCGGGAAACCCTGATCGAGGAATCCTATGAAACCGTTGAGGCGATCACGGAGGGAGATGCCACCCATGTTCGGGAAGAACTGGGCGATGTTTTTTTGAATGCGGTCATGTTATCCTATATGTATGAACAGAAGGGTCTGTTCACCGTTTCCGACGTTCTTGCGGAGGTCACCGAAAAACTGATCAGGCGACATCCCCACGTCTTCGGTGAAACGGAAGGTTTTGACGGTCCTTCCTCTGACGGCAGGACCAAAACAGCGGAATCCGTCCTGAGCCAGTGGGAAACCATCAAACAAACTGTGGAGGGCCGCTCCGGGGATTCGATCCTTTCGGATGTGTCACGGGGCCTCCCCGCGCTTGAGCGTGCCAAGAAATTGCAAAAGCGGGCTTCAAAGCACGGTTTCGACTGGCCGTCGGTTACCGACGTCTGGCCGAAACTTGAAGAGGAATTGGGCGAATTAAAGAAAGCCATTCACGAGGGCAATCATGAATCGGTTGAAGATGAACTGGGAGACCTTTTGTTTTCGGTCGTGAATGTTGCCCGCCACCTGGGTGTCGACCCCGGCGTCGCGCTGACCGCGACAAACGCGAAATTTACCGGCCGTTTTACCTATGTGGAAAAAGAGATGAAAAAAGCGGGTATTCCCATGGATGGCGCGCATCTGAAAGAGATGGACCGTCTATGGGATGAAGCTAAAAAAGGAGAAAAGTCGTGAGCGTTTCAAATGTGCTTTTTGCGTTGGGTCTAACTCTGTTTGCGGGTCTTGCGACCGGGGTCGGCAGCGTCATAGGCTTTATGTCCCGAAAGTTCAACCCCAAATTTCTGGCCGGCGCCCTCGGCTTTTCCGCGGGCGTCATGATTTATGTGTCGTTCGTGGAAATATTCGTCAAGGCAAAAGACTCGCTTATTGAGGAGTTCGGTATTCGCGGGGGACACTGGTATACGGTTATTGCCTTCTTTGTCGGTATGGCCGTCATCGGTTTGATCGACAAGCTGATACCGTCCTACGAAAACCCGCATGAAATGAAGGATGTGCGGTGCTTTGAGTGTGCCGAAGAATCTGGCCAGGAACCATCGGGAAAAAAAACACCGCCTCCCCACAAGCTGTTGCGAATGGGTGTGTTTTCCGCCCTTGCGATAGCCATACACAACTTTCCCGAGGGCTTGGCGACTTTCATGGCTGCCATTGCCGACCCGACCCTTGGTATTACCATAGCCGTGGCCATTGCCATTCACAATATTCCCGAAGGCCTGGCGGTATCCGTTCCCATTTATTATGCGACCGGCAGCAGACGGAAAGCGTTTGTTCTGTCATTTCTTTCAGGCCTCTCCGAACCGGTCGGCGCGATAATCGGCTTTTTTGTATTGCGGTCGATCTTTTCCGACGGCACGTTCGGGCTTATTTTCGCGGCGGTAGCCGGCATTATGGTCTATATTTCTCTGGACGAATTGTTGCCGACCGCAGAGGAATACGGAGAGCATCATATCGCCATAGCGGGTTTGATAGGAGGAATGGTGGTGATGGCTGTCAGCCTCTTGCTGTTTTTATGAGGACGGTGCGGTATACTGAGGTCATGATCCGAATACTTTTTATGTGCATGGCGCTGTGCTTTTTATCGCTGTCGAGCAGGGCCGTAGCGCAGGAGCCTGTGCAGCCCGTTCTGCCGGACCAAAACGTCGAGGAACCGGATGTATCCGTCCTGCCGCCTCCGGTTGAGGCACAGGTGCTTGGCGGCATTGTGCATACCCGCTGGCACAAACCGGTGCGGACCGCCTCCTTTGTCGCCATGCTCGGCGGCATTGGAATTTCCGTAGCCGGTCTTGTCTCGATTTTCTCCGGGGTGGGCGAGGGCTTTGATCAGCGGGGTATCCATTCCGGTGCGCTTGTGGTGGTCGGCGGCTCTCTGGTGTCTTCCCTCAGTTCTATTCTCTTTGAGGGCTTGTCCGCTTCTCCAGAATAAAATCCACCCGCCGGTTTTGAACCGCCTGTTCCCGATTCTCGAAGGGTACGACCGGCCGCCCCGATCCCTCTCCCCGGACGCTCATGCGCGAGGCGGCAATTCCCTCCCGCGCAAGCGCGTTGCGGACAGATTCCGCGCGCTGTAATGAAAGGGGAATCAGTATATCCTTCTGTTCTTTTGCGTAGGCGGCTGGATCGTTCCATTGTTCCGAGTTTGCGTGGCCTTCGATTATCAGATGGTATTCCGGAAAGCGATTGAATAGCTGGGCAATTCTGCGTACTACCGTGCGGTTATGCTCCGCGAAAAGCTCGGTTCCTTTTCCGTCAAGGCGTGCTGACCAGGGCGGAAACCGTATGGCAGGCACGCGGATTTTAAACCGGTCGCCATCCTCTATCAGTAAAATGTCTACCATTACGGTATCCTGAACGCCGCTCGTCCGTCCTGCATGGTCAATGGTCGAAAAAAACACGGTATACCTTTCTCCCGGCTCGTGTTCCTGTCCGTTTCCGTCCCACCTGATGCGCGCGGGAATTCTTTTTGTACCGGAATAGGTCGCGCGGCTGTTGCCCTGTTGGTCCCGAATCTCGACAGCCCAGGACCGGATGGAGCGGGGCGAGGCGGTTTCGCACAGAATATCGAGTGTGTCGTCGCTGCCGTCGCCGTCGGGGGAAAAGTACCGGGCTCCGACCTGTATAGAAGGCCGCACGCTTTGAACGGTACCTTTTACGGCAATTTCCTTGCGGGAGCCCAGGAAGACCGAAATCCGGGGTTTTTCATCCGACATAAGGGGAAAGGCTGCCGTGGGGCTGAGCGTCAGATAGTATCGGCCGACAAGACTGCAGGAAAGGCGCAGCGCGGCGGTTATCTCCGGGTGAAATGCCAGATCCCGGCCGCGAATCGCGGCAGAATAGTCGAAGCCTGCCTCCGGTGTAACGGAGAAAAGAGAGGGAATGGCTATCCGGTAACCGGTTACAAAGCCTGCATGAGGCATTGATACAATGCCGGAGGCGGGGTTGTCGTGCCACCGGTACCCGAACCGGAAACCGGCAAGGAGGTTTGCCAGGGCAAACCCCTCGACGTGCAAGCCCGCACGGCTTGCCCACAGGAGGCCGCTTTCAGCGGGAATGACGCCTCCTTCGCCTTCCCAGGAAATTGACGCGATAAGGAGCTTCCCGCTATAGATTGGAGGAAGAGACTTCACTTCTGTGTCCGCGTGAAGGGGCCATGAAACACAGAACAGGGCAAGGACGGCTCCCATCAGTCTTTTCACAATGACACCCCCATGAAAAGTCCGGTGCCTATGGCTTTTCCCGGCCGCCAGATGACGGGTACGGTAATGTCAAGAACCGAAAAACGGAAGGCAAGGCCCGCTATAGCGGAAAATCCCCAGGTTGTGGTGACGATTTCATCGTCGGTGCCGTGTATGGCGATGCTGCCCTGGCTGGAATCCTCGATCCATCCCTGGAAATCGCCCTCTATGACAATATGCTCATCCATGTCGATGGTGATGGCCGACCGGGAAAGACCCCAGCCAACCGAGCCTCCGGCAAATGCCGAAAGAAAACCGAAGAGCGTGAACCCCGTTGTCGCCTGCATGCTCACATTGATCGATCGGGTTGCGACTCCTGCCCGGACGACGGGGTCAAGCGAAATGACCGCAACCTCGAGCGTGGTAAGCGGCCCGCGCGAATCGGGGTCGATTTCGACCGTTTCTTCGATCAGTCCCGGCTCGAATGCCGCTGATAGATTGGAAAGCGACCAGGAACCGCCTGCTGAAAGAGCGATTCCGTCCCAGGTAAAGAGCGCCTGCTTTTTCTTTTGCAGGTTCCAGTGTATCTGGCCGCCCAGCGTACCGGTTTCAAGCCCGAGATCCCCGCTTGAAAGGCGTATGTATCCGCCGGTAAGGGAAAGGCTGATGCCGGGAATAAACCGGTCAAGCGGTACACCCAGATGAGCGACAAGTGGCTGGACGCCGAAACCGCCGGGGTAATCGGATTCTTCGTTCAAATTTTCAAGATCGGCGAACATATCCGGAGAGAGGGTTTCCGAGTAGAGGGAGGCGATGGTTCCGACAGAAAAAAAGAAGCCGGTTTTCCGGTGAATTGACGGGGTGATGGCCGAGGCGTGGGAAGCCGCGCGGTTAAATCCTTCCATAAAGAGAGGCTTGTCGATACTGTCCTCTAGGGTTGTCTTGATTTCATGCAAAAAAACGACCGAATGTTCGGCAATAAGCGCTTCAATTTGCTCGAGGCCATCCCGGAATTGCGGCGGCTCGAAGGTAACGGACAATTCCGCAAAGGCCGCTGCCGCGTTCAGTAACAGAAGAAAAAATGCAATTTTTTCGCGGTATTTACAATTCCACATGGTTTCCTGTTTTCCTCTATGCTACAATTCAGCGTATGAAGAGATATATTCTGTTTCTTATGGTGACCAGTGTAGTCATTTCATCGTGTAATTTCAATTTGACGGACAAGGAAACGACTGAAATCGTTCCTGACTACAAAAAAACAACCTATGCCAGCGATGGCATTCTGGTGGAAACCCTCAGTACCGAGGACGACAGTCTGCAGTCCTACGAGGAGCAGTATTTTAATCCCGAGACCCTGCAGGTAACCCAGGTTCAACTTTATACCGCCTCCCGTGACCTGATCGCGATATACCGGTACGGGTATAATGAAGATGGACGGGTCTCTTTCGAGACGCGGTATAACTCCCTCGGCGAATTTATGTATCTGGCAGAATACCGTTATACCGACGATGGATACCTGACAGACCGTATCCGGTACAAGATGAGCGGCGACAACACACTATATCATGATGATATTGTCAGAATCGAGCGGGAAGTTGCCTCGACAAACGGAATGCTCGCTTCGGGTGTCGCCTTTCGCAACACAACGGCCGAAACTTCGCAAACCTGGGAGCCGAGCGGGGCGATATGGCGCATAAACCGGGACGATTTTACCGACTGGCTTTTCGAGGCGTCCTTTGTACTCGAGGGTGAGCCCCTGTCCTCATTACCCGCAATCTTCAGCATCGCGGCGGCTGAAGGCTGTACGGCAGACTCTGGTAGCATACTGGGTCAGCCGACCATGGCCGAACTCGGATGCGCGGGGCTTGTTCCGCTTGCGGAATTGCCCGTGGTCCCGGTAACGAATATGCCTGACCTCCTTTCGGTGCAGGACATGTACGAAGGAACCGGTCTTGAACCGGTACAGTACCGCCTCAGATATTCCGGAGAGGAAAACAATAACGCTGTGACGACGGTGACCCTCGATGACCGGTGGTATCCTCTGGCGGTCGCCCATGCAGGAGACTCTCGCCTGAACGACAAGGAGTTCAGATCATCGTTCGAATATGATGAAGCAGGCCGGATCAGCCGGAAGGTTTCTTGGCTGAGAAACAATCTCTTGCTCGATGTGGCGCTCAATTATGATGACTCCGATCGGATTACCGGAATTCAGGCTTCCGGTGAAACCCTGCAGGTTCCCCTTGATTTTGTAGTCGGCTATGACGAGGAAAACCGTGTACAGAGTCTCCAGTACACCCTGTACGGAGCGAGCATGAGCGTGGCCTTTGACTACAGCGGCGCCGAAGAGGCCGCATCAGGGTTTGAGGATGCCATCCGCTCGGTAGATCCATTTGCTTTCATGAATGCCGCGCTCAAGGCTGGCGTTGTTATCGAACTCTACGAAAACGGGGATTTGTGGCAAACCTTTGAGATAGAAACCTTTGGCGACGGTCTTCGCGCGGTGAGCACCGACGAGGAGGGTGGAACGAACGGTTATTATGCCCTTCTGGTATCAAGCGGACGCTATGTCGCTCTCGAAGCCTATGGCGAGGACGAGGATCTGGTCTGGCAAAAACAGTTCGGCTATCCGAATCCCTTCCTTGATGCCTACGAGGAGTTTACCTCCCTGGTTGACGAAACGGAGGTCGAGCTGGGTAAGATGTGGGAAGTGTACTCGCCTGAAGGCGTCGAAATGGATGACACCACCTTCGCACGACAATACGCCGAACGTTTTATCTACGATCTGATATTCTGATCCATAACCGGACCGGCAGCACAGTCTGCCGGTTTTTTTTTTGATCTGTTGTCCCGGTAAACCTGGTATATACTTTTCTCCATGACAATACGTGTGCCAGCCGGAAGCGGACGGCGGTTTGCCTGGACAGACCGTACCAGCGGATTTCTTGATCTTCATGCCGACCTGTGTGGCGAGGGATTGCATACCGGAGGCTATGTCCGGGGAAATACCACCTGTCTGTGCGATTTTTTCCTGTGCGAAGAGGGTTACGCCGATATATGGCGGTCGAATGCCCTGTGGACGGATGTTCGCCCGGAGGGTTGCCGGATTCATTTTCCCGAGTTCGGTTCGGGACGGAAACCTCTCCCCGATCTGGAAATATCCCTTTTGCTCGATGAACAAGCCCTGTTTGTGTCGCTTTCCGGAACCGACGGAGTGTATCCCGGACTGCTGTTCCCGGAAGGCAGTACGGTTTCCCGCGCAGGCCACATGGATTCCGGGGCATGGAAAGAGGTTCCCGGAACCGGGGTTTTTGTGTGGAGCGACGGTTGCGGCCGTGCCATGGCATCCGAATTCCCTTTCACGCTCGATGTTCCTGACCGGAGGACGTGTATCGTACGTCATGGACACCCGCAGGCAACCGATTTTTCTGTGTATATTGTATTCGAGGATACGTGCGAGGGAGCGGAGCGCAAGGCGGTACGTCTGGCCCGCGATCGGGGAATTTTCAATCATCGGGAGAAGATTGAGGCCTTCCTGGACAGTTGCGCTATTTTTACCGGGGATGCACGCTTCGATTCCGCTGTTCGTTGGGCCCATTTTACCGGCTGGATGATGGTGTGCTCCCGGCAGCCCGCGCATCCGCTCTTGTGGGCGGCCCTTCCCTGGCAGCGGGAAAGCTGGGGTCGGGATACCTGCCTGTCACTTGCAGGGACCTTGCTTGCCGGCGGGCAATTCGGTGAAGGCCGGCAGGTATTAACGGGTCTTGCGCACCACCAGTGTCGGGATGCGTCCAGTCCCCATTATGGCAGAATACCCAATTGCGTATACGCCGATGGGCGGACAATTTATAACAGTGCAGATGCGAGTCTCCTTTTTGTCCGGTCGGTATGGGAATATATTCAGTATACCGGCGACCTGGGCCTGGCAGACGAGCTGATCCCCGTGCTTGATGTGATTATCGATTCGTCGTGCGCCCGCTGTGATGCGCACGGTTTTTTGCTTCATGGAGACTCCGAGACCTGGATGGACACAGAAATTGACGGGTCAATAGCCTGGACGCCGCGCGGAGACCGTGCCTGTGAAATTCAGGCCCTGTGGTATACCGCCCTTCGCATTGCAGTACGCTTCGCGCGGCGTGAAGGGGACGCGATCAAAATGAGACAGCGCGACGAGCTGTCCATGCGTCTTCGCCAGTCCTTCAGGGCTTTGTTCTGGTGCGGGGATCGGAATGCGCTTGCGGATCATCTTCCTCCGGGGCCGACGGGCGAATGGCTTAAAGACTTCCGGGTACGGCCGAATCAGCTGTTTGCGATTACCGCCTCATCGATTCTGGATGAGGAGGAGTGGCTCCTTGACGCGCCGCTGCGCGAGGCCATTATGGAAACCGTCAATCGCGAACTCATCAATCCCCATGGTTTGTACACTCTTTCTCCCGACGATCCCCTGTTTCATCCCTTTCATGAGGAATCACCGCGCCACCACAAGGACGCGTCCGTTCACAACGGAACCATAGCGCCCTGGCTGACCGGAGCGTATATCGAGGCCTCCGTGTCCCTGCCGGCAACGCGCCATGCCGCCTGTTTGCCGGTTTCTGCCGATGCCCTGCTGCGTAATACGGCCCGACAGATCCTGGAAATTGGCGTTCCGGGTACCCTGAGCGGTTCAATCCAGGCCCGTTCGCTTGACGGGGAAGCCCTGTGTACCGGCGCGTATTCGCGCACCTGGGGGCTGGCCGAGTTTATCCGCGTGCTCTGGCAGCAGGTGACGGGTTTTGCTCCCCGTCTGGACGAACACCGTATTGTCTTTGCTCCGCATTTGCCCGCCCGCGTGGATAACTGGTCCGCGGTTGCAGTTTTCGGACCCGGCTGGAAAATGGATATATCGATTGTGCGGGAACGGCCGTCGGTACTGAAGTCAACCCTGGTGTGGACCGCCGAAGGCGATTCCTTGCCGCTTCTGGAAGTCAACGGGCATTCGATCATTCCCGGGGTTCCCCTGACTGTCTGGACGGGAAGTTCTGCCGGGCAACAGGCACAGTTCAGCCATGTATTGCCGAGGAATTTATTTCCCGAGCACTGGATCGTTGACGCCTTTCCCCCGCATGAACTTGATAATCCCTGGTGCGGTGCCCTCCATCAGGATCGGTATCTTGAGTCCCTGCTCCGTGCGGGCAAATTGCGCGCTCATCATGGCGGCGGCACCAATGCCGCAGCGCTTGAATGGTTTTTTGACGGCGACCATTTTCGGTCGTCGCTGCCTGCTTCCGGCCTGCAGGGAGCCCGATGGACGGCAACGCATACCGATTTTGCGCTCTGGGCACCAACTGCGCGCTCGGTGACGCTGGTTCTGTATCGGGACGGCTCCTCCGGCGAGGCCTGCGCCTGGCATCCGATGACACGGCTTTCCGATTCGCTTGTGTGGGTGCATACCCTCGCGGGGGACCTTCACGGCATGTATTACCGCTACCGGGTGCTGGTTCACGGTGTGGTGCGAGAAACGGCCGATCCGTTTGCCCTGGCAAGCGGGGTAAACGGGGAGCGCTCCATGGTGCTCGACCCGCGAATGACTGACCCCTCCGGTTGGGAAAACGTCCGGCCTCCTAGCCTTGCGCGACCGAACGAAGCGGTTATCTATGAGCTTCACGTCGCCGATGCCACCTCCTCCCCCTCCTGGACAGGGAGCGAGTCCCTCAGGCGAACGTACCGGGGGCTGGTTGAAAAGGGGACGTATAGGGAAAGTTCTTCCGGTCGGGTTGTTCCGACCGGATTCGATCATTTCCGTTCGCTTGGAATTACCCATGTGCAGTTACTTCCGGTCGCAGATTTTACCAGCGTTGACGAGACCCGTTGCAATGATGCCTCCTATGCCGGGCAGCTCAGGGGAGGTCTTTTCAACTGGGGGTATGATCCCTGGTCTCATCGCGTTCCCGAAGGCTCCTATGCCACGAACCCCTGGAACGGCTGTGTCCGTATCCGCGAGCTGAAAGAGCTGATCAAGGCCTTTGCCGACAGCGGTATTGGCGTCATCCTTGACGTGGTATTCAACCATGTGCCCGATGCCCCGCGTCATCCCCTGTCCGTCTGCGTCCCGGGATATTATTTTCGCCTCGACTCGTATTCCGGGGCGGGCGACGATACGGCGAGCGAACGTCCCGCTTTCCGAACCTACATGATTGACAGCCTTGTCTGGTGGCTTCGGGAATACCGGGTGGCCGGCTTCCGTTTCGATTTGATGGGTCTTCATGACATCTCTACCATGAACGCGATCGCCGGGGCCCTTTGCGCCATCAAGAGCGATGTATTGCTGTACGGAGAGGGCTGGCTTATGTACCATGGCCATAAAATGATCGGTGCGGCCATGACGGAATCACGCAAGCTTCCTGCCTACGGCTTTTTCAATGATGCTTTCCGTTGCGCGGTCAAGGGGTCCTCGTTCTGCGCCGAAGAGGGCGGGTATGTCCATGATGGCAGACGCCTTGAGTCCGTCAAGTTCGGTCTTGTCGGAACCATGTATCATCCGGAGGTGCATAACCGTCTGGTTGAAGGGACTGTCAACTGCAATCCCTGGGGAACGCGAACCGGCGTGTCCGTCAATTATACTGAGGTCCACGATAATTTCACGCTCTATGACAAGTTGTCCCTGGTCGAGCAGGGCAAGAGCGAGGCTTGGTACGAACGCCTTCAGCGGATGGCCATTGCCCTGGTGCTGTTTTCCCAGGGCATTCCGCTCCTGCATGCCGGTATGGAATTCATGAGAACGAAGGAAATTCCCTCCGATATTATGGCCGAACATTCGTCGGCGCTCTGCGATGTTGCCTGGACGCACGACAAGAGCCGGGCGTTCTGTCACAATTCGTATACTCTGTGTGACCGCCTAAACGGTCTTGACTGGACGCGGTGCGCGGACAAACAGGAGTTGGTTCAGTATGTACGCGCGCTCATCGAGGTGCGGAAAAGCCATCCGCTGTTTTTGCTTGAAACCGCCGAGGAGGTCTTGCATCATGTACGGTTTTCCGATGTGGCCGTTCGTTCCGCTCCATTGCAACCGCTTCCGCTTGCCTGGATTCTTGCCGGGGGGAAGGATCTGGGCGACAGCTGGGATCGTGCGTGTATCGTGGTGAATCCGGGTTTCGAGGACGCATGGGCGATGCTTCCTTCTCCGGCACCGGATATGGCATGGCATCCGGTACTGGATGCTCGTCGACCCGGTGACCTCGCCGGTCGCGAGGTGGTCATCCCGCCGAAAACGCTGTACTTATATGCAGAATTTTAGTACATTACAGAGGCTGCCTTTCCGGTAGCATATTTTTAAGGAGATAATTACATGAACACCGTATATATGAACGAGGAAGAACAGGAAGAATGCGATAACCGGGAAAAGCAGGACGGAATGGATCCTCTCTCTGCGAAGTTTATTAAAACCCGGCAAATTCTTCTTTCCGGCGAGATTAACAAGGCCCTGGCAGAAAAAATTGTGCGTCAGCTTTTAGTTCTTGAAGCCGATTCTTCCGAGCCGATCAGGGTGTTTATCGATTCGCCCGGCGGCGACGCCGATGCGGGATATGCCATCTTCGACATGATCCGGTTTATCAGCGCCCCGGTGTATACCATCGGTATGGGTCTTGTCGCCAGTGCCGGTTCCATTATCCTCCTTGCCGCTCCGAAGGAGCGCCGCTTTGCCCTTCCCAACAGTCACTATCTGATCCATCAGCCGCTGTCGGGAATGAAGGGAGTGGCAACGGAAATTGAGATCCATGCCCTTGAGCTTGAAAAGATGCGCGTTCGCATTAACCGCATGATTTCCGAGGAAACGGGCATTCCCGTCGAAAAGGTTTCAAAGGATACTGATCGCGATTGCTGGATGAGCGCCTCCGAAGCCATGGAGTACGGTCTTGTGTCCCAGGTTATTTCCTCACGGTCACAGCTTCCCTGAGCCGGATGACGGGAGATACGCCGTACAGCATTAAGGCAAGAAAGACTGGATCCAATGGCAAAAGAAGAATTCGAAAAAAACGTTCAATATTATAAATTTTGCGCATACGGTTTTCTGAAGGACCTCCGGTTTTATGAGCCGTTCATGATGCTTTTCTTCCTGGAGAAGGGCCTCGATTTTTTGCAGATCGGCAGTTTGTACGCGCTTCGGGAGATCGCGATCAACGTGATGGAAATCCCTTCCGGAGTCATTGCCGACGTGCTTGGCCGCCGCCGGGTTATGGCTGTTTCCTTTCTGTCGTATATTTTGTCGTTTGTCGTTTTTTTTGCGTCCCGCAGCTATGGTTTTCTCGCTCTTGCCATGCTTGCCTATGCCTTTGGCGACGCGTTCCGTACGGGAACCCACAAGGCCATGATTTTCGATTACCTTGAATCACGCCAATGGGCTCATCTGAAAACGCATTATTATGGTCATACCCGTGCCTGGTCCCAACGCGGCGCTGCCGTTTCCGCCCTCATTGCCGCTGCCCTGGTGTTCTGGCAGGGTTCGTACGCTCCTGTCTTTCTTTTTACTATTATACCCTACGTTCTGGATCTTCTGCTGATACTGTCTTACCCGGCCTTTCTGGATGGAAGCCGCTCCACGAAAAGAAAGACCCTTTCGGCTGAAGTGCGATCTGTTCTTGCCTCATTGAAGTCGAGTCTGGCAAATCCTGACGCAGTTCGGGCAATCGCAAACCAGTCCCTGTATAGCGGGTATTACAAGGCCTGCAAGGACTATATTCAGCCTTTGCTGAAAGCCATGGCCCTTGTACTGCCCGTTATGGGCGCCTTCGCGGAACAGGAGCGGACTGCGGTACTTGGCGGCCTGGTGTATTCCTTGCTTTTTGTCCTTACCTCGATTGCATCCTCCTCTGCCGGCTCCTTTTCCCGGAGGTTTTCATCCCTTGCAGTTCCCCTGAACCTGACGCTCTACGCGGGAATCGTATTCGGCTTTGCAAGCGGAATTCTCAATGGCCGGGGCTTGCTTCCGGCAGCCCTCATTGTGTATCCGGGTATTTTTATCATCGAAAACTTGCGAAAACCGATGGGCATTGCCTACGTCAGCGAACGGATGAAGGCGGACTCGCTTGCCTCGGCACTCTCCGTTGAATCCCAGGCGGAGACGCTTGCTGCCGCCCTTATCGCCGTTCTTCTCGGTTTCCTGAGCAGCCGCTTTGGCCCGGGAATCGCACTTGCCATCGTATCGGCGGTATGTTTCATCCTGGCCATCGTACTCAGACTTCCCATCAAAAAGGACGCGGAACGCCGGTGAACTGTCGCTTTTTTGATATCCTGGCAGGAATATACTTTTAATCATGGCAAAATCCCTGTATACTCAGGTATTATGATCAAAACAGTAGCGAAACCGCTCCATATCCTGCTGGATATAGTGGTAGCCGTTTTTTCCCTGTATCTCGCCCTGGAATTCCGGTTCAATTACCCGATCATTTTCCGTGACGTACTCGATTTCGATCCGTCGATACCCCAGATCATCATTATACTTTCCTGTATTCCGTTTTATATCATCGCGGTATACAGTCTGGGAATTTATGATCCGGACTTTAAACGGAATGTGTTGACAATGGCGATCAAGCATACCCTGCCGGCAATGGCTCTTTTTTTCCTGATTCTTGCTTTCTCGTTTTTCTTTCAGGTAAAAAATATGCCCCGCTCCATTGTGGTGACCTATCTGGTCATCAATTATTTATGTTCCGCTTTGTTCAAGGTATTCGTTACCTGGCTTAACTCCCGCAAGTGGCGAACCCTGATAGTGGGTTCGTCTCCCCGAATTCCGGGTTTGCGGGAAAAACTGGCGACCCAGAAGGACATCAATCTCGATATAGTCGACGTTATAGAACGAAGCCGGGAACGCGATCTTGACACTATTGTCCGGGATAACGGCATCGACATGATTCTTGTGGTGGCGGACGAGGTGGAAGAAAAGGAGCGCATTCTCCAGTCATTACAGTATTCCACCTACCAGGGAACCCGGGTATACATGATACCTTCCAGTTATGAGGTTCTTCTTGCCGCTCCCCGTTATATGCGGTTTTGCGATGTTCCGTTCTTGCGCATCAATACCACGAACCAGAGCCTCTTTGTCGTCAAGCGCTTCTTCGATTTCATCTTCTCGCTCGTACTGGTTATCCTGTTATCCCCGCTCTTTTGCGCGTCCTGGATTGCCATCAAATTGACCTCAAAGGGTCCGGCGATTTTCAAGCAGGAACGAATCGGCCGCGGCATGAAACCCTTTGTGGTGTACAAGTTCCGCTCCATGTACGTGAATCCCGCCGAGGCTACGCGGAAGGTTGTTCCCGGCAAGGACCCCCGTTTGACGCCTGTCGGCGGTTTTATCCGTCACGCACGCCTCGACGAACTTCCCCAAATTTTCAATATCCTCAGGGGGGATATGTCCTTCATTGGCCCGCGCCCGCTTGTCCAGCACGAAGTGGAAGAGGGCCTGATGGAAGACAGCTGGTATCGCGAACGGTTTTCCATACTGCCCGGGATTACCGGTCTGGCCCAGGTTCACGGGGACTATTACACCATTCACAGCGACAAGATCAAATATGACCTGTGGTATGTCTTTCATTATTCGCTGATTCTGGACATACAGATTGTTATCCGGACGCTGAAAACAATAATCCTGAGAAAAGGGTCGTGAGATGAAAAGAACTTTGGGTATCGGTGTGGCATTTCTTTTCCTGTTTGCGTGCTTTCCGGTACCGGCCCAGTCGGTGCAGACAGAGCTGCCGGCCCTGAAGGATGTTTTCGCGGAGGACTTTTCCTTTGGCTGCCTGCTTTCCTACCGGCATATTGCCCTTCCCGACGATGTGCCGGTTCCCGGAGCTTCCCCGCGCGCGCTGAATCCCGAAGGCGGGAAACTGATCGCCCATCACATGAACTTCATGGCGCCGGGAAACAATATGAAGCCGATGTATACCCTGGATATTGCGGCAAGCGCCGAGGCAAGCCAAAAGGCGCGGCGGGGCAAAAAACTGGAGATTGCCGAAACACAACCGGTGGTGCGATTCCCACCGGATCTGATTGCCCAGCTTGACTGGGCAAAACGCCATGGTTTCGGCTTTCGCGCACATACCCTGGTGTGGCATTCCCAGACCCCGACCGAATTTTTCCGCACCGGATATACTTCTGACGGTACGTATGTCAGCCGCGACATCATGACCAAACGGATGGAATGGTACATCAAGGAAATAATCCGCCAGCTGCACGAAGGATGGCCAGGTATGGTTCAGGCCGTTGATGTGGTCAATGAGGCAATTGATGACAGATCGGGCAAGGTCAGGAGATCGAAAAACGACTGGTTTATCGTCTATGGAGACGAGCGCTATGTTTCCTATGCCTTCGAGTTTGCCCGTAAATACAGTACCGGGTATGGCGAGAGCCAGATGAAGCTGTATTACAATGACTATAATACGCACAGTGCGGGAAAGGCTGACGGTATTGTTGCCCTTCTTGAACCGATTTATCGTGCAGGAAACCTGGACGGCATCGGCATGCAGGAGCATGACAATATATTGTCCCCGACTGCAGAGGCCTGGGTTGCCTCCTATGACAAATTCGACGCCATATGCAACGAGATGGCGATTACCGAAATCGATGTGTCGACCAGTGCAAAAACCAATTATCCTTCCGCATTAATCCTTGAGCAGCAGGCAAACCAATACGCATCCCTTTTCAAGCTTTTTCTGGAGCGCAGTGCCCGCTCGGGTCGGGGTAAAATTGTCAATGTATCGAAAGATGGCCTGAATGACGAGTATACCTTTGTCGTGAATCAGTCATCCTCGTTGTGGGACACAAACTTCCAGGCAAAACCTGCATATTTCGCCCTTGTTGATTTGACGGCAGCCTGGAAGGAGCTCAATAGACTCATTGACCGGGCAGAGGAAGCGACCCGCACGGAAACTGACGTCCAGCGGTTGAAGGTTCTGCAGGAAGCCCTGTTCGAGGCAAAGAAAAGCCGTGACGGCCTGTATTCCGCAGGTAATTCGGCCGTTGCCGGGTTGCAGGGCGCTGTAGCCCTGCTGAAAGCCGCGTTGTAAGGTATGTTTTTCTTTATCCTGCTTGTTTCGCCCCGTACTTGATTGTCAGGCGGCCGCTTTCCAGGCCGTTCATGAATACCTTGTGTGCGCCAATCATCATAAAGAGTGCAATAATGGCAGAGCCGAATATTGCGGCCATGACCGGTGCCAATTGTCCCCTGAAAAGCGCGGCCGCAATTGCACAAGCCGGTACGTTCAGGGCATAGATGCGGATCGCGGTCAGGGCAAGATTCCTGCTTGCGAAGCCTGCCGAGGTCATAACGGTACCGATCATAAATATGGGCACCGATACGAAGGTTCCCCCCGCCATCCAGGGCAGAATTATCCGCGCAATGGAGAGTACCTCGGCGTCACTCTGAAACAGCATGAATATCTGGTTGCCAAATAATACATAGAGCGCAAGCAGGGATCCGTTGATTACAAGTCCCATAATACTTGCCGTACGTGCAGACTGGCGCATCCTGGAGAAATCTCCCGCACCTGCCGCCTGTCCCGCAATCGCCCCCAAACCGCCCATCATAGACCAGATCGGTACCAGCGAAAATTGTTCTATACGCGAGTACAGGGTAAAGGATGTCAGAATCATGGGATTGATAGCGATCATGATACGGTTGTAAAAGATAAAACTGATTGAGGAAAGGAAATTGATCAAACTGTGCGGAATTCCTACCCGAAGAATTTCGGCGATAACCGGGAGGGACACATGTTGCCATTTCCATTCGACGGTAACTTCAGAGCCGGTTTTCAGAAAGACGACAAGCAGATAGACAAAGCTTGCCATATTGCCGATCGAGGTGGCAAAACCGGCTCCCGCGATACCCATACCGGCAGAGAAGATAAGTATCGGGTCCAGAATGATATTGACCAGGGTTCCGCTCAGCATTGCCATCATCATATGCTTGGTTCGGCCCTCACCCTGAAGGACTCCCATGAATACAGCATTCAAAAACATGAAGGGCGCGGCGGGTAAAATCCACAGCAAATAACTTTTGCCGTATTCGAGAATGAGATCGGTGCCCCCAAAAAGACCCAACAGATAGTCCGTTGTCGGATAGAAAATCGCCAGGACCAGGATGCCCGCTGCAATCGCGAGCGCGAGACCGCTTTCGATGGTTTTTCCCAGTTCTGCGGACCTTCCCGCTCCGATTGCCCGCGCAACCAGCGAAGAGATGCCTCCCGAAATACCGAACATGGTCGCCATGAAAAGAAAGAAAATGGGGAACACGAGACCGGTTGCGCCGACAAGCCAGGGATCGGTGGTATCTATGCGGGCGATAAACCAGGTATCTACCAGGTTATACAGAAGGTTGAAAACCTGTCCGGCAAGGACGGGCACGCTGAGCTTGATGAGGGTTGAACCAATTGGTCCTTTTTTAATATCGATGTGTGACATAGTGAGGCAGAGTATATTCCCATTAAAAAAAGCTGTCCATCGGAGGTGCGTACTGTTTTTTAAAAATCATCTGAACGAGCCGTCGACTAGCGGTCCGGAAAATAAAACAGGCCGGAAGTTGCGCACTCCCGGCCCGTTCGTCACTTCAGAAAATTGTCGAAGGTTTCACGGCCGGCATACCGTCCGGTTACCCCCAGTTCGTCCTCGATTCTCATGAGCTGATTGTATTTGGCAACGCGGTCGCTTCGGCTCATTGACCCGGTTTTAATCTGGCCCGTCTCCAGCGCTACCGCAAGATCCGCTATAAAGGTGTCTTCCGTCTCGCCTGAACGGTGCGAAATAACCGCGGTGTACCCCGCCTTTTGCGCCATGCGCACCGCGTCGATTGTTTCGGTTACGGATCCAATCTGGTTCAGCTTGATCAGAATGGAATTGCACGCGCCCTCGTTGATGCCTCTCTTGAGACGCTCGGAATTGGTCACGAAGAAATCGTCTCCGACAATTTGAACCTTGCTTCCCAGTTCTTCCGTCAGGCGCGAGTAACCTTTCCAGTCATTTTGATCAAGAGGATCTTCGATGGAAATAATGGGGTATTTCGATATCCATGATTTATACAGATCGATCATGTCATCGCTGGTGAAAATTTTCCCCGGGTTCGATTTCCAGAATTTATACCCCTTCCGGTCTCCTGCATCGAAAAGCTCGGAAGAAGCGCAGTCGAGGGCAATCATTATATCTTCCCCTGGCCGGTATTTGGCTTTTTCTATCGCCTTCATAATGAACGAAAGAGCTTCCTCATTGTCGATATTCGGTGCGAAACCGCCTTCATCGCCTACGGAGGTGACATGTCCTGCGTCCTTCAGGATTCCTTTGAGTGCATGAAAGACCTCGGCGGTCATTCGCACCGCTTCCCGCATGGAAGGTGCCCCGACGGGCATTATCATGAATTCCTGAAAGTCAATCTTGTTGTCGGAGTGCTGGCCTCCGTTGATGATGTTGGCCATGGGTACCGGAAGCTGAAGGGTATGGGCTCCTCCCAGATACCGGTACAGGGGAACGCCCAGCGAATCTGCGGCTGCACGGGCAACCGCCATTGAAACGCCGAGAATTGCGTTCGCTCCCAGTTTGGATTTGTTCGCTGTTCCGTCAAGGGTCAGTAAAAGATGGTCAATCTCTGCCTGGTCAAGGGCATCGGCTCCGTCAAGCTCTTCCGCAATGACGTTGTTTACCTGTTCAACCGCATCCAGAACCCCCTTGCCTCCGTAACGGGCGGGATCCTTGTCGCGGAGCTCCAGTGCCTCATGTTCCCCGGTGGAAGCTCCTGAAGGCACTGCCGCACGGCCCCTGCTGCCATCCTCCAAATATACATCTACTTCAACGGTCGGGTTTCCGCGGGAATCGAGAATTTCCCTGCCGTCAATGAACGCGATAGTGCTCATGTCATTCCTCCTTTATGGAAATGAGTTCTTCTTTATAAT
>LVBK01000061.1 GCA_001604385.1 Spirochaetales bacterium Spiro_09 | reverse complement strand
GTTGTAAACATTGCTTTTCTTCTTTTATGATCAAAATATATATCGCATTCTCCCTGACTGAAAGACAACCCTTCACTATCCTTAAAATGAATCCGGTTATTGTTAACAGAATAATTATCCGGTGACAGGGATATACGGAGAGCATTAGTTTGCACAAGAATCGATGGAGGTTCTACTGTCAATCGGTGTACGATAAATTCTCGTTCTATCCGGGAAAAAGTATCGGTCATTCTATTTCCTGAATTTAATAGCTACCAGTTCAAACAGATCTTCTTTTCGTACTACCTCAATCTCGATATCTGGTAATTCGGTATCTGTATCTGCCGCAGTCATTGTCAATAAAATGCTATATGTATTATCGTCAACCATAACCGGACGGGAAAAACGGACTTCAGTTATTTCCGGTAATTTTTGAAGGCGATAATTCGCTATTACCGGCAGAAACAAATGTGTCTGGGGTACATATTCAACTGACAGGTTCTTTTGTCTCAAGGACTGTGTCACCTTGTCAATAAATGTCATGAAGGGCTCATCAAAGCCGGAATAATCCAGTACACCAAGATTTTTATATCGAGGATAGATTGTGGGGAGCATATTCCCCTCCGGATGTTGCGTAATCGGGAACGTTTCCGTTCCCCCGGTCATACTGATGGACGGGACGGTGCCATGTGCTCCCAACAACGAATTTTCTTCCCACTCGATAGACAAAAGATGTTGTTCAATTCGTTGTCTGGCCACAGTTTCGCCCGAGACCATGAGTGACGAGAGAATGACAATAATAAGAGCGGAATTCAATCTTTTATGTATATTCATCCGTTCAACCAGTATACCACAATGTGGATTATCTGGACAATCTTGAGTGAACCGGATACAGTAATGAGTATTTCGAACAGATTACAGGAGAATTTACATGGCTCTTACTCTCACAGAAAAGATACTCAAGAACCATCTTGTCGAGCCGACCGGAAACTTGCCGGAACGGGGTGCCGACATCGCGATTAAAATCGATCAAACATTGACACAGGATGCTACCGGTACTATGGCATATTTGCAATTTGAAACAATTGGCATAGACCGGGTTAAAACGGAAATTTCAGTATCCTATATCGACCATAATACACTTCAGGAAGACTATAAAAATATGGATGATCACCGATATCTGCAGAGCATTGCCGCTCGTTATGGTATTTGGTTTTCTCGTGCAGGCAACGGTATCTGTCACCAGGTACATCTTGAACGCTTCGGTATACCGGGTAAAACACTCCTGGGATCCGATTCCCATACGCCGACAGGTGGTGGCATTGGCATGTTAGCCATTGGTGCAGGAGGCCTCGATGTTGCGGTTGCCATGGGGGGTGGAGCCTTCCATCTGAGCATGCCAAAAGTTATCGGTGTCAAATTGACTGGAATGCTTACTACCGGTGTTTCCGCTAAAGATATAATTCTGGAAGTACTGCGAAGAGAAACGGTCAAAGGTGGAGTGGGATGCATTTATGAATATTATGGACCCGGCGTGGCCACTCTAACAGTCCCTCAACGAGCTACCATTACCAACATGGGAGCAGAACTTGGTGCAACCTGTAGTATTTTCCCGTCCGATGAAACAACACGTCTGTTCATGAAGGCGATGGGCAGGGAGGAAGACTGGAGTCCGCTTACAGCCGATCCAGACGCAGTTTATGATAAATCAATCGAAATTGACCTGTGTGACCTGTCTCCTCTTGCGGCATGTCCTCATTCACCTGATGCGGTAAAAGCCATACGAGACCTGGCAGGAATCAAAGTCAGCCAGGTAGCCATCGGTTCATGTACTAACAGTTCACTGAGCGATCTGGCGGCTGTTGCAGCAATCGTAAAGGGAAAAACCATAGCACCCGGAGTTGAAGCGGGAATTTCACCCGGTAGCCGCCAAACCCTGTTACAGGCAGAAAAAACCGGTATTCTCGGAGAACTAATCAGAGCCGGTTTCCGCATACTTGAAAGCGCGTGCGGACCGTGTATCGGAATGGGTTTCGCCCCAAACTCTGAGGGTGTTTCACTGCGAACCTTCAACCGTAATTTCAAGGGCCGGTCGGGAACGCCCGACGCACAGGTATATCTTGTATCGCCCGAGACTGCCGCCATTGCTGCAATTACCGGAGTAATAACAGATCCACAGTCAGCTGCTGCGGAAATCAGTTCCAATGCTCCGGCCTTTGATGACAAGGCAGCATTCGACATCCGTGACGATAATATGCTTATCCCTCCCCGGCCCCTGGAAGATGCGAAAAACGAAGTAATTCTACGAGGACCAAATATAAAGGAATGCCCGGCAACACCGGAGATTCCCGACACATTATCTCTTCCGGTTCTATTAAAAACTGAAGACAACGTTTCTACTGACGATATTATGCCAGCAGGGGCCAAAGTTCTTCCCCTCCGGTCCAATATACCCGAAATATCGAAGTTCACCTTCTCTCGTCTTGATCATACCTTTTATACGAGAGCAAAAGAGGCTTCAGGCTGTTTTGTACTCGGAGGAGATAACTACGGACAGGGTTCATCCCGTGAACATGCCGCGCTGGCGCCCATGTACCTTGGGGTTCGTGCAGTAATTGTCAAATCGTTCGCTCGAATACACAAAGCAAACCTCATCAATTACGGCATTATTCCGCTGGTTTTGGATGTTGCCGAAATGTATGAGAGAATAGAACAGGGCGATGAACTTATGCTAACCGGTATTCGGTTCTCCCTGGAACATGGCACTCCGTTTCAGTTGTCACGCACTAAAGACGGATTGAGCTTTACAGCAAAGAACGATCTTGATGTTCGTTCCCGAAAGATCCTGCTTTCGGGGGGGCTTGCGTCTTATACCCGAACTGGCGGCCAATAATGCGAGGGAAGACGGGATGATTCAAGATTTTTTCTCGGATAACACCCGTTTTCTCGTTCCAGTTCGTGATCCGGTATGGAAACATATCTGGATGACAGAAGCTATCTCAAATATTACCCATTCAACGCCCTTCATGCGCCTGTACCGGATAAAACAATTGGGCCCGACAGAATTGCTTTATCCGGGAGCAACCCACTCCCGCGCATCGCACTCAATTGGAGTGTACCATCTTGCGTTAAAAATTCTGAAAGAACTGCTTGCCAGAGGAGCAGACAAGTGGGTGACCCGGACAGGATGTTATTCATTTCTGTGTGCGGCACTACTGCATGATATTGGTCACTTTCCCTATACACACTCGTTGAAAGAACTACCGCTGCAGGACCACGAAGAACTGTCCGCTGCCCTGATAATGCAGGGAGAGCTTCAAACTTTGATAGACAAAGCTGGTGGCAATCCGGAGCAGACTGCGCGAATTATCGACAAGAAAGAATCGGGAAGAAATACAGAAACAGACTTTTTTGCACATATTCTTTCCGGCGTTCTTGATCCTGACAAACTCGATTACCTGAACAGGGATGCGTACTATTGCGGTGTGCCGTATGGTTTACAGGACGTGGATTTCATTTTGTCACGTATTCAACCGGACAGGAACAAAGGCATAACACTTGACAGCAAGGCTGTTATGTCAATCGAAAGCATACTTTTTTCAAAATATTTGATGTACCGATCGGTTTATTGGCACAAGCACATCCGCATTGCAACGGCAATGATGAAAAAGGCTCTCTACCTTTCATTAAAGCACCAGTTTCTCGTTCCTGAACAATTATACAGCATTGATGATCAGGGCCTGTATCACCTCATACAGACCCTTCCTGAACGCATCGCACAACTTGCGAATGGAGTTCAGCAAAACGCCTTGTATTCACTTATTGGAGAGTATACCTGCTCACCGGATAATCCTGTCTATCAAACTCTCGAAAATATTGATTCCCGTAACCAGCTTGAGACTGATATTTCCGAAAAGTTATCAATGAAAACCGGCTTGTCAATTAAAAGTTCTGACATCATTATTGATATACCGGAACGAGTTTCTTTTGAAAGCAATTTATTCATTACCGACGAAAACCTTCCCTTTAGCCTAAGCTCTACGGTTTTTTCTGAAGAGATTGTCACGCGCTTCACAACCAGCCTCAGAAAGATAAGAATAGCCGTCTCACCGTCAATTTCTTTGCGTTGTACCTCCATTCCCGATATTGATTCTTTACTTGCGGAATGGACGTGTGTGCGTTAAACTTCTACTAGCTCTATCTCGGATTTTAACTAATATACCAATTGAACGGAACACTTTTTGATCCGGCTCTGACAGGTTTACAGAGGGATCGCAGGAATACAGCAATATGACACAGGGGTGGACAAATGAATGTACATAATTTGATGGAAGAAATTGTATATAATGAAGTCAATGCTCTTTTTGATACAGCTAAAGAAAGCAATGCGCAGTGGTTAACCTGTTCCTGCAACCAGTGCCGTTTTGATACCATTTGCTATGTGCTGAATCGTATACCCCCACGGTATATCAAATCGGGTAGAGGTCTCGTACATTCGCAATATGATGAGTCAATAGACAAACCCCAGGTTTCTGCCGATATAAACAGGATAGCACTGGAAGGCATGAAGCAGGTTATGGGCACAAAGCGACCACATTGCGGAACTGAGAACACATTACCTGACACTCCGGTGTTTAACTTTCCAACTATTGTTGGCCGTATCCTGGACGGAAAAACCTTTGAACCAATGAAAAACATATCGGTACAGTTACTCATGGACGGCCAAACAGCACCTTCAATAGATTCGTCCTGGGAGAATCCTTTCAGGGTGAATGCGCATACCCCCGGAAATTATACTTTTTGGGTAAGACCCCTTAGCAGCAACCAGACACATGAAAAGAAGGTATTTGCTTTCGAGATCCAGATAACAGAACCTTCTTTTGAAGAGGTGCATTATTTCTTTGAATTGGGAATAACGAGTGAATCGGTTCTCAGAACCGCGTACAGCGCAGAACACGCATACATTCTGCCTGATTTGCATCTCTTTAAAAGTAATGAAGAACTTGACAGCATGCAGTATTGAAAAAGGCACTTATTGACAGAAATCCGGCTTTCCCGTAGACTGTGACCTCTGCGGGATGTAGCCTAGTGGCTAAGGCGTCTGGTTTGGGACCAGAAGATCGGAGGTTCGAATCCTCTCATCCNNCAACTGCCTTCTAAGCAGTAGGTAGGGGGTTCGAGTCCCTCTGGTCCCGATATATTTCCCTTCGATGCCTGGTTTTATATGTACCCCACGCTCTACGGAGGAAATCATGCACCAATTTTCCATTACGTTCCCGAATGGCACAGTACTTCCTTTTACCAAACCGGTAAAAGGAATGGATATTCTGTCACACTTTGGTGCCACTTCGCGTCCTATTGTTGCCTTACGGGTCAACAATGAATTATACCCGCTTACAGCTCCCATTGATATCAGGGCACACGTTGAACCGGTTACACTGGAATCAACCGAGGGCTCGAATGTGTACCGCCGCACGCTTTGTCTGGTACTTGCCGCCGCAGCACGGGAAATTTATCCATCACTCCGGTTATTGATTGGTCACAGTCTTGGTTACGGATATTATTACACGCTGGAGTCCCGGGGAAATAATATCGCAATTGATATCAAGTCGCTTGAACTGCGAATGAAAGAAATTATTGACAGCGATATTCCGGTCAAAACCCGCTACCTCGCATATGAAGAAGCACTGGAGCTGTTTAGTGACAGTAATCAGCCAGACACGTATCAGCTGCTTTTACAGATGAGTAAACCGAAAATTTTGATCAATACCGTCAATACCTATTCCGATGTCTATTTCCAGCCGTTGCTTCCACGCACCGGTTTACTTTCTGTTTTTGAACTGATGCCATATGGAGAAGGTTTCCTGTTAAGATTTCCTCCCACAGCCCACCCCGATCATTTATGTAAGCATGAAGATATTCCCCAGCTTTTCACTGTATACAAAGAGTCAAAACAGTGGGGAAAACTTGTCGGTGTCTCATCTGTCCCCCAACTGAACGATCTGGTTCAACATCGCAAAATAAAAGATTATATAGAGATTACCGAAACCCTTCAAAACAAGAAAATAGCAGATATTGCGGATAAAATCGCCTCGAAAGGTACCATTAAAACGGTATTGATTGC
>LVBK01000060.1 GCA_001604385.1 Spirochaetales bacterium Spiro_09 | reverse complement strand
GTGTATAAGAGACAGGTTTTCTCATGATTATTGAGCGTTTCTTCGGCCTCTTGATATCGTTCCAAGATAATAACAATTTCATTATTGAGGCTTCTTCTGTTCTTTGAAGCGCGCCTGCCGAGACTCTCATAGAGTTTTGTTGGGATGCGAAGGTTAAATTTTGTTATTTCTTCTTCCTCATTCATACCTTAATTATCGTCTATTGACCCCAAAATAGTACCAAAATGATATTTTTTTTATTGACATGGCCCTAATCTGGGATTATGATGGGGTCATGTACAAGAAAGAACAAGCAAAAATTAAATCTATGTCTTTAAGAATTCCAAATTCTCTTTATACGAGGATTGAAGTGATTAATAAGCTTAAGCCTCATCTTAGCATGAATGCTCTGATCGTGGAGCTTCTTGAAAAAAGCCTTGTCGCGCAAGCAAATAAAGGAGATTCGCACTCATGAGCCAGTTTGTTGATCTTCGAACGATGCAGAGGCGAGTTGATTTCGCTCTTTCTGAGCTGAAAGAAATCAGCGACCTGCTTAAACGGACTGACGTTGAGTTCTTGATTTCTCCTCAGGAGGCTGCGGAGATTCTTTCCGTCTCACGACAGTACGTCTACAACCTCGCTACGGAAGGGAAACTGCCGACAGTGCGGCTGGGTGGTGCAATGCGAATTCGACGATCAGACATTGAGTCATTCATCAGGGAAAATACTGGGTAGGGACTGACTTCGTATGAGGTCAGAATCATGAAACAGAGGAGGTCGATTTACTACGCGAAGGCGTACAGTTTGGTTCTATCGGGTAAAAATCCGCATTGGGAGCGAAAACCACGGTGAAGATTCTTGGAAGGCGTCTTCGATACCGGGCGGGGAGTTGCGAAGCGGTTAGGGACAGAAGGCCGGCACCGAATTTGCGGGCCTTATTGGGGGAACCAAGGTGTAATAGCTGGGGTTGATTGAGGGGTTCGAGACCTCTTCCCCCGAATCTTCTGTACAGAAGGAAACAGGAATGACCTGAGACAACCGGTGGAACTCCGGGATGCAGTGGAATCCTGCAAGCGGACTCTTGCCGGTAGTTGCCGTCCTGTCTATGGCAGGAAGTGTGTAACCGGATGAAAGAGGTATTACGAGCGGTATAGAACCCCGCGCCGGAGACGTACCCGGCCAACTTGGGAGGCAAGAGTTGAAAAACAACCTGCTCGATTCGGTGGAAGGCCGAAAGAATGTTAAACGTCCCGGGCGAAGGCAAGTCTTTGTCCGGGACAATCCTTTCTTCCACGAGGAGTTGTAATGTCTAAAGAAGTCCAGATTAAATGCACCGGTGCTGAAACACGGGACTACCGAACCCTTAAAACACTGAAAACAGGTCTCAAGGAATCTACCAAAGAAGATCTCAAGAAACTGAAAAACGCAATCCTTAAATATGGGTTTTCATTTCCTGAGTTTATTTGGTCTCACGAGGGCAGTGAGTATACCATTGACGCTGATCGGCGAAATGAAGCGCTGGCATCGCTTGAGTCAGACGGTTATGTTATCCCTCCTGTACCAGTTTGTCATATCCATGCGCGTGATGAGGCTGAAGCAAAAGAAAAAATACTAATGTGTGAGTCCCGATTCGGGCGCCTTACTATTGATGGAGTTCTTGATTTTTCACAAGGACTCGATATTGATTGGTCTGATTTTGAGTTCACTGATTTTGAAATGCCTGATCTTCAGCTTGCTTTTGATTCCCGAGATGTGGATCCTTCGGAAACAGCGGAGGCTATAAGGATCAGAGAATCACTTGCTGAAAAGTTCCTTCTTCCTCCTTTCTCAGTTCTCGATACCAGGACTGCATTATGGCAAGAGCGGAAACAGAAATGGAGCGAAGTCTTTGAGAGTTACAAAGGACGTGGGCAAGAAGGTGAGCGCGGCCTGTTATTCAAATCTCTTTCAGGTGGTGACCCTTCCTATTACAAGCAGAAAACTGCGGCTGAGAAGAAGATTGGGCGCCAGATAACAACAGAAGAATTTGAGCGAAAATACTATAAGCCCTCTGATTCTATCATCGCGAAGACTGGCACAAGCATCTTTGATCCTGTTCTTTGCGAGGTTCTCTATAAATGGTTCTGCCCTATGGGTGGAACCGTTATTGATTGCTTTGCTGGCGGGTCTGTCCGTGGCATTGTCGCTGGTTTCTGCGGCCTCTCATATCATGGAGTTGATCTATCCGGAACACAAGTCGAAGAAAACAGGAGCCAGGAGGCTGGTGTTACATCAAGGCCAGACGGATATATCCCTCCTGTATGGTATCAAGGGGATAGTATTGAGATTGCTCAAATTCTCGATGGTAAACGTGCTGACATGATGCTTTCCTGTCCTCCATATGCTGATCTCGAGGTGTATTCAAATGACCCCAGGGATATATCAAATATGAAATATGAAGACTTCCTGAAAGTTTATCGGGCAATAATCAAGAACACCACAGAATTACTCGTTGATAACTCCTTTGCTGTGTTCATAGTTGGCGAGGTACGGGATAAGAATGGATTTTACTATGGGTTTACGAAGGACACGATTGAGGCGTTTCAGGATGCAGGACTTCTGTTTTACAACGAACTCATCCTTGTGAATATGGCGGGAACACTTGCAGTTCGTGCCGGCGGACCATTTATGAAGTCACGGAAAGTAGGAAAGCAGCATCAGAATGTATTTGCTTTCGTGAAAGGCTCTCCCCAGGAAGCCGCTAAGAAGATCGGATCTGTCGAGAAATCTCCGGTAATTCTCATTGAGGAGGCTTGAACCGTGACCAATGCTGCCCTAATGTCCAGACCAGTGGAGGACAAGATGGAAACCAAAATATCGCAGATTAGGGCAGCTTGGGCACAGGGAAACAAGCAAAAGGCGCTTTTAATAGCGGCAAAATTTCCGCGTCTCGGAGCAGAAAGGAAAGTGATTACAACCGCGGCATCTGCAATCTTGTGCCCGGGATTTTATGTGTCCATGGGAAAGGTGCCAGCTGAATTGATAAATGAGGGCTTTACTGCCCTGCAAAATAAATATGACCTATGAGGTTTGATTGACTATGAAAAAAGCAATTGCCGTAGGAAAAAACGAACAATCAGTTGTTCGAGAAATCGACAATTTGTTGAACGTTTATCAGATATTCCATTGGAGGAATCAAACAGGGGCATTAAAGCCTTCTGCATCATCAAGGCCGATCCGCTTCGGGCGTCCGGGGTCATCTGACTTCATCGGTATTTGTCCCGATGGCCGGTTCCTGGCTATAGAGTGTAAACGTCCTGTCGGAGGCGTTGTTTCTGACCTTCAAAAAAAGTTTCTTGATGAGATTATCAAACGCGGTGGCGTTGGAATAATAACGCGAGGTGCGGAAGACTGCCTCGTGCAATTGAAAGAGTGGGGGGTTATTAGATGAGCGATGTTCAGGAAAAAGAACGCGATGAACCTTTGACAAGAGTTACAAAACTAAAGATCGGTGGTGACTGGGACTGGAATGTTTCATACATTCAAACCTTTCAGGAACTAACGGTTCATACGAACGATTCGCCGCGTGACACATTGAGCACTGCAATTGCAAACGTGACAAAGAGGGCTTTGGCTTATTTCAAAATCGATGATGTATCAGTCCTTCTCGATACGATTACCTTCGCTGATGGTGAAAAGGGTCCAACATTCTCGCTGATACTGAATGCCAGGCCGAGCGGAAATCCGTATTGTCGTATGAAATGGACAGTATCGAAAATTGACCGCGATATAAAGTTTGACCATAAGACCAACGAGGACGCGAAAGGATTCTATGAGCGGAATCGGTTGAATGAGGCTGTTGATGTCCTTGAGGAAGAAATCCGCAAATATGCGCTTGGTGATCGGCTTCAGAAAAAACTCGATCTCGAGGAAGAAAGCCCCATTCCTTCAATCAAACAGGGAATCTTTGACATTATGATTGACGGCACAAACGAGTTCAAGAAAGCAATCGAGGAAGCAGGTGGTAAATTTGAAGTCAACACTGATCCCGAAGTAATTGAGGTTGACTTCGCCTCAAGAGAAGCGGCACGGAAATGAAGACACCACAGCGCGTTCTTAATGCGGTTTTATTTTCCGGGATTATTGGGCTCGCGCTGTTCGTTTTCTCCGTTGCAATGGAGTGGATATGAACCTCCGAAAGCATCAGCGCGAAACCGCTGAACTATGCCGAGAAATACTCTCCGGCGCTCCGATTCGTGAAATCATTGAGTCCGTCACCCCGGGCGGTGGAAAGTCTTCGCTCCCGGTCATTCTCGCGGAAAACCTCATTCCAGTAATCGCAGATCGGATTTGCTGGATCGTTCCTCGGGATTCCCTCAAGTTCCAGGGAGAAGGCGAATTCCTCGAGCCACGCTGGGGAACTTCGAAGCGAATCCGAGCGGCCGACAACGGAAACGACCTATCGCGCGGGACATGCGGTTACGTGACGACCTATCAGGCTGTCGGCGCGAAGCCCTCTTGCCATGCCGAGGAATTTAAGAGACACCGTTACATTCTGTTCCTCGATGAGCCTCATCATCTGGCAAAAGGCTCTGAGTGGGAAAGGGCGGTTGCACCACTCGTTGAGTCTGCGGTTCTTATCATTTACGCTTCTGGAACACTCTCGCGTGGTGATGGTGAAAAAATTGCATTCCTCCCTTACAAGAGTGGAGAGATCGACCTCGAGGAGACCGAAACCCGACGCGTCATCACGTATTCTCGTTCTGACGCGATTAGGGACGGATCTATCCTTAGAGTTGGATTCAATCTTCTCGACGGGGAATCCGAGTGGGAAGAATTGGATGGAACAAAAGGTGTTTCGAAACTCTCAGGAGAAGAATCTGCAAAGGCTTTATTTACTGCTCTTCGTACAGACTTTTCAAAGCACCTTATTGATGCCACACTTCTTGATTTTCACAAGGAACTTCTAGTCTATCCAGATGCGAAGATGCTTGTAGTCGCTCCGAATATTGTGGTTGCCCAGGAATACGCAAATTATCTCTTTGGTCTTGGGAAAGATATCCAGATCGCAACATCCGACGATGGAGCTCTTGCAAAAAAACGAATTGATGACTTCAAACGGGGAGTGTATAAGATTCTCGTAACGGTCGCCATGGCCTATGAAGGCCTCAACGTCCCTGAAATCACTCATATTTGCAGTTTAACGCATATACGATCCGTTCCGTGGCTTGAACAAATGATAGCTCGAGCTAATCGACTCGCTCCTGGGAAAACCCGAGCGGTTGTCTTTGCTCCAGCTGATCATCAGTTCAAGAAAGCCCGGAAGATGATAGACGCGGAACAACTTGTACCGCTCTCGAATCCTGACGAGCAAATGGAACTCGCGCCATCACAAGAGAACCGTGGGGAAGGATCGGGTGAAGTAAGGCCATGGATTATCCCGGTCGGAAGTACTGTCCTTGACGGGACCACTCCTCGAATAAGTCCTGCAGAAACACTCGTTATGCCACCATGCAGTCATTCAGAAGCCGAGAAGATTCTCCGGAAGAATATTCATCAGCACATTTCTGCATTTCTTGAAGATGTCCCAAACGGTTCAAAACTCGCGTACCAGAAGATTCTTTATCGCCGAATGCGTATCCAAGTTCATAAACCTATTGCTGAGATGAGCGTGAAAGAGCTTGAAAAGATATGGGTTTGGCTCCGAGCAGAATACCCATTGAAAGACCGAGGTGCGAAATGAAGCCCTTTGTATTGATCTCCACGCTGTGCATCGTCCTGTTTCCGGGAAATACCTCAACTATGGAAAATGAAAATCTGGATACCTATCCGCTTTTTTCTGTTGAGTTCACTGAACCAGAGTTGACCATATTTGAAATTGCCTCAGCGGTAACCGGATGCCCGAAATACATACTTGCGGGAATTTCTTTTGCTGAGTCCTCAGGGAATCAATTTGCTATTGGTGATGATGGTATGTCGATTGGTAGATTTCAGATCAACGAAACATATCATGAATACTATGCCACCCTTTATGGTGAATATAACCCATATTGTCCATTGGACTCAGCAATTCTGACCGGCAGGATTTACATGGACAATTTGAGAGCTCTTGGGAATATCGAGGACGCAATTGCCGCACATAGACAGGGTAGAACCGGTGTTAAGAACAACGGTAGGACACAATGGTATGTGGATAGAGTATTGAATTACTCAAAACGATACGCGGAGGAATCATGGAATATCGATATTTGACCCCGTGGGCACGGGCAGGAGAGAACCCGGAGTACACCAGACTTACACCTCCTATTGAATATCACGGGTGTCAGATATATCGGGTCCATCAGGCTCAGTTCGATGTCGTTAAGGCCGGGGTTTGCATCTCACAAAGAGGCAGTTTAGCTGGTGCGAAAAAATGTGCAGACGTTGTGATTGATTTGGAAAAACCCTCATTTGTTGATGTTCGAATTCGAATGCTTGAGAGGAACGGGCATATATGAAGCCGCTCAGCGTGACCCGGGCAGTATATGCGGTTCTCGATGAACTTCCTGAGGGAAGAATATCTGGCCGAGAGCTGCAATACCGGGTAACGCTGATGCTTGAGGATAAGGATCCATACCATTCAACGGTGCTGGATAAAGCACGAACTTACTGTGATATAGCAGGCGCTTCGCTGGTGTGCGTGGATCGGAAGCGTTCGATATACCAGTTTTCGCCAGGTCATAAAATAGCTACGGCAATTATAGAGGGGAGGGAGTAATGAAGTTTGAACGGTTCATAAACAAAGAGGTAATTCCATTGCATTGGGAAATAGTATCCTCACGGATTGATTTTTCCGAGGTAACGATGAAAGCCCAGCGAATGAGAATTATCGATGAAATAATCGAGTATTTTGACGCTCGCGAGGCATACGAGAAGAATCACACAGTCGAGAATTACAAAGCTATGAGCTTTGAATACGCGGATATTGCACTTGCAATCTGCACCCTGTTGAAACTACAAGGGAGAACCTACAAAGCGTTAACAGTCGTTGGAACGGCAGACCCAGAGGACTTAATCAAGAAAGTTCTGCAACGAGCCACAGACGATGTTTTGACGCTGCTTTATGACCAGTCCTGCATCTTGGGTATCGATCTTATTCAGTCAATGATTGAAAAAATGGAATTCAACAAGACTCGAAAGGACTGGACGAGATGAAAAAATCGGGATTACTGCTTCGCAATGCGAATAATTTCTTCAACATGGGGAATGATTTTATCAAGCTTCTCAGAGGCGTAATTCCGTGGTTCTTCGCCGGTTACGAGAAATTCGACGGTGGTTTTCAAAGAAGCAGCAATTTTATAGGCTTCGTCTGCATCTGGCAGGCGCTTTCGAGTCATCCAATTTTGAAATGTCCTAAAACTAATTCCCGATGTATTAGCAACCCATTCTTGGGTGGTGTTTTGATCTTTTATCAATTTCTTGACGTTTGCCCAAAATATTTCCACAGTTTCCATGCTCCTAGTATATCAATAAAATGTCGTCAAATGGCGTTATTTATACTTGACTATGACGCTGTTCGGCGTTATAACTTATATCATAGTAGCGTCAAATGACGTAATTGACAAGAGAACCGATACGGGTGACTTCCACCAACCGTACCGGCTTTCGAGCCCAAGGGGGTCGGGAAAAAGCGGGTGGAAGCGCGAAATCCCGGCCCTTTTCTTTCGAAGGAGGACTTTATGAAGACATTCCTTGAAATGGTTCGTGAGAACGGATTTGCTGACATTCCTGATTTCCTGGACGCGGTTTATGCCCCGGCAGAAAGAGCAAACGAAAAGACAGAGCCTGTTCAAAAAGAAAACAGCACTAATGAATACAAGGAGGCAATCTGATGCCAAATATCGAAACCTACAAGGACGAGGCGATTGAACGTATCACAACCGAGTACGAATCGCTTACGCCGGACGAGGCCGCTTTTATCGGAAACGTGATTATCGACACGCTTTATTCATTCAAGCGTGACCTCGTGGATCACGTTTCGGTGAATTGCCTTAACGGTATGAAAGAGCGCCTTGAACAGGCTCTTTCCGTTCTGAGGACTGCATGATGATGGTCCTTGAAACCTTTGAATGTGGTAAATGGCATCCGGTTCTTAGAAGCAAGAACAAGCCATTTCTGGAACGAGTGCAAATAAAACTTGAATCCACCGGCTGGAAATGCCGGATTATCGAGGGGGAAAATACAAATGGGTGAATATCAGAACCAGAGGACGCGGGCGCAAATAAGCCTGACTGCAAAGGGTTTGGTTCAGTTCGAGGTGACGGCAGAGTACGACACTCCTGAACTCGTGGAACAGAATCTTCGGGAAGGAATACTACGAACCCGGAAGGTGATTGCGGATCTCGGCTTGAAGGAAGTACCTCCTGTCGAGGAAAAAAAAGAAACAAAGTAAACGCAATTGCGTGAAGGAACCTTGATGGTAGCACATGAGATAGAAACAGGACTTGATGAACTTTTTTCCGATGCATCGATGCTAACCCCTGCCGAGTCCTCGGCCCTTGGGATTGTTCGCGGAATGCTCTGGAAGGTTCAGGAGTCAGAATACAACAGTTTCAAGGATTCCTTTACCGGTCGTAATCATAACATTCGCATGATATGTGAAAGGAGATAGTCATGGATGATAAAGCAATGACCATAATCGAAAGAGCAAAGAGTTCGGGCGCTCTCGTGTTCGTGAACCAAGAAAACTTTCAGAGTGGAATAGAACTCTATAAAACAGAGGCGACCGTCATTAAGGCAAAACCAGAAGAGTTTCATAAACTCAATGGCAAATACATGCCAAACAAGGCCGTAACTGATCGTATCGGTGAGGCGACAGGAATTCAATTCATTGCATCTGAGGTACGAACTGAAACTCGTGATGATGCAATCGCCGGGAAACGCACTGTTTTTGTGGGAACCGCACAAGGAAAGGTTCGAATGCCTGACGGGTCCTGGAGAACGAGTACCTCGGAGGAATATGAATTTGACCCTGTACTCCGAGCGTTGCTTGATAAAAATGTTGAATACATTACAGACACAAACAAAGGGCTGTACGCCAAGGCTGCGCTTGAGTATACAAAAGTTGGACGCCAGCGAGCGGCAACAGGCGCACGGCTCCGAGTGATTCGACAGCTAACAGGGATGCCTCACTCCTTTGAGCTCGCAGACATTTCAAAGCCCATGGTTTTTACCCGCATAGTGCAGAATACCGCTCATATCCTCGACACAAAAGAAGGGCGCCTCATGGCAACCGCGCAAGCACTGGGAGCGGACGTGTCCTCCTTGCTTTTTGGGAAGAACGCTCAGATACAGCAAATGCCTGTTGAATCAGAGCAGAATATAAACACAGATGTCAACGAAGATGATCTGAAGCCGGCAGATGTATATACAGAGGACATAACCCCTTCTGACATGGAAGCACTCGCGGCACAAGCTGACCCAGCACCAAGTGCGGAGGAGAGTGATCAAAAAAAGGAGTTCGAAGAGCTGACGATCAAGCTTGAAGAATTGCTCGCCGCTCATACTGAAAAATTAAACGTCAATCTTCCCTCTGGTATGAACCCTTACGCTTTAGCAAAGTCTGAGTTGGATGATTTTAGTGCAACGGTTCAATCCAGAAAGGATATGATTGAGCGCACTAAAAAGTTCTTGATCGCTTGTAAGGTGGCGGTATGAAGATACTACATACATCTGATATTCATTGTTGCAAAGAACATGAGCGAGATGTAATGATTTCGCTCCGTGAGATAAATGCCAGCATCGAGAAGCATGACGTGGATCTCATTGCAGTAGCCGGGGATTGGTGGGATGCAACTGTTCAGAACTCGGAACAGGGCGGGCTTGATCGGTTCCTTGGAGTGCTTCAATCCATGGCGAATAAGGTGCCGGTTGTAATGGTCGAGGGAACACCGAGCCATGATGTCGATGGATCGCTGAATGTAATTAAGCGGTTACAGTCCGAGAATGGGATAACCGTGCTCGAGCCGGGAGTGCCGTATATTCTGAATTGGGGGAAAGTATCCCCCGCAGACAAAATACCGACCGCTTGCAGACTGAATAATCAGCTCCTCATCCTCGGAATACCTGAGCCTCGCAAGAAGCATCTCCTCGCAAACGGGACGACCGGAAAGGACGCAACAGAGGAAGCTGTTCGCGATGCAATGCGCCTTCTGTGCTTCCAGCTTGCCGCGATTCGGAAGGAGTACGCCGATCTCCCATGCCTCGTCGTCTATCACGGCGAGGTTGCGGGGACTACGCTCCAGAACGATCAGACGATAGAGCGCGGAACGGGTATTGCGATTACTATCGATGACCTAGCTTCAATCGGGGCGGACTATGTTGCCCTGGGGCACATCCACAAGCCTCAGCAGGTCGGGACACTCCAGGCTTATTACGCAGGATCGGTCTACGCGAAGGATTTTGGCGAGACGCACAAGCCGGGATGCAACTTGGTGGAGATCGAGACCGAAAAAGAATCCGTTGGTGGCGATTTGTTTGTCGAACACACGCAATCTTTCCAGGCAAAAGTCACCCGCATCGACTTCACACACCCGCAAAACCTCAAGATCACAACCGGTTTCCCGCTCAAGATTCCGACCTCTGAACTACAGGGCCGGCGGGTATGGGTTGAGGTCAATTGCAAGAAGGAAGATCAGGCACTTTTTGATACTGATACAATACTTGACGGCGTCATGAAGGCGGGCGCTGTTCCGGGATCCCGGGTGACGGTAGCCGTGAAGGCATCAGAGACAGTTCGTGCCGCGGATATTACCGGAACCTCTATTACTCCTGAGGAAAAATTCAGGATATGGGCAGAGCAGTCCGGTGTCGAAGTAACTGATTCCCTTGAATCGAAGATCAAAACAATGGAGAGTGAGACAGAACGAGCTGGAATAACGGTTTCGGGAGAATGGGCGCTTGTATCTGTTCGCATCCGTGGTGCAATAGGCCTTTGGTACGGAATCAAGAAGGATGAGCTCTTTGTAAACTTCGATGATTTTGATAACGGTCTGATAGCGCTTTCTGGAAGAAACGGGAAGGGTAAAACCACATTCATTGAAAACTGCCATGTGTATCCACAGCTCCTAACCCGAAAAGGCACACTCAAAGACCATTTTCGCCTGAAGGATTCACTGCGGGAGGTTATTTATCGTGATGTGTCAACCGGAGCTGAAAAACGATTTCTCATACAGATTGACGGTTTAACGAAGTCCGGAGGTACAAAGTATTTCATATTTGATCGAGCGTCATCTGGTGGCGAGTGGATTCCGATGCCAGGCGTTGACGGAAATCTTGACCCGTACAAAGATGCGATCACCTCAATATTCGGTCCGCTTGAATTGTATCTCAGAACCGCGTTCATCACGCAAAGACCCAACAAGGACGTTCCTGATCTTACCGAGGCGACAAAAACTGAAAAGAAAATGCTTTTTGCTAATCTCGCTGGCATCGACTATCTGCAAAAATTTGCTGATACCGCGAAACAGGAGGCTGATAGGCTATCCCAGGAAAGTCATGACACTGAGATTAAGATTGGAATTCTCTCGCAGTCAGTAGAAGCAAAGCCAGAAGTGATGAAAGACATCCAGATGCTTACAGACGATGAATCAATGGCAAGTGCAAGGATAGAAACTGTCAAAACGGAGGGTGCAGCTGCAAGAGAGCGATATGAACGTCTTAAAATCGCAGCAAATGCAGAGCGTTCGCGTATCCAGCGTGCAGCAAATGCAGAAGTTTTACAAACACGTTTGCAGAACGAGATTGCCGAGATTGACCGATCAATATGCGCTCTTTTTGATACCATTTCGCGCCGTTCTTTCTTTGAGGAACAGGTTAAGCGGTATGAGGATATCAAGGCGGTATACGACCAAGAGAGCGAAAAAGCTCAAGAGCATGAAAAGCAAAAACGCCTGAAAATCGATGAATTCCGCCAGAAAATGGACGCTTTTAACGAGAAAAAGCGTAAAATTGATGATTTGCTTTCAGAGCATAAATTTGCCCTTCAAAAGGCTATATCTGGACATGAAGCTATTCTGAAAGAAATTGATTTTGCAAAGACTGCGACAGCAGAAGTAAATGAGTTCTGTCCTGTTTGCAACCAACATCTGGCTGCTGAAAAAATCGCTGAATTGAATCAGAAGCGCGAGGAAGCTCTTGGCCGCGTCAACAAGCTTCAGAATGAAGCAGAACATCAAAAATCAGAGATAGCCTCGCTGGAGACACGCCTCAACGCCCTGAGCTTGGAATTAGCCGATCATGCATACCAAGAACCGCGACAGGAACAGTTTGAGGAGTTTAATAGAGCCGTTCTGGATAATGCAAAAAAACAGCTTGATCAGCTCGATATTGTTGGAGCAAGGAATTCTTTGACTGAATCACTGGCCGCTTCGGGAAAAATCGCAGCGCTCAAGGAACAGGTTAACGAAAAGAAGCGAAACCTCGTGGATGTACAAGAAGAGCTTGCTGAGCTCTCCCAGAATGAAAACTCAAGTGCAATAGCTGACTGTGATATTGCAGCAAATGAGATAAACGAACTCACAGAAAAGTATCGTCAGTTCACCGCGAATCTCGCCTCGATACAGGCGACTCTTGAAGCGCGGAGAAATCGTTTGGCAGAGATTGTAGCCTCTGAAGCTGAACTCAAGAAACTTCGTGAATCCGTAAAGACAGCCAAGCTTGAGTTTTCTGAATGGGATCTTCTCAAAAGAGCATTTGGCCCTGATGGTATCCAGGCTCTTGAACTCGATGCCCTGGCTCCTGGGATTGCAGAAATCGCTAACGATATTCTCAAGAAATCATTCGGGGATCGTTTTCAAATTGAATTTCAGACAACACGAATCGCCGGAAAAGGGAAGAACACAAAGCAGGTGGAGGATTTTTTAATTTATGTCCTTGATACAACGACTGGTGAGGCGACCCTTCTTGAAAATAAATCCGGTGGCGAGGCGGTCTGGATCAAACGCTCTATATACTCGGCCTTTGCAATAATAAGGTCAAGAAATACAGGGTTCCGCTTCCTAACTTCGTTCCAGGATGAGGCAGATGGTGCGCTCGATGCTCCATCACGAATTGCGTATGCAGCAATGCTTGAAGCTGAACACGATACCGCAAAACTCAAGCACACGATCATCATCACGCACTCCGAGGAAGTTAAAGCCATGATCGAGCAGAAAATTGACATGGGAGCATTCACAGATGAACAGCCTGAAGCCGGGGAGGAAGTGGCATGAGTACCTATAAGCCTGATCTTGATGTTCTTGAAATGAAACTAATAAAGGGAAGGATAGCCGATGATAACCGATAAATACAGAGAAGAACTAAGAGAGCTTACACGGCAGATCAGAAGCACAAAAATGGACGCCGTGTTTTTTGACTACGGGTGGAGTGAATGCGCGGAAATAATCATGCGCTATGTTAACAAAAAGTGTACCGAGTCCGCAGATCAGGCAAGAAAAGAGGCGGCGGAGAGAGCGGTACGCTTTTTTGATGACTTTAGAATATGCGTACCACCAAACAAATACAATATGCCACAAGAAACACTAGAGCAGCTGCGAGCCGCCATAATTGGCGATTCAGTTATCAAGGAAAACTTGACAACTGACCATAAATACGATTGCGCCGCATACGCCACGGAAGGAAAGACCGACTCTGAAAAGCTCTCTGTTGCGGTTAAGGCGCTATACAATATTAGATATTTGCACGCCGACGATGATCCGTCAACAATTGTCTGTGAAGCACTCAAGGAGATACAGGGATGAAAGAAAGACCAATATTGTTTAGCACTCCAATGGTTCAGGCTATTTTGGACGGCAGAAAGACCATGACGCGACGTGTGATCGATTTCAAAAAAATTGCCAAAAAAGCAGGGTGTAGTAAAGGCACTCTTGCTTATTCAAATACATTTAACTCTTGGGCAGTTGTTGATGGAAACGGAAGTGCCGATATGTGCTTGGTAAATTGCCCCTATGGGCAACCCGGCGACCGGCTATGGGTGCGGGAAACATTCGCAGTATCAAGCTCTGGATCTATTTATCGAGCCGACACCATGCTTGATAGTTGCACGAAAGGTGATATTTCTTGGAAGTGGAAGCCGTCTATTTTCATGCCGCGATGGGCTTCCCGCATAACCCTTGAAATCACGAACGTCCGTGTTGAGCGGTTACAGGATACAAGCGAAGATGACGCGAGGGCGGAAGGCGTGGAACGGTTCGCCTCCGGATGGAAAAACTATACCGATTTCGCTGTTGTGTGCCAAACCGCAAGGGCGGCGTTTCGCACTCTTTGGGAATCCATCAACGGCCCCGGCTCATGGAATGCAAATCCATGGGTATGGGTTGTTGAGTTTAGAAGGATTGAGACATGAGAAATCATACAGCACGACATTCCTTTCCGTCTGCAAATCGAATTGTCGATAGATCCCCAATGCCGGCACAAATACTTCATAAAGGGGATTATGTTTTCCGATACGCTGGAAACATAGCTGACGCAATTTGTGACATAGACACGCCTGACAAGCAGTATTTATCTCGGCTGAAAAAAGCTGAAATGGTACTGACTGTCTTTTACGATGAATCTGGAACTGCGGACACCGATCTGTGTGTCAAATATCTTTGTCGCCTTCTAAATTGTGGAAAATATACCCAGATTAAGAAAGCAATAACAGGGATTAAAGTCAGGCAACCATCACAGAAGGAACTCGATCGGCTTGAAAAAAAGGCTGACCAGGAAGTAAAGAAAATCGAGAAGAAAAAGAAAAAGATTCAGGAATTGCAAAAGCAGCTTGCAGTTCTGAACAGTTCTTGTTGATTACAAAGGAGAGAATCATGGCTGATGTAAATCATTGTATTTTGATCGGGAGATTAACCCGGGACGCGCTGGGAATGCTTCCGGAACAAATAATAGAAGGGGAGTAATTTATGTTTGTTAAAAACAGGGATTATAAAATCCACTTCGGGGAAAAATACAACAAATTACTCGTTCTATCTCTTGGTGAAATAAGGAAAAGGAGAAAGTATTTTTTATGCAAATGTGATTGTGGAAGAATAGTAGAAATTCGCATAGACCATGTATTATCAGGAAATTCAAAATGTTGCGGATGTTCTCGGAACGAAAGAAAGATTATCCATGGCGACAGCATGAGTAACAAACACGCAAGATTATATCGAATTTGGAATGGTATTCTACAGCGATGTACTAACCCAAACAATCCATCCTTTAATCGATATGGTGGCAGAGGCGTAGGTGTATGTGAGCAATGGAAGAATTATGTAGCGTTCAAAAAATGGGCTTTGGAAAGCAATTATCGCGATTATTTGACTATCGACAGAATCGACAATGACTCGGGATATAGTCCAAATAATTGTCGATGGATAACAAGACGCGAAAATACCATGAGAGCGCATCGTGGAATAAAACATAGCAAAGGAGAGTTTAATGGCAAACGATTTGAACACGTGGATAGGAATAGGGCGATTGGTTCGTGATTCTGAACTCAAATATTCTTCAGGAGGAACAGCAATATGTAAATTCTCAATTGCTGTTGGTAAGAAGTTCAAGAAAGATGAACAAATTGTGGAAGAAGTAAGCTTTTTCGATGTTGTCCTCTGGGGAAGGCAAGGAGAAGCCCTTTCATCATTCCTGGTTAAGGGTAAACAGGTTGCCGTTGAAGGCGAACTCCACCAAAACCGATGGGAGCAAGACGGGCAATCACGAAGCAAGATTGAAATCATGGCTTCCAATGTCCAGCTTCTTGGTGGAGGCCAGGGCAACGCCGGTACTGCCGGCAATCCATACCAGAGCCGTTCTGCTCAAGGACCTGCTTCTGGGACGCTTTCAGAGCCACCCGATTTTCCGGATGACATCCCGTTCTAAGGAGAACCCCCATGGTCAACGCAGAAGAAAACTTGGCTGAATTTATCACGAACACAGGGAAAGATCTGGTGTATTTCTCTATACGCCTCTATGTATTGAGAAAGCTCGCATACAAGCAGCTATCCCAGGGAAATATTGTCGGACATGAAACTAAAGCACGTGCTGATGAGCTTGCCTTTTCATTCTCTAAGATGACCGAAATTGATCTCGAGGATGAATCGGCAAAACTCATGACAATGCTCAGAGTTATCGAGAAGCCCGAGATAAATTCCTCTCAGTATTCAGAAGGTTCAGTCAAGCAGATTCTGCGAGCCCGTGGTATTCCGGAGAAAGTGGTCGAGAAGATCAGCAAGATGTATTCAGATGATCTCCAGGCCGCGTATGAAAAAGGAGTTCGGCAATGATCTGTAAACACTCCTGGGTTGAAACCACTTCCACAGAGTTTGGAACGCATCTTATTTGTCAAAAATGCGATGTTCGCTTTTTTATTAGAGGGAAAATATTTACTCCGGATGAATGGGCAGCACGGCTTGAGGATGAAAGGAATCAGCTGAGTTTATTTGAATCAAATACTGAGTAATGTTGGAATAAATCTTTTATCAGGAAGAGTATAAAAGATGTTAGGATGACGGACAGCCGCATATCGGCTGCGCCAATACGCGGACAATCCGCGAAAGGAACATCATGAGTAAGGGTGGGATGCAATCACAAGCCAGTCACGGGATGTATTGTAAGTGCGGTAAGATGACATCAAAAATATGCGTTGTTGGGAAAACCGAAATCGCAATACATTTCGGGAAAAAGAAAGCCTATTGGCATATATGCGAAAACGGAAAAATCAAGCGCGTTTTTAAGAAACCGGAAGGATATTCCTAACAACTGCTTCAACCTGACACCTACGGTGCAGGTTAAGCAAATGTTGGATGGACGCTTTTGCGGCCAAAATCAAAGATTTTAGCCGACACGCGCCAAGCTGTCGGCTCAGGAGGTTAACCGTGGAATTATTTAACGTAAAAGATAAGTTGCCGGAAAAATTTGGCAGTTACCTTGTGTTCGCCCCTTTGAGTTTTCCGAAAAACTCACGCTTCATGATCGCCGAGTTTTACGATGATAACAACACGTTTTATTCAGAGTCAGGTGGCGAACACGCCTTGCCGGATGTAACGCACTGGGCATATTTGCCCGCAGAGCCGACAGCATCCAACAACGGTTTCAACTTGACACCGCCAGTAGACGGTGCAAGTTAAACCAATGTTAGGACGACGGACAGCCGCATATCGGCTGCGCCAATACGCGGACAATCCGCGAGAGGAAAGAACGTATGACTTCAATTCGCAAGCTTGTCTTTAGTCTGGTGCATGACGGAATAGAGCACGTGACCGGTGGGGCGTTTGGCGATTGTACGCCAATGGACGTCATAGATTTATTTTCAGAGTTTAAGTCCATGCTAACGAAAGAGGCTCTAGAAGACTTTGAAATATACATGAGGAGCTAACAACTGCTTCAACCTGACACAAAGGAGGACCAATGCAATTAGAACTAGATCTTCTGCCTAAGGCAGTTATATGGACGAGGCAACAGCACTGGGATTCTCTAGGCTATGAAGGACCAGCCTTGGGAAGGTATTGCGATATTCATACACTGATCGTACCTCTTGAAACTGGTGGAACCATATACGCATACACGGAGCAGTGCAAACTCATCGAGAAGCGAGATGACGGGCGATGGGTCGCGGAAATCGCAATGGGTATAGTCCATGGTCATAAATGGTCCAAGGATGGAACCCGGGTCCTGTTGTCTGAGGATGCAATCTGGCCGCCTATGAGGTTGCCGTATGAGAGACGAAATGAAATTTATGAAGGAGGATATATCTAATATTGATATTTTGATTTTTTTATAAATGCATCCAGTTATAACGCATTATTACTACGGATACAACTCGTAACAACAGCTTATAACAGATCATGCCAGTTTATGTCAGAAATTGATATTGTTGTGAAAAACACAATAACGTGGTGACTTTGAAAATTATATATATGGCTGTATTATGAACAAAGAGAATGGTTTTGGCCAACCATTTGACACGATGCGCATAGGACGCGTAAACTTGTAAGAGGATTTCATGATACCAGGACGATTCCTATGATCGTTCTAACGCCGGCCAAGCGGGTATCATGAAGTCCTTTTTTTATGTGCAAATCAATTCTCTGTGGGAGGGGAAAATGAAGTTTTACGACCTTGAAATTACCTTATGTGATGATGACGAAATTATGCTTGAACAGGAATCTGATCCACACATGGACAAAGATCGAATTTACATAACTAAGCAACAAGCAGTAATTGTCGCAAACGAATTGCTTAGCCTCGCTGGAAAGCAGTAAGCACTATAAGGAATTTCAGTGTATGTACCGAAAAATTGAAATGGCAATGTGGGGTGATGAGAAATTTAAGGCTCTTTCACCTATGAAACCATCCGGACAAGACCTCTGGATATATCTTCTTGCTGGTCCTCAGACTGGTATTATTCCAGGACTCTACAAAGCAGGGCATGCAGCAATGGCTGAAGAACTCGGTTGGGAGTTGGAAGCCTTTGAGGAAGCCTTTCAGGAAGTCTTTCAGCAAGGCATGTTGAAAGAGTCAAAGAAAGACCGCTTGATATGGATACCGAATGCTCTCAAGTATAACCCTCCTGCATCACCAAACGTGATTAAGTCATGGGCAAATTCTCTTGAAACATTACCCAAATGTGACCTACTCATTGAGGCAATATCCTCAATGAGAGAGACTATTAACTCTATATATAGCAATGGGATAGGTTATCAAAACGCCTTTGATGAAGTCTTTGGGGAAGTCATGACGAAAGCCTTACCGAAAGCCTTACCGAAAGCCTTACCGAAAGCCTTACCGAAAGCCTTACCGAAAGCCTTACCGAAAGCCTTACGGGAAGGCATGCCGAAAGACCTCCCCGAATCAGTAAACAGTGAACAGGAAACAGTAAACAGTAACAGAGATCAGAATTCTTATTCTTCATCTTCCGAGAAATCTAAAAGTAGTGGTGGTGGTAACAACGTTGTCCAAAAAGCTCAAAACACCACCACTTTTTCAGTATCTGATATTCAGGAAGAGGTAAAAGCTGCTACCGGGTATCTGGTCGATGATAAGATTGCCAAGCGGTTTCAAGGCCTCAATCTCTGTCCAGAAGCAACTGCAGGTCCATTGAGTTTCTACGCATACGCAAAAGAGGTCGTTGAAACTAAATACCCTTCGAAGTCTCAACACGAGCACAGGACGATTTTCATTGCTGCCGTAACTGAGTGGGAGAACCTGCAGCTTGAGTATCCAGCATGGGTTAAGAAAAAAAAGGCTGAGCTTGAAAAAGCACGGCAGACCGAGGCGAAACAAACGCATCCAAAAACATGTGACTGCGGAGGTGAAATCAATGCCATAACAGGCAAATTTGTGTGTGAAAACTGCAAAGCAATCTGGTATTTCAGCGAAGGGGAGTGGAACAAGCTCGATCATGATAAAAATGCGCGAATTGATTTCCGTGCTGCGTTTCGCAAAAAAAACGAAGAAATTACACTTCCCGATGTTTTTTGAAGGCAAACGGTTTGACAATTTGTCGCAATTGCTTGTAAAACGATTATGATGACAAACGAGAATCATGTTTTGATAGCTGAGCATCTCATTGCAAAATTATCAGAGCGTGGTATTCCGTCCTTCATGAAATCCTGTGAAACCGGCAGCGTATACGTGTTCCTTGCAAACTCCAGACAGAAGGTGCGCATATCGAATCACGGGAAGTACAGAGACTGGTTCCGATACAACGTGAGAACGGATTTAAAGTTCTCCAGGTCGTTTCGTTTCCGAGGACAGTATGTGTTTTTGTTCTCGGTATCTGATCTGCGAAGTTTGGTGTATCGCTTGGTGAAAGACTATAAGAGCAACAGAATGCGTTTTGCAGGATGTCTTGTTAAACAGCGAAAAATCAAGAAGGGGAAGAATCGTGGGGTTTCAACCAGGCGTATCGGGTAATCCGAATGGCCGGCCAAGAAAAGGCCAGACAATGACCGACATACTCGAAAAAACCCTCAAGAAGAAAACTGTCAAGATGGACGGCCGGCTGATTTCTGGCAAGGAAGCCGCCGCCATGAAACTGCTTCAGCTTGCAATGAAGGGCGATGTCGCTGCGCTCAAATACATTTTTGATCGGGTAGACGGCAAACCAAACCAGACCGTGAAATTTGATCCGCGTGATATGCCCCTTGTTGCTGTCGAGCTCGATCTTCCGGAAGGATATGCAACCGAGGAACCTCTTGGAGCCGGAGAGGGCGACAATGATGATTAGCAAATCAAGCGTTGCGGCTCGCAGTGCAGGCCGCCCTAAAATAAGATTGCGGCTCACTCGTCCACAGTCCTTGATCGCTGCACACCCGGCACGATTCAAAGTCCTCAATGCCGGTCGACGGTTCGGAAAAACTTTTCTCGCACTCACATTGCTTTTTATCTGTGCCAATCACAACGCCGGCGCAATCTGTTGGTACGTGGCCCCGACCTATCGACAAGCGGAACAGATCGCATGGGAAGACCTCAAGAAGCTTGTCCCCGCAGCTTACATCAAACACAAGAACGAATCAGACCTGACCATCACACTCTTAAATGATTCAGTGATAGCGCTTCGTGGCTCTGATAATCCGGATTCGCTCCGAGGCCCGGGTCTTGATGCACTGGTTATTGATGAGGCGGCCTTCCAGAAAAAAGAGGTCTGGAAAGTAATGAGGCCGATGCTTGCGGATAAAAAGGGCTGGTGTCTTTTTATCTCAACCCCGAAGGGATACAACTGGTTCTATGACCTGTATAATGCGGCTGAAAATCGCAAAGGGTGGAAACGCTTCCAGTTCACTACGGTCCAGGGAGGTAATGTCGATGAGGAGGAAATTGAACTCGCCCGTGCCGAGCTAGATGACAAAACCTTCAACCAGGAATTCCTTGCCAGCTTCGAAACGCTCACCGGTCGGATCTACTACAACTTTGACCGGGAGTTAAACAAGACCGATTACGAGATTACCCAGGCTCCGCTTCTTGTAGGCATGGACTTCAACGTAAACCCGATGACGGCCGCTATTGCTCAGCGCTCTGGCGGACAGATTATATTTTTCGATGAAGTTGTAATTCCTGATGGTAATACCGACATGATGGCTCAGGAGATTCGCAGACGGTATCCGAAGCATGCAATTCATGTTTACCCGGACCCGACTGGCAACCGCCGGCAGACAAATGCTCCTGCAGGTCAGACTGATTTTACGATTCTCAGGTCGTATGGGTTCTCTGTTTTCGCTCCAACAAAGCCGTATTCCACCGCGGACAAGTTTAATACGGTCAATGCTGCACTGAAGAATAAGACCGGCATTCGACGAGTGCTGGTCAAGCGCGGAACCTGTCCTTTGCTTTGTAAGGGCTGGGACGGTTATTGCTACAAAGAAAATACAGGTTTGCCGGATAAATCCGGAGGACTCGATCATGAAACTGATGCAGCCGCTTATCTCGTTTGTTATGAGCTGCCAATACTTGGGCGTGGCCTTGTCCAGGGGACTGCAAGCGGCGTGTAAGTTTCGCAATGCGAAGATTTTAGAGGGGATATAATCATGGGTGTTGACGTAAAATGCAAGCTATATACAAACAATCGGTCCCGTTGGGACATGGTTCGGGCGGCAGTCGCTGGAGAAGACGCAATTCGTGCAGGAGGTGAGATATATCTTCCCCGGCCGAGTGGGATGACTGATCCGGAGTGGAAGGCGTATTACACCCGCGCTCACTGGTTTGGTGCAACTGGTCGCACTGCAGAAGGCCTTCATGGTATGGTGTTCCAAAAGGCACCGGTCTTAATTGATTGTCCGAATGCTCTGCTTAAAATTCTTGAAGACATTGATACCCAGGGAACAAATCTTGATCAATTCGCTTCGGATGTCGTTTGGGATACATTGCCGACAAACTGGGGAGGTATTCTTGTTGACTACCCACGGGCTGATGATGTAACCGATCGCGCGACAGTGGAAAAAAAGGGTTACCGCGCCTATGCGGTTCATTATTCTGCTGAGGCGATTATCAACTGGCGATATAAAACAATCGACAACAAGCGACAGCTTTCCATGGTTGTGTTAGTAGAGCCGTATGAAGCGCCTCTGGAGGGAGATGTTTTTAGTACTCAGGAGAAAAAACGCTATCGCGTCCTTTCCCTTGATGAGGCAGGGAATTACCAGCAGCATATCTATGACGAAGGCAAGCCAGGAGGATTAGAGACTCCATCAGGTCCGTTTTATCCGAAGCGAAATAACCAGCACATGAAATATATCCCGTTTTTTCCGTTTCCCTCATCAGCGCCCGAAAAATCAATGATCTACGACCTCGCTTGTGAAAATATCGGACACTTCCAAAAAACCGCTGACCACGAGAACGGCTTGCACTTAACTGGAATCCCTACACCGTTTGCCTCATGTCCTGCGCCATTGGATAAAGACGGAAAAACAGTAGAGGTGAAACTGGGAGGCTCCTCCTTCTTATGGCTTGGAGATCCACAAGCAACCGCTGGGTATCTTGAATTCACGGGAAAAGGTCTTGAAGCTCTTGAAAGAGCCAAGCAGGGGTGCGAGGAACGAATGGCGATTCTTGGTGCAAGAATTATCTCGGCAGAAAAAAAAGGCGTCGAGTCAGCTGAGGCCGCACGGATACACAGGGCCGGGGAGAATTCGGTTCTCGCATCATTTGCTCTTAATGCCTCTGATGTGTTTACCGCAGTCATTCGGGAAATAGGATTGTGGGAGAATATACCCGGAAGTGATAAAACAACCTACAAGTTGAACACTGATTATGATATGAGTCAGATGAATCCGCAGCTTTTTACTGCATGGACCACAGCACGCATTCAGAATGAGATACCTCGCGTTGTGTATTTCAATAAGCTCAAAGCAAATGGCGACATACCTCCGGAAATGGAATACGAGGATTACCTGGAAGCGCTTGATGCTGATAACATGAATCATGGTCATGGCGACAAAAAACGAAATTCCGGTGAAACCAAGACTGATGAGTTAACGGCATGAGTTCCTATTTTGACACAATGCTAACACATGCAATTTACTTCGAGCGGTATAAAACTCATGAGGTGAATCAACTGCTCGATCTGCTCGATAGCGCAAACGAACGGAGCCGGGAGCTGATACTCAAAGCGAAGACTATTGCCACTAAAGCAAAATACAGAGAGGTCATGAGAGAAATCGCGCTGATACGAGATGAGGCAGTATCAGCAATAGACAAGCAGCTGAGCTTTGATTCCCTTCGTCTCGTTGAAAGAGAACTCGCCCATCAGATAGATACACTCACCGACGTTGGAGTAAAGCTTGATGTAGCCACCCTCGCGCCACAAAAAATTCATACAGCAGCCACTTTCATGCCGTTTGCTGCATCACATGCATTCGAAAAAATGATGCGTAACCTTGGTGATGACATGTGGGAACGCTGGGATATGGCTGCACGCGTTGGGTATTTGACCGGCGAGACTGTCGAAGAGATTACCAAAAAGGTCATCGGTTCTGCCAACGGCCTTCTTCCTGGAACAGTACGCAAGATACGAACAGATCTTGAGGCTAATACCCGAACAATCTTGGCTCATTACGCTGAACGGTCAAGGAATGCGGTTTATGAGGCCAACCAGGATATTATCACAGGGTATAAGCGGATTGAGACCCTAGATGGGAGAACCTGTATAGAGTGTGGACTTGAAGATGGCAAGGAATATAAGACACTTCAAGACGCTCCATCATTACCGGCTCATCTTCGGTGCCGGGGTTTATATATTCCTTTGCTTCGTGGGATTGATATTTTCAATGGCGAACGAGCAACAAAAGACGGTCCTGTGTCTGCCAATATAACCTGGCGACAGTGGATTGAAAAACAGCCTGAAGCGCTCAAGAAGGATATACTCGGTCCAAGCAGATATATGCTATACAAAAAAGGCGCACCCCTGGGCGGTTTTGTAGTTGACGGCCGAAAAATCTCACTCGAACAGTGGAGCGAGATTGACGGGAATATAAAAAAGTACGGTGAGCCGTTCAAATC
>LVBK01000059.1 GCA_001604385.1 Spirochaetales bacterium Spiro_09 | reverse complement strand
ACATCGCTCAGTCCCGATCCCAACTCCAAAGTACTCGTCTGCACCGTGGAAGAAGCCATCAAGCTGGGAGCCGACGGCGTATCCATCCATGTGAATATCGGCGCGGACGATGAAAAGGAAATGCTCAAAGACTTCGGTGAAGTTTCCAAACAATGCCAGACATGGGGCATGCCGCTTCTGGCCATGATGTACACCCGCGGCAAGAAAATCAAAAGCGAAAGCGACGTCGAAGTAGTCAAACATGCCGCGCGCGTGGCTGCGGAACTGGGCGCCGATCTGGTCAAGGTCAGCTACACGGGCGACGCAGAAAGCTTCCGCACCGTCGTCGAAGGCTGCGCTGTTCCAGTGCTGATTGCCGGCGGTGAAAAAGCGGAAAATGATATCGATGTTTTGAAGAACATTAAAAACTGCGTTCTGGCCGGCGGCGGCGGCGTATCCATCGGCAGAAATGTTTTTCAGCATGAAGACCCCACGCGGATGATCAAGGCCATCAAAGCAATTATTCACGAAGATGTCAGCGTGGAAAAGGCCATAGCAATCCTGGAAGGAAAGGCGAAAAAATGAAACAGGTATGGCTGGACTGCCGGAACTGGAAAAAAGACCTCGTGACGACGGCTATTGAAAGCGGTGTTGACGCCGTTCTGGTCAACAGCGGGGACGTGGGCAAAGTAAGAGCGCTGGGGCTGATCACCGTCATTTCCGACGCAGATGACAGTGACCGGAAACTGGGCCGCGACGTCCTGGAAATCACCATCAAAAACAAAAAAGATGAAGAGAGTGTCTCCTCTCTGGTCAAAGAGACAGCTATCGTGGAAAGTGAAGACTGGACTATCATTCCTCTGGAAAACATCATTGCCCAGGGAGCGAAAGTTGTTTTTCCCGTCACTTCCCGGGAAGAGGCCGGAGTAGCCTTGACCATTCTCGAGACAGGCGTCTGGGGCGTTCTTATCCGCACGGATAATCCGGCGGTCGTAAAAGAGATTACTTCTTTCGCTAAAGGAATTGGTTCACAGCTGGCCATTCGCGAATTCACCATTAAAGATGTGCAGAAAGTATCGATGGGCGACCGCG
>LVBK01000021.1 GCA_001604385.1 Spirochaetales bacterium Spiro_09 | reverse complement strand
CAGGCTATACCTTCGGCGGCTGGTTCACCGCCGTTAACGGTGGGGGCACCGCCTTTACCGCGACAACACCCGTTACCGGCAATATTACCGTCTATGCAAAGTGGAACAGCTATTCATATACCGTCACCTTTAACGGGATGGACGCTACCACGTTACCCTCCCCGGGAACCAAAACAGTTTCAAGCCCAGCCACTACTATCGATTCCCTGCCTACACCACCCGCCCGCACAGGATATACCTTTGCCGGTTGGTTCACTGCTCCTCAGGGAGGTGGTATAGCCTTTACCGCGACAACGCCCGTTACCGGCAATATTACTGTCTATGCCAAGTGGAATACCTACACATACACAGTAACCTATAACAGTCAAAGTGCGACAACGGCCGCCTCTCCGGCAACGCGAGCTGTCGCAAGCCCGGCGACCACGGTTGGAACACTGCCCACTCCACCGACTCGAACAGGCTATACCTTCGGCGGCTGGTTCACCGCCGTTAACGGTGGGGGCACCGCCTTTACCGCGACAACACCCGTGACCGGCAATATTACCGTCTATGCAAAGTGGAACAGCTATTCATATACCGTCACCTTTAACGGGATGGGTGCAACAACAAATCCTTCGCCATTATCCCGAACTGTCTCTAGCCCGGCCACAACTACGACTTTACCAACTAATCCACAAAAGATAGGCTATACCTTTGCCGGTTGGTTCACCGATGTAAATGGCACTGGTTCGGAATTTACGTCAAGCACTGTTATTACCGGCAACCGTACTGTGTATGCGTTTTGGAAAGTTGCTGGTACCGATCCAAGCTATTTCAATTATACAGTTACTGATGGTAAAGCAACTATCGGGAAATCTCCTACAAATGTATACGAATATCCTTTTGATCTTGTTATTCCTGCAACTATTGAAGGCTATCCGGTAACTGCCCTTGCCAATAGTGCATTCCGGGACTGTGTCGGAATTGTCTCTGTGACCATCCCTTTGTCGGTCACCTCAATCGGCACCGAGGCGTTCAGGGGATGCACCGGACTTACCTCGATCAACATACCCCCTTCAGTCACCTCAATCGGCGAAAGGGCGTTCTGGGGATGCACCGGACTTACCGCGATCACCATACCCCCCTCGGTCACCTCAATCGGCAACGTTGCGTTCTATGGATGCACCGGACTTACCTCAATCACCATACCCCCATCGGTCACCTCAATCGGCAACGGGGCGTTCTCTGGATGCACCGGACTTACCTCGATCACCATACCCCCCTCGGTCACCTCAATCGGCGGCTCTGCGTTCTATGGATGCACCGGACTTACCTCGATCACCATACCCCCCTCGGTCACCTCAATCGGCAGCTCTGCGTTCGCTGGATGCACCGGACTTACCTCGATCACCATACCCTCGTCGGTCACCTCAATCGGCGGCTCTGCGTTCTATGGATGCACCGGACTTACCTCGATCACCATACCCTCGTCGGTCACCTCAATCGGCGACTATGCATTCCAGGGATGCACCGGACTTACCTCGATCACCATACCCCCGTCGGTCACCTCAATCGGCAGCTCTGCGTTCGCTGGATGCACCGGACTTACCTCGATCACCATTCCCCCATCGGTCACCTCAATCGGCGACTTTGCGTTCCAAGGATGTTCACAACTGGATGCAGTGTATCTTGAGCGAACAACACCACCAAGCTTGGGAGCATTTGCCTTTGCCAATAACAAAATCACGCGGAACATATATGTACCAAGCGCATCAGTGAATGCATATAAGGCTGCAGCCGGGTGGTCAGCCTATGCATCAAGAATTTTCGGCTATTAAGGACCCCCTCCCCCGCCGTCTTTCACATTGCGTGTCCGTGAAAGGCGGTGTACACTTGCAGCCATGAAAGCGGAGCGGCTCTTGGCCATATTGAACATATTGCTCGGCGGGAAACGGGTGTCGGCACGGGAGCTTGCGGAAGAACTCGAGGTGTCCGAGCGCACGGTGTACCGCGACGTCGAGGCCCTTTCGGAAGCGGGCTTTCCCGTCTATGCCACCGCAGGACGGGACGGGGGCTTTTCCCTCATCGAGGGCTTCCGCATGAGCGGACAGCTCTTCTCTACCGGGGAGGTTCAGCACCTTATCTCGGCGCTGGACAGTCTGTCCGGAGTCCGCCCGGAAACCGAACTTGAACAGCTCAAACGGAAGTTTACCCTTTTGTTGGGCGAATCCTCCGGTCGCGGCGTGCCCTGCACGGGAAACAGGGTGTACATAGAACACACCCCGTCACGCCGGGAAAAAGCGATCATCGACCTCCTGGATGCATCGATCACCTCATCAACAGTCCTATCAATAACTTATTGCGACGTACAGGGACGCGAAAGCGTGCGCGACATTGAATGCCAGGCCCTGGTCTACCAATGGCAGTCATGGTTTGTGTACGCCTGGTGCCGCCTGCGGTCGTCCTTTCGCATGTTCCGCGTGGGAAGAATACTATCGGTTGAACACACACCGCTCGAACGTGTCAGCCCGTCAGTCAACACCGAAGAGCGGCCCTGGCGACACGAATGGGAGGGAGATGTCTTTAGCGACCTCGTATTTACGACAGACCGAAGCGCCCGTGGGCGACTGGTCGAGTTTTTTAGCCCTGACGACATCCGGGAAACGGATGACGGGCGGCTTTTGGTACGTACCAGGATGCCCTGCGGGGACTGGATACTCAGCTGGCTTATCAGCATTGGCGGGGGCCTTTCGGTCAGTGAACCCGCAGACCTCCGCGCGCGCCTGTGTGCGGCTGCCCGGGAAATTGTCGAAAAAAATTGCGTAGACCGCTAAAACACTGACAAAAGATGTCAACTAATCCGTGCAATACTGATGCGTAACGGAGGAAATATATGGAAAAAATGATAGCGGTTTGCGGCCTTGACTGTGCCGCTTGCGGAGCCTTTATCGCGTCAAAAACAAATGACAACGAGCTTCGGAAAAAGGTGGCGGCGGAATGGACAGTGGCGCACAACTTTGCCTTTACCGCCGATATGATCAACTGTCACGGCTGCCATGCGACAGACAGCGTACAGATTGGTCACTGCTCAATGTGCGAGATGCGGAAGTGCGCCACGGAGAAAAAGGCGCATACCTGCAAGGACTGCGCGGACTATCCCTGCCCGGTCATTTCGGGCTTCCATGCCGTTTGCCCGCAGGCCGCGCAAAACTTCGCCTGAAAAAATGCCGGAGAGCATGGCTCTCCGGCGAATACGGTGAAAACAGTCTGAACACGGACCTACTAGAACACAGAAATATTGTCGATTGTCGTGTCGTCAAGATTCGTATTGCCGGTAATCTGGGCTTCCCCCGAGCCGGCAGGAGATTGCGAATAAATGGCAGCACCGCTAACGGCCAGTCCGCCCCCCAGGGCAGCCCGGTTATTCCGGATGTAGTAGGGCTGTTCGGCATAAAAATCAAAGTACGCGGCTGCCCCGGCTGCCACGTACATGCCACCGCCCGACCCGTTCGCGGTATTGTTATTGATATCTATACCCATAATAGTCGCTTCCCCTGAAGTAAGATAGATGCCCCCACCGTCGTACTGGGCTGTACAGAATTCGATGACAGACAGGGAACCAGATAGATCCAGGAAGCCCGTGCGTTCAGTCAGGGAATTGCTTTCAAGGTAGATCGCGCCGCCATACCAGGCAGAAGAGTTCGCAATCCGGCTGTCCTCCAGATAGATGGTTGCGCCATTCGCATAAATGGCGCCGCCCCGCTCGGCGGAACAGGAGACAATTTCCACGTTAAGGAGATCAATAGTCGAATCCTCCGCATGGAGGGCTCCTCCCCGGGTTCCGGAGAGCGCGCTCTGATTGTTCCGCAGGAGCACGTTGTCAAGCATCACGTAGGAATACGGTCCGGCATACACAAGACTGGTAGCGGAAGTTCCCGCCGACGCAGTCTCCGGCCCGAGTATGACATTATAAAAATCGACAGAGGCTTCACCGCTTACCGTAAAGAGGGGGCCTGACAAGGGCACGGACGGGTAGATGCTGTACCGGGTCTGGCTGTCCAGAGAATCTATCATAACGGAACGGTCAATCGTAATGCCGGTTGACACAGGGATATCCGACACCAGGATAATGGAATATACCGAAGGATTCGCAATTGCGGTCATGAAATTTGTCGGCTCTTCCGGGGTCAACCCCAGTCCGGTACCATTGGTGCTCGCGAATACCTCGAATATATCAGTAGTGACAATCGCATAAACGCTCAGATAGATATCATAATTCATGCCGCTCGGGGCAGTATTCCCGGTAACCACCGAAACCCTGATATTGCCGGGATCGGAGAGCGTCGCATAATCTGCAACATAGAGGCCTCCCGCATCATTTTCGGCCGTATTATCAGTTATCGAAAATCCCGGATACAGAACCACATTTGAATAAGAAGCAGCATACACGCCGCCGCCTTGTTCCGCAGTATTGCCGCTTATGGTTCCACCCATCAGGTTGGCATACGCATATTCTCCGAGATACACACCACCACCGCTAATCGCCTCGTTGCCGCTGATAAAACCTCCGTCCATCTCAATGCCGCCACCGAAGGCGTATACCGCACCGCCGTATGGAGAGGTCGTATGAAAGTTCCGCACCCCGGAACCTTCCCACAGATGCAAGTGTCCGCTGTCGCGCACGGAAATGGCCGGATAATTTGACAGGGCCAGAGTCGTCCCGTCAATGATTACATTGTTCAACGACAGCCATGTGGTACTGATTTCCGAAATACCCTGAACGGTAATGAACGAGGACGAGGCCCCGGTATAATTCGGGGAAATGGTCAGAGCCTCAGCGCCGACGCTTCCCAGATACACATTCCGTTCAATCACGATTGGCGCGGAAAGCTGGATATCCTCGGTCAGAATAATACCAAGGCCTTCAATGCCGGAGGGCAGTGTGGCCGCAAGAGCTTGGGTGAAGGTGAGGGGGGAGGACGGGCTAAGGCCTGTGCCGCCGCCCGCATTCGACACATACAGCATATAATCTTCATTCAGATGTAAATCTGCCGAAGACATGAATACCAAATTTAAGCCGGATCCCGCCGTATACAGAATACCCTTGTCGGTAGAGTAATCGCCAAAACGGGGCTGGATCTCCAGAATATTGGTCACCTCCGAGGTAGAGGTAAACGAGTACCGGCTGCCGATATCGACAAAGGCCATGATAACCAGCTCTTCATACGGGGTAAAACTGGCCGCAGTATCCGTCGTGTAGGCATTTATCTGCACCGGGATAGTCACACTGCCGGCACCCTCAAGTTTTGCCATACCAACCCCGAGCGGCGGAGCGGAAGGAGGCCCGTCTTCGGTAAGAGCCGTAGCCGTGTAGACGCCGACAAACAGGGTCTTTCCGACAAAGGTCGAGCCGATGGCGCTTGACGCGTCAAACGTAAAGTTCACTGTCATGGTATTTCCCGGTTCAATGGGACCACCAGCCGCTTTTTTGCTGGACACCGACAAAGAAAGCATACCGGTGTAGTCTATAAAAAGGTAAAGCTGGTCAGCGCCGGCGGTAAAAGGCAGTTCCCAGGAGGTATTGCCTGCTTCCTGATTGATGGGTGTCAGGGACAGGAGCTTCCCGGCGGCTGAATACAGGCCAAAAACGGAAATTGTCGCCGCAGGGTTCGATTCGGTATACCCTTCTATGACGAGTCTGTCGTGAGTGCTATCAATATTGTTGATCAACAGATACTGCCGTCCCCGTTGCCCGGAGGCAGGCATTGGCAAATACGCAGTATAGGGGTTTGCCGCCGAAACGACCGTTTCATAGGACATCATGGGTAACAATGTCGCCGAAAGCGTATTTTCAACCCCGGCGGTAATGGTCACCGCATCGAAAAAATGACCGCTCGCGTAACCGGCGACCATCTGGTCAAAAAGGGAATCCCCCTCGCTATCCGAATATACCTTGAAAAGATCGTCCGGTGCGCTCATCAGCTGGGCAAAGGTCAGCTCGGTATTATTCTCCTCATCGTACACCGACCGGCCTTCAAGGGGCTCGTTTGCAACCAGCACCCCGATTCCCTCATAGGTTCCTGCCGGAATGTCGGTCGTGGTGAATTTGGAAGAAAGCTGGCTGACCGGATAGGGTCCATAGAACGGTCCCGTTTCTCCGACCGGGCCGCCGACGGTCCGGATATACACATAGACGGTTCCCGGCGCAATGGCCCGGCCCGCTTCGCTTGCGCTCATCGCAAGGTTCATCGACACTGTGGTGCCGGCCCCGGTCTTCCAGGCCGGCTGCATGCCGAATGTACAGGAAAACATAAACAGCGAAACCGCTGCGAACAACAAAGCAAGGAATGGTATATGTCTACGCATGGTGATACCTCCCGGACAGAAAACGTCCATAGTACCAGTATAACCCTGTTTTGCGCGAATGACAAAAGAGCGCGCCATTCCCTCACTTAATTTACAATGGAAGGCCGGGGCAGAACGGGCCAAGGGCATTGGAGCGAAGGCCCCTCACAGCCGTTCGAAGAAGGCTGCACGCGGCGCGTACTTCGTTTCGGCTGTCAACTTACTTTAGAGGTGCCCTTTATACCGTTTGCCTGAAAAGACCGCACCGGGTGCAATACCACAACAGGGTTCCCCGCGACAAACGCGGAAGGCGAACGGACAGGTTCCACTCGGGATACAGTTTTTTCAGCACGAGCGTATCCGAAGATACGAAGGCAAGAAAAGAAATATAGTGATCCTTGGTCATGGAATGGTCGGAGCTGATGTAGAGTTCGGTTTCTACTTCTTCAACCGAGAGACAGTCCTCTCCTTCGGCTTTCCGCGCTTCACAGGCGGACAGTTTCTTGCCGCAGCAGGAAACGTCGGCAGCTCCGGTATCGGTGGCAAGGGTGCCACACGAGGGGCAGACAAAAAAACGCATGTTTTTCATGGAATCTCCTTCTCTTTCATGTTCATCAAGCTCGCCCGCAAGCAGACTTTCGACCGTCAGGCCAAACACCCGCGCGAGGACGGGAAGAATCGACACATCGGGGGCGCCCATGCCGCGCTCCCACTTCGAGACCGCCTTGTCGCTCACGTGTATCAGGTCGGCAAGCGCCTGCTGAGTCCAACCCCGTTCTGTCCGCAGGGAATGAATGAGCGAACCCGTTTTTTTGCAATCCATGGCAATACCTCCCGGCTGTATTGCAAGTGTACCGGGGAAGGGATGGTATGACAATCAACGCTCCGTAGAGTCGGGTACAGGCTTGTCAGTGGCCGGTTTTTCGTGCAAGGCGGACATCGTACACCAGGAGAGCCAGGGCAAATGCAATGTACACCGGTGCGACGATAAAGCTGGCCCGAAGACCCGCATAATCGCCGATGATGCCCATCACAAAGGTCGCCGAGCTGTAGCCGGGAAGCCCGAAGCAGGAAAGGAAGATCATGAGGACGGTAGGATCAACCGCAAGCTGGGCACCGGCATAGGACTGAATGCTGGGCCAGAGGCAGGCAATGCACAAACCGATGACAAAGAGGAAGACATAGAGTGCGGGTAAGGTGGTGATAACAAAAAAGAGGGCGCTGGATACGAGGCCTGCGGCAAGGGATATGACCAGCAGGCGGCGCAATCCGATTCGGCCGGCAATACTGCTCGAGAAAAAGCGTCCGATGGCCATGCCGACGGCAAAGGCTGCCGTCCCGAAGGCGCCGGCGCGCGGCAGGGTATCAAAGGAAAGCTGGATATAACTGGCGGACCAAAAGGCAAAGGCTGCTTCCGCGCCGCCGGCAAAACCGAGCGCGGAGCCGAAGACCCAAAACCGCTTGAGGCGCAGGATGTCCTTCATGTGGCTAAAATCAGCCCGGGAGGCCGGCAGGGCAATGCGGCGGGAGGACGGAAAAAGCAGGCTGACCGAGGCCGTAATGACGGCCAGGGCTATAAAGAGGATTCTCCAGGACACGCCGGTCGACAAAAGCTGGCCCAGGGCAAGAACGGACACGCAGGTACCGACCGGCCAGAAGGCGTGCAGGAGGTTCATCTTGCTTCCGTTATCGGAAGGATAGAGGTCTTCGACAATGGGCGTCAGAAGGGCGTCAAGCAGGGCGCTTCCTGTCGCGGTCACGATCATGAGGAGGGCTGCGTGTATCCAGGAACGGCTCAGGATAAACAGGAAAAGGCCGGCGGCAAGGGTGAATAGGCCCGAGCGAATCACCCGTATTTTCCCGAAACGGGCTGCCAGAACCGAACTGCCTATCAGGGCAAAAAACTGTACCACCGAGGCAAGCAGACCAAGAGAGCCTCCCTGCGTCAGGGTAAAACCAAGCTCCCGGGAAATGACCACAAGGCAAATGGGAAGGGCAACGGTACTTGCCGAGTAGATAAACAGGGAAGCGCACGAGGCGCGATATGCGCGGTCGCGCAAGACAGTATTGGTCGTCATGGGGGGAAGGATAGCAGAAGGGGGAAAAGCGCTCAAGGGCATTGACGGGAGGAGGCAAAGACCGTATGTTTAAAGTATGGATATAGCAACACTTTCAACTGCTCTTTCGCAGGGCAGTGTCCAGCAGAGCGCCGCGGTTCAGGTACAAAAGCTTGCCATGAACTCGGCGGAAGCCCAAGGCACTGCCCTTGTTCAGATGATGGGAGAAAAAATCACCGATCCGGCTCTCGGAAACCGGGTAGATCTTTTCGCCTGACAACCTCAATCCGGCACAAGCTGTGCCGGAACCAGGCCGCTCCGACGGGATTCCCTTCCCCCGGGCGGCTTTTTTTTTATGTCCGCAGGCGCGCCGCACTGCAGTCGTCATGCCGCAATCACATTGCACCAACTCCACAGCTTATTCACTGAAATTTTCGACAGCAGCCAACAGAGAGCCGGTTCCCCGCACATGGGCGCTGGCTTCCTCGTCAACGGTTTGTACAATATGGGAAAGCCTCCCGGTATTCAGCAATTCTTCTTCGATGGCCGCACTGATGCGGTTCGCGGCCTCGACAATGCGTTCCATGGCAAGGCGTACCTCGTCCGACTTGATCCGCTGTGTTCCCGTTTGCTCCTTGATGGCATGGGTTGCCTCAATCAGACTGCTCACGCTGGACAAAATCTCGTCGGCGCCGTGTTTTTGCTCGCTCATGCTTCCGGCAATCATGCGCACCAGTTCGGTTGTCTCGTCAACCCCGGTCCTGATTCGGGAAAAGCTCGCGCCGGCCTTGTCCGCCAAATTGACACCGGTCGTAATGCGGTTGGTCATGTCCTTGATCTTCCCGGAAATTTCCTTTGCACTTTTCGAGGACAGCTCGGCAAGGCTCCGCACCTCGTCGGCAACCACGGCAAAACCGGCACCTGCCTCTCCCGCGTGGGCTGCCTCGATTGCGGCGTTCATGGCCAGTAAATTCGTCTGTGCCGCTATGCGCGATATGGAGACGACAATCTCGCCAACCGCGCGGGACACTTCTTCAAGCTCGCGAATATGTGAAATGGCGGTGGTCAGGGCATCGCCACCTTCCGCGGAAAAGCCGGTGAGCTGGACGGCAAGCTGATCAGCGCGGGAAGCGGTTTTCGTCACGCTCGCGATGTTCGCTACCATCTGGCTTATCGCGGCCGAACTTTGCTCCACAAAACCCGCCTGACTCGAGACCATGTCGGCGACCACCCCGATCGAATTGCCGATCTCGTCAATGCTGCCACGCGCGGCCAGAACTGACTCGCCCTGCTCGCTCGCCGACTGCCGGATCTGTTCCAGAGAGACGTTCAGAGCCTCGACACTTTCCCGCGCATTTTTCACTTCTTCGGCCAGGAGCTGTCCCGACTTACCGGTGGAAACCGCAAGGTCACGTATTTTCCGCACCAGGCTTCCCATCACCGCAAGAAAGCGGTTCACCGCGGAAGCCATGGAGCCGATATCATCGTTCGTGGAAATATCAACCCGCATCGACAGATTTCCGGTTCCATCGCCCAATTGGTCGACGAGCGAGGACAAATGCCGCAAACGCGAACGGACGCCGGTCGCGATACACCAGCTTAAATACATTCCCCAGCCGATAACGAAAAGGGCAAGGGGAACCGTCTCCGCGAAATAGCTGGAGCCAATTTGTTCAAGCGTTTGGCGGCCGGAAGAAAGGGCGACAAGATAGCCGTAGCCGGCCGTGACAAAAAGGGTAACCGCCAAAAAAACTCCCGAAGCAGCGGGAAGGAGAATCCGCCCCCGAAGAGAGATATACCGGTCGCTTTTCTCGAGATGATACAAGCCGAGAGAGCCGAGGGGCCCACGCGTCAGGTTCTCGGTCGCCAAAATGCAGTGCGTACCGGCCATCGAACCGATTGCCAGATTGATCGACAGAATAAGCACAATCTGGATAAGCGAATACGAACCGATTCCCGCGGCGACGTTGCCGATAAGCCCGGCAATCGGACCGACCACATAGGCAATGACGATGGTGTATAAAATGACCCGGGTCGCGTTATACGCAGCCGTTCGGGCTTTCTGCCGCTCTTCTCCGGATACCGGGATTCCCTTGCGGGATGCAGAAGCGGCGCGCTCAAGGGGAGTCAAAACCTTCCAGAAAAGGACAATGGAACCGGTTACCAGCACAAATACAATGATATTGAAAACCTTGAGGCGGCTAAAATTCCCCGAGAGGTCCCGAATAAAATAAACACCCAAAAACACCTGCATCACATAGGCCGCGCTCGTGGTGATCACGCTCAAAAGCACGACGGCCCGTATCCGGATAGCATTCATTGAGAACTCCTTCCCACATCTTCGCTTACACAAAGAGTAGAAGCATTCGCACGGGAATGCAATGGTTCGAGTTTCTGTATGCTATAATGAACCGCATTTCACACAAGTTTTAAACGGTGACATATGAAACATATTGAAGTGGTAGCCGCCGTCATAATACGGAATAAAAAAGTATTTTGCGCCCAGCGGACAGATTCAGGTGAAACAGCCAAAAAATGGGAGTTCCCGGGCGGGAAAATCGAAGCCGGCGAAACACGCGAACAGGCCCTGGAGCGAGAGATACAGGAAGAGTTTTCGACACAGGTGGCAGTTGGTACATGGCTCGCGACCAGCGATCATCAATACAGGTCATTCTCGATAAGCTTGCACGCATATCTCTGCGAGGTGCGGGATGGAACGCTCTTGCCCACGGAGCATCTCGCTACCCGCTGGATTGACCGGGAAGAGCTGTCAACAGTGGATTGGGCGGCAGCGGACCTCCCGATCGTCGAAAAACTGAGGGAAATACTGTGATCTGGAGCAATATAGATAGATAACCCGACGCGACTTAATAAAGAAAACGGGAAAAAACGCATCGGCGACTGGCAGCAAGAAAGCCGTAAGATAACAAAAGCCCACCGAATGGTGGGCTTTTCTTTTAAGGCGCCGATCAGAATCGAACTGATGCATAAAGGTTTTGCAGACCTCTCCCTTACCGCTTGGGTACGGCGCCAAGAATCACAAGTGATTGTCCTGAGAATATACCAAATCTTGCCCAGTTAGGCAAGAGGCTCAGAAATAGCGAATATCACAACATTTTTCGACGTAGCGAGCTCGCACACGTTGCTCTTCCTTCGCGGGGGCTCCGCGCGCCCCGGGCGGGGCGGAACGACCCGCCTTCACCGCTCGTGGCCCCTTCTGCCTCTTTCAACAATATTGATAGCAGTAAAAAAAGAGTTCCCCAAAACCGGCTAATCATCTATTATTACGCCATGTACGCAATGGATCCCAAAATAACCGTAAAATCCAAGGATAAAGAAGCCTGGTACTCGCTCGTGTGGTCACCGCTCACCAAGGCGGACAAATATGAGGTGACCCTGCGGGTTCCTTCCGTATCCGGAGTGTACGAGCTGTATCGCATGGACGAGAACAAAAAACTCAATCTCCTGACCGTCACCCAGGCCTGGTACGGCGGCTTGCGCAGCCAGATACGGGCCGCCATTGATCCGGAGGCGACCACCGATCCCCTGCGCCGCCAGCACATAGAAGACAAGGAAATTTGGTACCGCTTCAGCGTGTGCAACAGTCTGGACAATATGCTCGATGTGGTGTGGTTTTTGCATACTACCTATTTTCCGAACGATGTGCGGGTACAGCATTCCGGCCGGTACTCGCGCGTCTATTTGAACGAAAAGGCACCCGACAAGGTGTACTGGCTTGACTGATGACAGAGGCTGTCCGTACATTTAGAACTATGGAAACACTATACGATATGATTATCATCGGGGGCGGACCGGCGGGTCTGGCCGCAGCCCAGTACGCGGGACGTTCAAACCTGAAAACCCTTGTAATAGAAGAGAAGGGAGAGGGCGGGCAAGCCGTTCTCATTGACCGCCTTGAAAATTATCCGGGTATTCTTGAACCGGTCAACGGGTATGAATTTGCCTCGAACATGAAGGAACAGGCCGTTCGTTTCGGCTCGGAATTTGCCTACGGAAAAGTAACCGGATTAAGCAAAAAAGAGGGTGTATTTGTAGTACCCATCGAGTCACCCTCTGACAAGCCGGTAGTATATCGTGGCCGGACGGTTCTTCTGGCAACCGGCGCCGAACACCGCCATTTGGGAGTTCCCGGCGAAAAGGAATACTACGGCAAGGGTGTTTCCTATTGCGCAACCTGTGATGGTCCCTTTTTCCGCAACAAGCATATTGTAGTCGTCGGCGGTGGAGATGCTGCCTGCGACGAAGCAGGCTTTCTGGCACACCTGACAGACAGGGTTACCATGGTTCACCGCAGGGACAGTTTCCGCGCCCAAAAGGGCATTGCCGAACGGACGATAAAAAACCCGCATATCAAGGTGCGGTTCAATGCGACGGTTACCGAGATACTGGGGAACGGGCAGAAAGTCGAGGGCGTCATGCTCCAGGATACCGTAACCGGAGCGAGTGAAAAACTTGACTGCGATGCAGTGTTCATTTTTGTCGGCATGATTCCCCGGACAGAACTGGCAAGCCTCGCAAAAAAAGACGAAACCGGCTACCTTGTCACCGATGAGGAAATGCAAACATCCATTCCCGGCCTCTTTGCCGCGGGCGATATCCGGGCAAAAACCTTCCGACAGATCGTGACGGCAACGGCCGATGGTGCCATAGCAGCCCATAGCGCCTCTGTCTGTATCGACAAGTCGCTGTGCGAGGTTACCAAATGAGTTTCAGGCGACTTCCCGTTCTTGCGGGAGCGGGAATAGCCATTCTATTTTTTTCCTTCCTTTTTATCGCAGCAAATCCCTCGTCAGGGGATCTTCCCTCTTTTTGGGACCCCGTTCCCCATGACGAGCTGGCTGCACACATAGTCGGAGAAATGACCGACGAGGAACAACTTGCCCAGATTCTTATGTTCGGCTGGGCAGGTCTTGATCCCAGCCCGCAAGTCCGCGCCTGGGTGGAACACCGTTCCCTCGGAAGCATCAAGGTGTTTGGCTGGAACACGGACGACACCATCAAGGTCGCCGAGTCGGTGAGCCAGCTGCAAAAGCTGGCCTCAAAAGGACGGTTTGCCATTCCCCTGTTCGTGGCGACCGACCAGGAAGGTGGATGGATCAGGCATATCAAGGGGTTGACGAGCGAAACGCCCGGCAACCTTGCGCTTGGCGCCTCGGGCATCCCCATGGACGCCTGGTATGCGGGCTACCATATTTCCCGCGAACTGCGCGCGCTCGGCATCAATCTGAACTTTGCCCCGACGCTCGATCTCTACACCGATCACGAATCCACGGTTATCGGTCCCCGCTCTTTCGGGGAAGACCCTGTCGCCGCGGGGATTCTGGGCGCCGCCTTTATGGCGGGCAGCCGGGAAGCAGGCGTCCTGACGACAGCCAAGCATTTTCCCGGACACGGAGACACCGGCATAGACAGCCACGGAAGGCTTCCCGTAATCCGTGTCAACCGGAAAACCTTTTACGAACGCGAACTTGCCCCGTTCATCACCCTTATTCGCTCCGGTGTGCCGGCCGTCATGAGCGGACATTTAAGCTTTCCCGAAGCGGTCGGCAACGGGACACCGGCGACATTTTCATCAATAATATTGAAGGATATTCTGCGCGACGAGCTGGGTTTCACGGGCCTTGTCATTACCGACGACATGATGATGAACGGCGCAACGCAATATGCAGGAAGCGTATCCCGTGCCGTACGAATGGCGATAGAAGCGGGAAACGATATTATAGAATCGTCGACCACGCCACCCTTTAACGATTCACTGTGGACTAACTCGCTCAACTGGATGAAATCATCGGATATTTTCAGACAGCGCGTCAGGGAATCGGCAGAACGGGTAGTCAGGACCAAGCTGGCCTACTTCAAGGATGAGAACGCGGTTCCCGTGTTTCCCGACGTTCAAAGCATTCCCCGGCAAGTGCCTGACACCGACGGCCACCCCCACTTGCTTTCACAGGCGGTCAGATCGGTAACGAGCGTCCGGAAAAACCGTCTGCCGATCGCAGAGGGTACGGAACTACGGGTACTTCTGGCAGGAGGATGGCAGGACTTTAAAAATGCAGGAAAACTCCGTTTTCCCGAGGCGGCGGTCGAGTCCATCAACTCACAATTACCGGCAGTGTGCCGTTCCTACGATACCGTTATTTTCTGCCTGTCGAACGCAGAAACCCTGTCGGTTCTGAAGCGAATGGAACACCTGCGCGACAAAATTATCGTTATTTCAATTTTATCGCCGGTTTATTTGAACGAGGTTCCCTGGGTTCGTGATGCCCTGGCGGTCTACAGCTATTCCCCCTGGTCATTTACCGCAGCGTTCGCGGCCATTCGCGGCGACTTTGAGCCGACAGGTATCATGCCGGTCAAGGATGTACAGTGAGCCTGGTTGCCCGTCAACTAACCCATGCTGAAGGCGGTCCCTGGCTTGGTTTTGTCGCAGAACGCGAATACCGCTGCGTCGGCTTGTGTGCCCAGCTGGTGCAGGAGAAAAAAACGGGGCAACAGCAATTTCGCTCCCTCATGATAGTCGAAAACCGGGAAGTACCCGCGGAAACGGTCGCGGTTGTCGGTATTGGCACCAACGGCATTGTGTATCACTGTTTCCGGAACACAACCCTGTCCACCCTGGATACAGATAATCTGACCACACTGCTCGCTCCCTGGCTCGAAAAAATACCGTTTTCATGCATATTGGGCGACCGTGAAGGAAACCTATTTCTTGAAGCCTGTACACAGGTTCGGCCGGTACGCTCGGTCGACTATGTCCTGTTAATCCTTGAAGACGAACACACACCGGCGACAAGGCAGGCTCTGCCGGATACACTGTCGCCACCCCGCCTGATGGGACCTGAAGATACCGATCTGTTAATGCCCTTGCAGGAAGGCTACGAAAAGGAAGAAGTCATGGGTCCCGGAGAGGTCTTTATCCGCACCAGGAGCCGCGCCAACCTTTTAAAGAATCTTGACACACAATTGGTGTGGGCATTGTTTGACGGAGAAAGACCCGTTGCTAAGGCGGGAACAAACGCCCGGGGATTTTTGTGGGATCAGATAGGCGGAGTCTATACAGAGCCCCGATGGCGAGGACAGGGGTGCGCACAAACACTGCTTGCCCATATTTGCCGGGACTTGCATGCGAATGCGCGAAAAATCGTTCTTTTTGTCAAGGAACACAATACGGCTGCGATGACCGTCTATCTCAAAACAGGTTTTACAAAAAAAGGACATTTTCGCATCACTTATTTCTAGAAACCTGACACAGAAGAAACCAAATGACTGTATAATTGTTCAAGGTGGGGAGAATGAAATCATGTCGCCTGTACTAGTAGTTGAAGACAATGAGATTAATGCGGAAATAATAACTACCTTGCTGGAATCATACGGGATTCCGAACGAACTGGCCGTTGACGGACTCGATTCCGTCGAGAAGTGCCTTTCAAAGCCCAAGGATTATTATTCGCTCATTTTAATGGATATTCACATGCCGCGCATGAACGGGTACGATGCGGCCCGAAAGATAAAGGCCGAACTTGAAATGACTGCGCCGGTTATCGCGCAGACCGCCACGCACACCACCGACGAGACCATACTGGAGCACCGCCAGTACATCAGCGACTACCTGTACAAGCCGTTCAAGCCGGACCAGCTTTTTTCCATGATACGCAAATATCTGGATGAGGATTTTGTCGGAGATTTTTAAATCTTCGGTGTTATTTCGGATTTCCGAGCGCGCGGGAACGATCCCAGGCCGCAAGGGCAGCCTCGATTATTGCAGAGCGAAAGCCCTTCGCTTCGAGCGTACGGACGGCGGCTATTGTGGTTCCGGAGGGCGAACAAACCCCGTCTTTCAGGACAGAGGGATTCGAGCCGGTCGTCAGGACCATTTCTGCCGCACCCTTGAGGGTCTGGGCAGCATAGCGCAACGCCTGCTGGCGATTCATTCCCATATGTACGGCCGCGTCGGCGAGCGCGTCAATAAAAAGATACCCATAGGCAGGACCGGAGCCAGAAACCGCCGTTACCGCATCCATAAGGGCTTCAGGAGTGCGCTCGCACAGGCCGGCCCGTGAAAGCAACCGTTCTAGTTCAACCAGCTCCCCGTCACTGACCGCAGGCGATACGGACACGGCAATCATGCCGGCTGACACCGCCGCAGGGGTATTCGGCATTATTCTGATAATTTTTCGGTGTCCGCCAAGTGCGGCGGCAAGAGTTTCGATCGACACGCCGGCAGCCATGGATACTATGACTGTATCCGCGTCAAGAACCGGCGCAATCTCGGCAAGCACGGGTGACAAAAACTGCGGCTTCACCGCCAAAAAGACATAATCGGCGGCGGAGGCAACGGCGCTGTTTGTCGGAAGATGCACGGAGCCCGTCTTTGCGCAAAACGCTTCGGCTTTCAGACTGTCAGCGTCGCAGACAGCTACGGAAGAACCGCCAACCACCCTGATTACCGCTTCCATGAGTGCGGAGCCCATGACGCCGGTTCCGATACAACCGGCCTTAACTTTTATTGATTCCATGTCATGATCTCCTTTTTCTTATTGTAAGCGGAGTATACGTCTTTTACCGGTCAGTCCCGGGCCAGAAAGACGGTTCCGGTCTGGGTTCCCGTACGCAAGGCTTCAATACACCGGCTCCGGCTGCCATTGACCAGCAGCATGGGAGTCCCGTAGGAGGTTACCTTCACGGCAGCCTCCAGTTTGGTGGCGATACCGCCGGTTCCGAAACTGTTCGTCGCGCCAATGGTGATACTGTTTTTCAGCTCTTCTATGTCGGAAACTTCTTCGATTAACCGGGCGTCGGGAAATTCCTTGGGGTTTTTGTCATACACGCCGTCAATATCGCTCAGAAGTATAAGGAGATCTGCGCTCCACAGAACGGCCGTCAACGCACTGAGATTATCGTTGTCACCTATCTTGATTTCTTCATAGGACACGGAGTCATTCTCGTTGATTATGGGGATGACGCCTTCGTCCACCAGGGTAAAAATGGTATTGCGCATATTCAGCGTCCGCTGATCGTCCTGAAAGTCCTCGCGGGTCAGCAAGAGCTGGCCGATATGAACCCGGTGATCCCCGAACGCGTTTCGCCAATAATCCATCAGTTCAACCTGCCCGATCGCGCACAGGGCTTGCCGATAATGAATGTCTTTTTTTCGTGCCCACCGGTCAAGGGTTGAGAGGCCGGCAACCTGCGCGCCGGAGGAAACGAGCACCAGCTGTTTTCCCTCACGGATCAAATCCACGCATTGGGCAGCAAATTCTTTCATGAACGGTTCATTGATCGTTCCGTCCGCCTTGGCCAGGGTGTTTGACCCCAGTTTAATAACTATTTTTCGGGCATCGGCAATAAGTTTTGTTATCATGGTCGAACCTGACCCTCTCCCTCGATGAGATATTTGATGGTAGTAAGCGCGGTAAGGCCCATTGGTCCGCGGGCATGCAATTTTTGCGTTGAAATGCCGATTTCGGCGCCGAGGCCGAATTGTGCGCCGTCGGTAAACCGGATCGAGGCATTCACATAGACGCAGGCAGCGTCGACCCTCTGCTGGAAGACCCGGGCAGCGCTCCTGTTCTCGGTCATGATGGTTTCCGAATGTTTCGTATTATACCGATTGATATGCTCGATGGCCTGTTCGAGCGACGAGACAACCCTGACAGCCATAATATAGTCGAGATATTCCATGCCCCAGTCATCCCCGGATGAGGGAACGGCATTCACTGCCGGGGAAGCAAGAGCCAGAGAGGCAGGATCGCAACGAAGTTCTACCCCGCCCGCCCGTCCGGTTTTCGCGGAATAGGGAGCAAAGGCTTCAAGAAGGCGGGGAAGTACCTCGCGCACACGCGATTCGTGAATCAGGAGACATTCCACCGAATTACAGGCAGCCGGTTTCTGTATCTTGGAGTTGACTACAATGGGAATTGTCTTTTCGATGTCTGCCGACTCGTCAACATATATGTGACAGACGCCGGAGCCGGTCTCGATGACCGGAATACGGGCCTGCTCGACAACCCGCTTGATCAGGGCGGACCCGCCCCGCGGAAGCGCGACATCGATCTTGCCGACCGCGTTCAGTATCCAGTCGACATCGGCATACCGGTCGCCATCCGGTCCTTCCATCGGTTCGCACAACGCAACGGCATCGGCCTCCCCCCCGGAGACACGCAAACCTTCCTGAATGGCTCGGATAATCACCCGGTTCGATTGAAGGGCAGAGGAACTGCCCCGGAGAAGGACGGCGTTCGAGCTCTTGTAGGCTAGGGCAAACGCATCAACGGTCACATTGGGCCTGGATTCATAGATGACGGCAGCAACACCGAGGGGTACCCGAACTTGCCGGATTTCAAGGCCATTGGGAACAGTCCAGCCCGAGACTACCTGACCGATCGGATCGGTTTGTTCGGCAAGGTTATGCAGGGCTTCAATAATCTCGTCGATTCCTTCATCGGAGAGCGAAAGGCGGGCGATCAGGCTTTCCTTCATGCCGGCAGAACGGGCTGCCGCCACGTCGAGGGCATTTGCCGAGAGTATCGCTTTACGCTCGGAGTCAAGGGCCGCGGCAACCGCCACAAGGCAGCGGTTCTTTTGATCCGCCGTACACAGGGCGAGACGCTCGGAGGCAGACCGCAAACCGGCACAAACGGCATCAAGATTCATTGCTGGCTCCTAAAAATTGGCAAGGAAGCAGATTCCGAGCAAAACCGCCGAGCGGCATTTCTCTTCGGACCATTCCTTGTGGGGAGGAAGGCTGTTAATGTAGTACCAGAAAAAACCAAAATCCGGATCGATGCGCACCGCGTATTCAAGGAAGGAGTCGCTGCGGGCAAGGGTACCGAACAGAAGATAGACAACGTCGTGCAAAACAGGAAGAAAATCCGAAAGGGATGAGTGATAATCGCGGTTGAAAAGATTCTTCGACAGCGCGTCAATGCGCTGAAGCATTTCTTCTTTCATGGCCTCGTCAGCTTTTTCAACCCAGGTTTTCTGAACCAGAAGCTGAAGGTTTCGCTGAAAACTTGCGACCAGTTTTTTTTCCGCTTCTTCCCGGCCGGCATCTTTCGCCGCAACTACGGGAGGGAACAAACCCTGATCACCGAAAGCAAGAGCAAGCTGTACAGTCAGTGAAGCGATTTCAGTGTCGTCCGTTGTCTTGACAAAGGCTGGCAGAATGGAGGTTACCGCCTGTTTAACAACCTCGGGCATTGAATTATCGTTCTCGAAGATAGAAATTTGCATACCAAAAAATGGCCTTTTATGATTCTTTTGTCAAGGCCATGACCCGGCCAGTGCCGTTATTGACCATCCATATCCAAATCGGTACTTTAATACCATGAATGTATTGCACTTGGGGAACGAGGTTCTCCGACAAAAAGCAGTGTCAGTTCCGGAGGTAACGGATGAAATCCGTGAACTGATTCGGGACATGTTCGTCACCATGAAAGAGGAAGACGGCATCGGTCTGGCTGCTCCGCAGGTAGGGCAGAGCCTGCGCCTTTTTATCGTGAAAGCTGACGATGGCATTGACCGGGTGTTCATTAACCCGCAAATTCTTCAAACCTCGACTGAAATGTGCAGTTACGAAGAAGGATGCCTGAGCATTCCCTCTGTCTATGAAGATGTAGTACGACCCGAAAGAATTACCGTGCAAGCGCTTAACGAACGGGGAAGACCGTTTACCCTCGAGGCAGAGGGTCTTCTTGCCCGGGTCATACAGCATGAAAACGACCACCTCGACGGGATATTGTTTATTGATCGCATTGATCCGAAGACAAAAGCAAAAGTCGAGCAAAAATTCGCACAACGCGCCGAGAAGCAAGGTTTATAATGCTGAGGGTTGTGTTTGCCGGCAGTCCGGACTGTGCAGTGCCTTCCCTGGAAGCACTTGCCGCCGCACATACGATAGTTGCAGTCCTCACCAATGCGCCGGCTCCGGCAGGACGGTCCTCCAAGCCGGTACAGACCGCGGTGGCGCTTGCAGCCGGACGCCTGAAGCAACAAGGCCTTATCGCACCGGAGGTTCCGGTTCTGGAACCGGAACGGTTAACCGACGAGGTCAGAGCCAAGATTCACGCAACCGGGCCGGATATTATGGCCTGTTTTGCCTACGGAAAGATATTCTCCTCAAAAACCCTTGCGTTATTTCCCCTTGGTGCGCTGAATGTGCACCCCTCCTTGCTGCCCAAATGGAGAGGTTGCGCTCCGGTACCGGCGGTGATTTTGGCCGGAGAACCGGAAACCGGTGTAACAATTCAAAAGATGGCACTGGAAATGGACGCCGGAGACATCATTCTCCAAAAAAAACTGAAACTGACCGGCCGGGAAACTGCAGAGGAACTTTTGAACCGCGCGGCTCTTGAAAGCGCCCCTTTGCTCGTCGATGCGGTAAACCGCTTTGAACGCGGGGAAACAGACGGGACTCCTCAAAAAGACGAAGAGGCAAGCTATTCTTCAATGCTCTGCAAGGAAGACGGACAGATTGACTGGAACCGTTCAGCAAGGGAGATAGACGCGCACATACGTGCATATACCCCCTGGCCAGGAGCCTTCACGTACCGGGGATCGTCCATGCTCATCATCCACCGCGCCCACATATACGAAAAAGCAGGACAGGAAGATACGAAACCGGCAGCTGCCGGAACTGTTTTAAAGGCAGTGAAAGGAGAAGGAATCCTGGTCAGCACGGGAAACGGAATCCTCGCGATGGAACAATTACAATGGCAATCAAAAAAGTCGCTTGACTGGAAATCTTTCATGAACGGTACGAGAGACTTCGAAGGAAGCCTTCTCGGCCCACTATCACCGTAAACAAAGGACACCGATATGCGTTTTAATCCGGCCAATTTCAGAATTGATATTGACTCGTTGTCAGAGCGTTTTTCAGCAAACGCCCGTACAATATTCCTGACCAGTGTCGTCATGTTTTTGGTAACGACGGCAGCATGTCTTGTCGTGTTTTTTCTGACGCTGAAAAGCAGCGAGCAGGTAATGGTACCCGACATTACCGGCAAGGAACTGTCCGTTGCCATGCTTGAGATGCAGGCAAAGGAACTGTATCCGCGGATACAGCTCCGCTACTCCGACAACTCCGGGGACAAGGGCTTTATTCTTGAGCAAAGCCCTTCTGCTGGCTCAATTGTCAAGGCGGGACGGCGAATCAACCTGGTAGTCAGCAGGGGAATTATCGTCGACCGGGTAGAAAATCTGGTCGGCCAGAATATCAATGATCTGCGCATGCATTTACAAACCCTCTTCACCGGCATGACAAATCCGCTCATCGTGATACATGAACCGCTTATGTACCGCTTCAGCACGGAGCCGGCCGGTACCATTCTCGAACAAAACCCGCCACCTGACACACCTATTACCGGCCAGGTCAGGGTAGAGCTGGTAGTCAGCAGAGGCCCGGAAAATGACCGGGTCCAGGTACCCGATCTGACCGGCAAGACAATTGCCCAGAGTCTTGCGGAACTCTCGAAAACCCCGGTCATTTTCGATTTTTCTGCCCGGGATCCCGAGGGCGCCGAGCAGGCAGGAACTGTTGTCTCCCAAATGCCGACCGGAGGATCAACGGTCAACGCAGGATCGCGCATAGCGGCTGTCGTGGCGATGCCCGTCAAGTCCTCAAACAACCTGGTGTATGGCATCTTCAGCGAAACCCTGCCGCTGTACCCCTACCCCTTCCAGATAAAAATCGATACCGTCCTGACCAACGGAGAACGGCGGGAACTGGTTTCCATGAAGCATCCCGGAGGATTGCTTACCGTCCCCTATGCACTTCCGGAAGGAACAAGCCTTGTATTGACTATCCTGAACAGGGAAGTGGGAACCTACGAGATCAAGGCGCCGGACAAGGCCGATGAGGCCCAGGAATGAAAACGAAAATCTGTCTCGTACTGACCGCACCCACCATTGCCGAAGATTTGGCCCTGGTAGACCTGTATCGGGACTGGATTGATATTGTGGAATTACGGGTAGACTGCCTGTCGCCGCAGGACCGCCTGAATTTCCGCAGATTTCCGGAAATGGCGGGATTGCCATGCATTCTGACCATCAGGCGTAAATCGGATGGAGGAAAATTCGTTGAGGGCGAGGGATCCCGCATTGCCATGCTGGCAAAAGGACTCGCCTTTGCGGATACCGATCATCGCAAAAACTTTTCCTACATAGACCTGGAAGAGGATCTGCGGGTTCCCAGTATAGAGGAAGCGGCCCGCGCATTTGGTACCCGCATTATTCGCAGCATGCACAACATGACGGGAGTGGAACCGAATATACGGGAAAAGGTCCAGCAGCTCAGAAGAACCCGTGACGAAATTGCAAAGGTCGCCTTTATGCCGCGCAATTTGTCGGATGTAACCCATCTGTTCCGCGAAGCAAAGCAATGTACCCGCGAAGAGTTTATCCTCATCGCCATGGGACCGTTCGGAATGCCTTCGCGCATTCTTGCCCCGATTATCGGCTCGGCAATCACCTTTGTAACCAGCGAAGAAAACATCAGACAAAGCCAGAACACGCTGGGCCAGCTCGATCCGGTAACCATTAACGAACTATACAATATACGCTCCATTACCGAAAAAACCAGGATATTCGGCGTGACCGGGAATCCCCTGACCGCAACCTCAAGCCCGATGATTCACAACACTGCCTACCGGCGGCAGGGTCTCGACGCAGTGTATCTTCCGCTCAAGGCGGAAACGATCGAGGAAGCCCTCGAATTCGCCGAGGAAACCGGCATCACCGGACTTTCCGTAACCGTTCCCTTCAAAGAAACCGTCATTCCGAACCTTGAGCGGATATCCGCGGATACGGCCGAGATTGGCGCGTGTAATACCATCTTCCGGCATGACAACCACTGGTACGGAGAAAATACCGATGCGCCGGGCTTTTCCCGGGCACTCCTGGAATTTCTGGGGAAACGGGATTTGCGCCGAATGCGCGTCGCGATCATTGGCGCGGGGGGCGCGGCGAAGGCCATTGCCCATGCGGTAAAGGACCTGGGAGGAAAAGCCTGCGTGTTTAACCGGAGCACGGACAAGGCACGGGATCTGGCGGTGCAGTATGGCTTCAAGTGGGCAACTCTTGATCCGGCGAACAGAATTCTTCTGGAAACCTGGTCAGACCTCATCATTCAGACAACCAGTGTGGGAATGTCCCCGAATACCGAAGACGATCCTGTCGACTTTTATACCTTCAGCGGACATGAGGCTGTCTACGATGTCATCTATCACCCGGAAACGACCAAGATGCTCAAACGGGCCCAAAAGGCCGGCTGCAAGACATGTAACGGATACACCATGCTCAAATATCAGGCTCAACTACAATACAAGTTATTCACCGGAGTTGATTATGACACTAAATGAACAAAAGAATCTGGCTGCAGTCAGCGCGATTGATGACCTTATAAAACATGGACTCATTTTTTCCGGCATGAAAATAGGACTGGGAACCGGATCGACCGCGATGCCGGCAGTGGAACGATTGGCCGAACGGATACGGGACGGTTCATTGAGCGATATCCGGGCAGTCCCGACCAGCTTCCAGACCACAATTGCCTGTGAAAATCTTGGAATCCCCGTGTACTCGATGAACTCACGAGAAATTGGCGGCCAGCTGGATCTGGCAATTGACGGGGCGGACGAGATTGATCCCGGGAACAACGCCATAAAGGGTGGCGGAGCCGCCCTTTTAAGGGAGAAAATTGTTGCCTATAATGCGAAGGTCTTTGTCATCGTAGCAGATTCCACCAAGGATGTACCCTCCCTGGGAACAGGCTTTGCCCTGCCTGTTGAAATTATTGCGGAGGCACGTACCAGTGTTATGGCCGAAATCCGCTCGCTGGGTGCGGAACCGGTGCTGCGTGAAGGAGTACGCAAAGCCGGCCCGGTTATTACCGACAACGGAAATCTGATACTGGACTGCCGCTGGAAAGCAGGGGCAGACGGAGCTGCGCCGATCGACCCCGAACAGATGGAAGAGCGCTTGAACCGGATAGTCGGCGTGGTCGAAAACGGCTTTTTTACCGCAAAAAAGCCGATTGTCTATATTGCACGTGAAAACGGAACCGTGGATAAACGATAAACTAGCGTAAAATGCGGCCCAGTATGGGATCTTTTTGCCGCCAGTTTTTATTTACCTTGACCTGTAAATCAAGATAAATACGGTAGGGGAATATCTTGTTCAAATCGTGCAAGGCCTCGGTTCGTATTTTCTTGATAAGGGTCGCGCCCTTGCCAATAACCATGGATTTCTGGCTTTCCCGTTCAACGATCAAAAAGGCACGAACCCATAATTCCTTGCCGTTTTTCCGCATTTCCATATCGGAGATGTCTACATACAGGGAATGGGGAATTTCCTCGCGGGTATTGAGCATGGCCTTTTCGCGAACTACTTCCGCAATACGGAAGTCGACGTCCTGGTCGGTATAAAACTCTGTCGGGTACAGGCATTCACCTTCCGGTGAAAGATCGAAGAGCGCAATAAGGAGCGGATCGATATTCGTGTCCTTCTCCGCCGAAATTTCAAAAATACGGCTTTCCGGAACTGCAGGCAGTACCCGTGAAAGAAAAAGGCGTGTCATGACGGGTTTCGCCGCGGGTAAATCGATTTTATTGATGGCAATGACCAGGCGATCAGCCACGGGCGCAAGAAGCGACGCAATCGTTTCTTCCTCTTTGCCCGCTTCCCGGGATGCGTCGATCAAATACAAGATGACATCTGATTCGCCCAAACGGTCATGGGCAATGGATTTAAGTCGAAGATTCAGCTTTTTATCGGAATCATGGTAACCGGGAGTGTCAACAAATACGAGCTGGCCGCGGCTTCCGTTAACGATACCGCGAATCGCGTTGCGTGTTGTTTGGGGAACCGGAGAAACGATAGAAACCTTTTCACCGCAGGCGGTATTCAAAAAGGTAGACTTGCCGGCTGAAGGCCGGCCGATAATCGCGACAACTGCGGACTTGCGCAGAGCTGACGGCGCCGGAGCGCCGTCCTTTTTTTCAGTATCAGGCATAGAATGCAGAGATTAGCCTGTTACCACAATGTTTTCAAGCAGGGCCAATACCTTGGTCGGGCAATTCTTCACACATTCGCCGCAGGAATCGCAGAGCGCATAGTCCACAACCGGTATGCCATCGATTACCTTGATGCACTGATGGGGACAGACCTTCTCGCACTTGAGACACTTGATGCATCCAATTTTACAGTCCTTGATAACCTGTGTCTTGCGCGGATTCCTGTTGGAACACAGGGCGATGGCGCCGGTGCGCTGCACGGGAGCAAGGGTCAGAATCTTTTGGGGACATTCGGCCACACACAGGCCGCAGCCGGTACATTTCGCATAATCCACGCGAGATATGCCGTCAGACCCGACATGAATGGCATCAAAGGGACAAACCCGCTCGCAATCGCCGAAACCGATACAGCCGTAGTCGCACATTTTAATTCCATTAACGGATAATTTCGCAGCACGACAGGTATGGATGCCGACGTATTCAGCCTTGGGCATACATTTGTCAAACGCCCCCTGACACAATAAAACGCTTGCCTTCGTTTCTGCGGAAGCGGTCACACCCATAATGGAGCCGACAGCGGCAGCAACGGGCGCACCGCCAACGGTACAGGCATTGACGGCCGCATCACCGCGGGCTATCGCGCCGGCAAGGCCGTCGCAACCGGGATATCCGCAGGCTCCGCAATTTGCTCCTGGCAGGGCTTCCCGAACACGGGCTACCGTAGGATCGGTTTCAACATGAAACACCTTTTTAAAAACACCGAGCAATACACCCAGTATAAGAGCCAAAGCAAGTGATACGATCAATGTTGTAATGATAATTTCCATATCGTCAGGTCTCCTACTTGATCAATCCGGCAAAACCGCCGAAAGCCATTGACAGCAGGGCTGCCGCGACAAATAAAATGGGGGTGCCCTTCAGGAAGGCCGGTATCGGCGCAATTTTAATCCGCTCGCGGATTCCCGCCAGAAGGACCATTGACAGCAGAAAACCGACCGCACCACCGGCCGAGTATACCAGCGCCTGGGGAAACGAATACCCCTTCGTGATAACGTCGAAGGTTACCGCAAGGATGGCGCAATTGGTGGTAATGAGCGCAAGATAGACACCCATTGAGCTGTAGAGGGCAGGTGCCATTTTTTTCAGATAAAATTCAACCAGCTGAACCAGACTGGCAATTACCAGAATGAAGGTCAGAATTTTCAGAAAGCCCAGATCAAGCGGCATCAAAACAAAGGTATACAACGGATAGGTAACTGCGGTCGCCATAACCATGACAAAGAGAACCGCCGCGCCCATACCGGTCGATTTTTTCACATCGGTCGACATGCCGATAAACGGGCACAGGGCAAGGAAGCGCATGAGCACAACATTCTCGATAAGCATGGCAGTCAAAAATATTTTGAACATGTCGTTCATTTCGCACCCCTCTTTGACTCAAACGCTTTCTTCATTACCATGTTAAGGGAAATGAACATACCGAACACAAAGAAACCTCCCGGAGAGCGGGCAAAAAAACCTACGGCGTAGGCCTCCGGGATAATCCGTGTTCCCAGAAGGGTTCCCGCACCGAGGAGTTCCCGCACAAAAGAAATACCGACCAGAACCCAGGTAAAGCCCAGGCCCATGCCAAGCGCGTCGAAAATAACATCGACGAGCGGCCTCTTTGAAGCGAAGGATTCGACCCGCCCCATAATGATGCAATTGACGACGATCAACGAGATAAAAAGTCCCATCGATTTGGAGAGATCGGGAGTAAAAGCCTGCATCAGCAAATCCACAATGGTGGTAAAGGATGCAATGACGATAATGAATACCGGAATGCGGATCGAATCGGGAATCAGTTTACGGAATAAACTGATTATGATCTCGCTCATCAAGAGAACGAAGGTCATCGCAAGGCCCATTCCCAACCCGTTTGCAACGCTCGAGGTAACCGCCAGAGAGGAACACAGTCCTATCATCAAAACGAGCAGGGGGTTTTCCTTGACCAGCCCGTTGGTAAATAACGCAAGATATTTCTTCATGATGTCCCCTCTCACTCCATTTCCGGAATTTGATTCATGACTATGCTGTCCGGTACCGAAGAACTTCCGGACCCTCCATGTCGGGCAGCAAGGTATGCCGAACCCTCAAGAGCCGAAATCTTCACCATGTTCGCCACACCCATCATTGAAATGGTTGCACCGCTGACAGCGTCCATTTCTCCCTCATGACCGAAGCCGCTCGCGTTCACCAGGAATCCGTCATCGACGCTCTTTCCGGCGAACAGCTCATAAAACGATTCGGAAACCATTGCGGCAAGACCGATTCGGGGCGTGTCGCTCGAGGTATTGATCCGGATGCCGGCAAGCGTGCGGTCAGTCTTGACACCGGTCATCATGGTCGTGGCCTTATAGGTCTGACCGCTCGTCTGAACTGCGATACCGAGAACCGTGCCGTCGGCGGTTGCAAGCCAGGCTCCGTCAATGACGACAGAACGCTCGAGCGTGTTGGTTATGTCGGCGGAAACGTCAGTGAATGTCGCTCCGGGGAAAAGTTCCTGCAAGGCGGTTTCCACATCGACGGGAGCAGCTTCCTTTACGACCGGAGCGCTTCCGGAACCTGAGGCTCCACCGTGTTTACCTGCAAGGTAGTCTCCGGCAGCCCAGGAAGCAACCTGCAGCATGGTTGACACCCCGCGGGACGAAATGGTCGCCCCGGACACGGCAGACAGATCAGAACCGAGCTTGAATTGGTCATCGAGGCTCTTTCCGGTAAACTGGCCCGCGAAAGCCTCGTCGGTAACCTTGGTGCCCAGACCGGGCGTATCCGATATTGCCATGAACTGGATGGTACCCAACTGACGGGCCATGTTCACGGAAAAAAGAATGGTCGCGCTTGCATAGGTCGGACCGGTCACCTGGGCAACGAGCCCGATTACCTCATTTCCTTTTTTCGCGACATAGGCCCGGTCGATCACGATTGACGGGACCCCGGTCGACAGCGTTTCAGTAACCGGTTCGAACGAGGAAGCCTCGCCAACCAGCAAAGACAGGGCGGCAGTCACTTCACGATCGGCGGCAGCCTGAATGAGCGGCTGGGTGGCCCGATACACGAAGGCAAGACCGACACAGGCAACAACGGTATACGCGGCAAGCGTCAGGGATAATTTGATGGTTTGTTTCATTGCGCTACCTTCCCTTTTTTCGCGGGGGGAACCCAACCGTATTTACGGGGAATGATCCTGTTCAGGAAGGGAACAAGAGCGTTCATTATCAGAATGCTGAACATAACACCCTCGGGGAAGCCGCCAAAGACGCGGATCAGGGCGGTAATCAATCCGCATCCAGCTCCGAACAGAAGACGTCCGCCAGGTGTTACCGGAGAAGTGGCGTAATCGGTGGTCATGAAAACCGCACCGAAAAGCAATCCACCCGAAAGCACTGTCATAACGGGATCGATACCGGCAAGGGCAGTTACCGCAAGCGTGGTACCGATCATGGCAAGGGGCGCTCGCCAGTCAATGACGCGAATGATCGTCAAAAGCACAAAGGCAAGCAGAATGAAGGGAATTGCCGATTCACCGATACAACCGGCGCGTTGACCGGTAAACATTTTCCAGTACACATCAAGCGCGGAGAACTCTCCAAACTGGTCAGCAAGGGCTGTTGCGCTGTTTACCATTCCGTCCACCGGCTTCAAATAAGCAAGAGGAGTCGCGGACGTGAACGTATCGAGCGGGCTGCTCGTCCGGGGAACCAGCCAGGTGGTCATCGGTGTGGTAAAACTGACAACCAGGAACGCACGTCCCGAGAGGGCCGGATTGAACACATTCGCGCCGAGACCGCCGAAGAACTCTTTGGCAACAACAATCGCGAACAGGGATCCCAGAACCGTCATCCACACCGGTGCGGCGGGTGGCATGACCATCGCAAGAAGCAAACCGGTAATTACGGCGGAGAAATCACCAATGCGAAGATCCTGCTTTGTTGCCAGCCTGAATACCGCTTCGAAAGCGACACAGGAGACAACCGCGACCACGAGGGTTATCAGGGCTGAAAGGCCAAAAAGCCATACGCCGTAAACAGCAATCGGAATCAGGGAAACTACGACGGCCAGCATTACCTGCCGGGTCGAGGCGGTAGCCCGATAATGCGGGCTTGATGAAAGGTATATTTCGTTTTTGTCTGATTCGGCCATTACTTGACTCCTTTAGCGGCCTGCTTTTGCATTTCGGTCCGGACCTTTTGCTTGCCAAGACGGAAATACTGTACAAGCGGAATACGTGCAGGACATACGTACGAACAGGATCCGCATTCAATACAGTCCATCAAACCGCAGCGTTTTGACTCATCCAGTTTGTCGCCCTTCAGGGCGCGCATCATCAGGACGGGAGTCAGTCTGCAACTGCACGCGCGAATACAGCGGCCACAGCCGATACAGGGGCCTTCCTCATCAAGGCTTGTCTCGCGGGCCGAAAGAAAGAGAACTCCGGAGGTGTTTTTTTGAACCGGGAAGTTCGCGCTTTTCATGGCGATACCCATCATGGGTCCACCGGCGATAATTTTGATAACACCCGGATTCAGGGTAATATTCGCCGGGATAAGGTCTCCAACCAGCGTACCGATCGGCACCTCGATATTTTTCGCCGTTGCACAGGCAGAACCCGATACAGTCAAACCGCGGTCAATGAGCGGTTTGCCCTGCCGGAAGGCTTCCGACATATCCTTGAGCGTCCCGACGTTTTGCACGACACAGCCCGCAGCCGCCGGCAACGCACCGGACGGGACTTCCCTGCCGGTGACCGCCGTGATCAACATTTTTTCGCCACCCTGGGGATACTTGGTCTTGCACAACACTACCGAAATATCACAGGCGCCGGCTCCTACCGGATTACATCGCTGGTTGGCAATGGCCTTCTCGAGAACACCCGCCAAATCGGCCTTATTGTCCTCAAGAGCGATAATGCCCGTGCGGGCTCCTGTAATATGCATGGCAATGGCAAGACCATCCACAACCTTGTGGGCCTGCTCCTGCAAAATGCGGGCATCTATGGTCAAATAGGGCTCGCATTCAGCGCCGTTCGCTATCACATACTCGATTTTGGAACCCTTGGGCGGGTTCAATTTGACATGAGTCGGGAATGCTGCCCCGCCCTCACCGACGAGTCCTGCGTCTCTCACCCGGGCAAGAGCTTCCTCCCGGCTGCAGGTAAAGGGATCAAGCGGCGGCATATAGACGGTCGCCCCCGAGTCATCTGCTTCTATACAGATGCACAGGGCATCCATATTACCGGTGACCAGACGGGTCTCTATCTTTTTAACCGTTCCCGCGACTGATGCGTGAACGGGAACTGACATAAAGGCGTCGCTTTCTGCAATCTTTTGCCCGCGGGCAACCGTTTCCCCGACCTTGACAATCGGTGTATTCGGAGCCCCGCCCTGTGTTACCGGAATCCAGACTGTCTTGGTAAACGGGACAAGGGCCTCTACTGGAAGATCCTTGGTGCGATCTTTACGCTCGGGGGGATGGACTCCACCCTTGAATGATGTGCTGCTCATAGCCAAATACTATAGTGCGGTAACCACAGAGTCAATACAAACAGAGCTTTTTTTATCCATTTGAAACTGCACGAATGAGGAGGCGCGAAAAAAAAGTGCTGGGTTTTCTCCCGGATGCGTAATATGGTAACAATATACCTGAATATCTGTTTTACTGAACGAATGAGTCACCGAGGAGGATTTCGATGAAACGTATAACCAGTCTCGTCATGTTGGCGGGCATCACACTGGCACTTTTGGGAGCCTATAATCCGCCAACAGGAGGAGAGTCGGCGCATGCATTGCTCTCACCCTCGCTAGCCGGCGGAAATTCCAGTGTTGCCGGAGGTGCCTTTGATCCGGTCCTGCCCGGAGAGCTTGCGGTAAATCCTGCGCTCGCGGCGGCAGAACAGCGAATTGTACTGGATCTGTCCTACCTGTCGCTTTTCAGCAATGGCACCGAATCGGGTCTCGGTCATGTACTGAATCTGGGCATGCTCTATCCGACTCGCTGGGCGGTTTTTGGAGGCAGCCTTCATTTCCTGACCTCTCCCTTCGATTCCCTTCCGCTCGGGACTGCAGGATCGCTCAGACTGACAGCTTCGAAGGATATAAGCGATACATTGTTTGTGGGCGCCGGCATAAGCGCGGCAGCAGGCTCCGGCTGGGGTATTGTCGGAGACCTGGGAATGTTGTACCGGTACGGTAACCTCGGATTTATGCGCGATGCCCGAATCGGTTTCAGTCTGACCGGAATCGGAAGGCCCTTCACGCCCGACACCGAGGGAGTAAACGGGGGAAGTACCAGCGGCTACCTTTCCATGATTACCCCCCGAACCGCTATAGCTGCGACACTGGTCGACACGGCAGCGGTCAAGCTGGGGGCGTCGGCAGGGCTTGCCTTTCCGACATTCCAGAACATGGTATTCGACACCGGTATGGACATTCTGATAAAGGATACGGTAACCGTATCCACCGGCTGGTCCATGAACCTGGTAGAGGCGATCAATGAATCAAGTACCTGGCTTCCCTCACTCGCGCTCGGAGTCAAATTGAATCTGGATTCGGCCAAGTCCGACTCCTTCCTCGCGCGGAACAGCTGGGACAAGAGCGAAATGACGCCGACAGTCGCAATAAAACCCTTCTATAATGACATTTACGCAGCCGGTGCGGGAGTCAACATCAAGCTGGGCGTTATAGACCGTAAACCGCCCGCGATTGCCATCGACTACCCCGAACCGGTCTATTTTTCACCGAACAACGACGGGGTGCAAGATGAACTTGCGTTCCCGGTCAGCATAACGGATGACCGCTACATTTTAGCCTGGGACTTTACCATTTCCGGTTCGGACGGGACAGTTGTGCGCACAATAGCGAACAAGGAAGCCCGGCCCGAAATGGAGGGCATCGCGTCGTTCTGGAAACTGGTCACCCGTGCCAAACAGGGTATTGCCCTTCCCGACACCCTCAGATGGGACGGTTTCACCGATTCAGGCGAACTGGCCACAGACGGGGAATACCGCTTTGTCATTACGGCTCGCGACGATAACGACAATGTTGCAACAACCGGGACTCATGTCGTTTTCCTGGACAATACGCCTCCTTCAATCACCATTTCGCCGCCCACCGGTGCAAATGCCATGATTTTCAGCCCTGACGGAGACGGAAACAAGGATACCTTCACCATCGCCCAAAGCGGCTCTATCGAAGACCTGTGGAAGGCCGAGGTGATCAACAACGCGGGAGTCGCGGTCAAAACGCTCGATACCCCCAATGCGGCACCGACAGCCTTTGTCTGGGACGGGAAAACCGATTCCGGATCAATTACCAATGACGGTGTCTATTCCTATCGCATCGCGGCAACGGATCGCGCCGGAAACAGCGCTCGCACAGCGGTAAACAACATTATTGTCGATACGGATAAACCTTCCATAAATATTTCTATCGATACCAATTTCTTCTCGCCCAACGGTGACGGCATAAAGGATGTCGTTTCGCTTCAGCCAAGCATACCGGTTACCACCGGTCTTATTGAATGGAGCATTACCATACAGACACGAGGCGGAGAAGTCAGAAAAGTCTTCACCGGAACGTCAAAACCGCCGGTCATGGCCTTCGACGGAAAAAATGATTCTGGCAGCATGCTTGCGGAGGGTGACTATCAGGCGCGCATAACAGCGCGATATATCAACGGCCATGCACCGGAAGCACGTTCACCCTTCTTCACGCTGGACACGACCGCACCCGAAGCACAAACCCGTGCGTCAATCGCCCTGTTCTCCCCGGTAGGCGACGGCAAGCTGGATACGGTAACCTTTGCCCAGCAAACCAGTATGGAAACATCCTGGACAGGCGAGGTGCTCGCCCTGGGACAGGACGGAATGCCCACAGGAAAGGCTATCAGGACATACCGGCTCGGCGCAAAGCCCGAAACATCGGTAATATGGGACGGCCGGGATGACAGCGGCAAACTTGCCGGCGACGGCGTATACGGTTACCGGTTGACGAGTACAGATATGGCCGGAAACACCGGCTTCTCGAACATTGCACGCGTGGAACTGAATACCGAAAAGGCAGACCTCATCCTCCAGGCAAACCTTGCAGCCTTCTCGCCCAACGGCGACGGCATCAAGGACACAATTGTCTTCACCCCGATTCTCAAGGCGACAACCCCTGTTTCGAGCTGGGTTCTTACCATATCCGACCGCGCGAACAAGGCAGTTCGCACCATCCGGGGAACCGGCCGTGTTCCGGCAACTATCAGCTGGAATGGAACGGCCGACCCCGCAGGAGAAGCGGCAACCGGCGAACGCAGTCCTGACGGCTTGTACACAGCTTCTCTTGAAGTCACGTTGATAAACCAGCAAGCCTCGCGGTCGCAGGCGCCTGAATTCCTCCTTGACACCGTCTACCCCACCATAGAGGTATCGACGCCCTGGACCGTATTCTCGCCGAATGGTGACGGTAACCGGGACAATCTGCAATTTACCCAGAATTCTTCAGCAGAAGAATTGTGGACGGGCATCATTGCGAATCAGGCGGGAAAGGCGGTAAGAACGCTCAAATGGAACGGACGCGCCGAAACCTTTACCTGGAATGCCACGGATGATTCGGGTAATCCCGTTTCTGATGGAAACTACACCTATACCATTCAGACAGAAGACCGTGCCGGAAATACCACAACCGGAAGTATCACCGGTATCCGGGTAGATGCACGCATCCCGAAGGCCTTTATCACCGCGGAACTTCCGGCCTTCTCGCCGAACGCGGACACGGTAAAGGACAGTCAGCGGCTCTCCATCGTGACGAGCATTCCGGAAGGCCTTGAATCCTGGTCGGTACGTATTGTACCGGAAGGCACAAAAACGCCAGTGAGAAGCTGGGAATCCGGCTCCGCCGGCAACCTTCCCGCCGTTATCAACTGGGACGGAAAAACAGACTCTGGCCAAACGGCACAGGGAATGTATACCGCCGAACTGAGCCTCAATTACACCAAGGGTGACAGGATCACAGCGGCAACCCCCGCATTCCTGGCCAACGCGGTACCGCCGGCGCTCAATGTACGGCTCATGCCCCGATGGTTCAGTCCGGACAATGACGGCATCGACGATGAACTTTTCATAAACCTCTCGGCTCAATCCCTGTCGGGCTTTGCGGATTGGTCCTTTGAAATCCGGGAACCGGAGGGCACAGCGGGTAATGTATTCTGGAGAACCGGCGGAACGGGCACCATAACCGAACGCATCATCTGGGACGGAAGATCGCTCCGCGGCGAGCTGGTACAGGCGGCTACCGACTACCCCTTCACCTTCACGGTCAAGGACGATGTCGGAATGACCTCCGTCATACGCGGCTATATTCCGGTAGACGTACTGGTCATCCGCGACGGAGACCGGCTCAAGATTGCCGTTCCCTCCATTATATTCCGCGAAAATGCAGCAGACTTTAACGGTCTGGCGACGGAAGTGGTCGACAAGAACACGCAGGTCCTGCGCCGTATCGCCGAAATTCTGAACAAATTCCGCGATTACAAGGTTCAGGTTGAAGGACACGCAAACAACGTAACCGGAACGCAGCGGGAGGAAGAGGCCGAGCTGATTCCGCTTTCCCGCCAACGTGCGGAAGCGGTCAGGACCTTCCTGGTGCGTAACGGAGTTGACGCCTCCCGACTGTCAACAATCGGCCTGGGCGGAACGAAACCGGTTGCCCAGCGGTCCGACCGGGAGAACTGGTGGAAAAACCGCCGTGTCGAGTTCATTCTGATCAAATAAAAAAAAGCGGGACGGGAACCTTTCCAAAGGATTCCCTTCCCGCCCCCTTCCCTCCAAAGGGCCCTCCGGATACCATTCCGGGCGGCCCTTTTTATTTCCGCGCGACCAACACCATGGTTCGCGCTTTTTCATTGTAGGGCGAAAAATCGAAATCTCCGTAAATCTCTACGGAGGAAAAACCGCTTGCCATCATCAGGCGCTTCAATTCAACCGCGGAATACAGCCGTTGCACGAACACGTGATCAATTTTGCGGCCATTCTCGTCAATGAGCATCCAGCGCGACCGCAAACCCTCCCAGGCTCCCTCGACAGAGAATTCGGTCAACACGGTAAATCCGCCCCGCTCGAACCATTCTCCTTCGGTAAAATCACGCACGGCTATTTCACGGCCGGTCATTTCCAGAATGAACCAGCCGCCCGCTTTTACAGAAAGGGCGATATTTTTAAGAATTTGCAAGTCTTCCTCGATGGTGTCGCAATAGCCGAAACTGGTATACAGGCTTATGGCGGCATCATAGGTGTCCGGCCGTGAAAACGAACGAAGATCGGCCTGAACCAGGTCAAGCTCCACGCCCTCGTCAACCGCGCTGTCATGGGCCGCATTCAAAAAAGGACGTATAAGATCGACACCGGTCACTCGCGCGCCCCGAACGGCAAGTTCGACCGCAATACGCCCCGGACCACAGCCCGCGTCGAGAATCGAGACCGGCTCGGTCCCAATAATTTTCAGAATATGCTCGGCAACGGTCGGCGCCTCGGCCCACCGCTGGGCATCGAAAAGAACCGGGGCGTATTGAGCCCAAAAAGATTCATTTTCGAACCAATCCTGTTTCTTTGTCATTTTGTTAACCCCCCAGATACTTTTGCAGCTTGAAAGTATACCACATTCTTCCTATACTGAATGCATACAGTGCCGCGAACGAAACCGTCAGGCAGCTATTCCGCAAAACACTGCAAAAAAAACGTCACACAATACATTTCAGGAGTATACAGTATGGTAATTCTTACGCTCAACTGCGGCAGTTCATCCGCAAAGTATCAGGTTTTCGACTGGAATAACAAAGATGTTATCGCCTCGGGCGTCGTGGAACGGGTAACCCAGGAAGGCGGGTCAATCACCCATAACGCCAGGGGAAAAAATGAATACAAGATGAACCATGAATGTCCCAATCACACCATCGCGGTGGAGCTGATCATACGCACGCTGACCGATCCGGAAGTGGGTGTAATCTCGGACATGAGCGTCATCAAGGTTGTCGGCCACCGCGTGGTTCACGGCGGCAACAAATTCTCGAAATCGGTTATTGTTACCCCTGAAGTTATTGAAACCTTCCGTGCCGTTCAGGATCTGGGCCCACTCCACAATCCCGCGAACATTCTGGGCATCGAGGCCGCCCAAAAAGTGCTGCCTAACGTCCCCCATTGCGCCATCATGGATACCGCCTGGCACCAAACCATGCCCGACACCAGTTTTATGTATGCCGTGCCCTATGAATGGTACACAGACTATGACGTGCGCCGGTATGGCTTTCATGGCACCAGTTTTTTGTATACCGCAAAACGCGCCTCGGTTATTCTAGGCAAAAAGCCCTCCGAAACGAATGTCATTATTGCCCATATCGGCAACGGCGCCTCAATGTGCTGCGTCAAAAACGGGGTCAGCTTTGACACGAGCATGGGAATTACCCCGCTCGAAGGGCTTGTCATGGGGACCCGGTCGGGGGACTGTGATCCGGCGCTTGCCTTCTACATGATGCGCAAGGCAGGCTTATCCGTTGACGAGGTCGATTCAGCCCTGAACAAGAAATCAGGGCTGTTGGGCATTACCGGCAAATACGCCGACCGCCGCGACGTATCAAAGGCTATGGAAGAAGGGGACAAACGCTCCGAACTGGCCTACAAGATTGAAACCTACCGCGTACGCAAGTACATCGGCGCCTACATGGCAGCCCTGGAGACAAAACCCGACGCCCTGATCTTTACCGCCGGCGTCGGCGAGTTTCACCACATTGTCAGAGCGGGCATTTGCAAGGGCCTCGAACACCTTGGCATCAAACTTGACCCCCGAAAAAACGAAATTGCCCGCACCCGGAACGCGGAAACCTGCATCAGCACCGATGACTCGCCGATAAAGATTTTCGTCATTCCGACTGACGAAGAACTGGTGTTGACCGAAGACTCCTACGCGCTTATGAAAGGAAGCTACGACATTCACACAAAGTTTACCTACACCTTCCAGTCACCCGATTACGTGAACAAGGGACGGGCAGAGGGTCTCAAACGGGATCTGGAAAAGAATCCCGCGCTAGCGGACATTATCGTCAAACCACGCACATAAGGGGCACCATGGATATCCTCGGGATCGGAAACATATTGCTCGATATTTTTTGTTTTTCGGACGAGGAATGCGCCCTTCCCCTCGGGTTACACCCCAACAGCACTTCCCATGTCACTCCGGAACGCCTGAATGAAATGCTGTTGGGGGTGCAGAATCCGCTCTATATCGCAGGCGGCTCCGTGCCCAACAGCCTGAAAGCCGCCGGAATGCTGGGTATGGACTGCCAGTGTATCGGTTGCACCGGGATGGACGAGGCGGAAGACGATCAGTGGGCGCGCATCATACGGCAGGACCTTTCCTCGACGGGTATCGCACTTTCTTTTGAAAAACGAAACCGTCCGACCGGCCGCTGCCTTGTTCTGTACATGCCGGGGCAAATGAAAACCATAGCCTGCGCGCCCGGCTGCGCCCCGACGCTCAGGCCGGAACAGATTCAGCCGGAAACGGTATCACGGGCGCGCGTCGTTCACATCGACGGACACCTTCTCCGGAATAAGGACGTCATCGATAAAACAGTGAATATCTGCCGTGCCTGTTCAATTCCTGTATCTATTGACCTTTGTGCCCCTTCGATTGCACACTGCCATGCTTCCGAAATAATGGAAATAATCCGCCACCAACGATGCATCATATTCGCCAACACAGACGAATCCCGCGCGCTGGCCGTACGCCTTGCCGAGCTACTGCCCGCTCCCGCCAAACAGCAGGGTACCGATCCGGAAGAGCTGGTATACGCCTGGCTTGCCGTACACAGCGAGACCGCGCCTGTTTTTGTCAGGAAACAGGGTCCCGAGGGAGCTACGGTATGGAGCGGAAGTCAGCGGATCACGACGCAGGGAGAACCGGTTTCGGACCCGCTTGACGATACGGCCGCAGGAGATATCTTTGCCGGAGTCTGGCTCTCCGGATTCCTGGACGGGAAAACAGAACGTGAGTGCATCGAGAACGCGGACAGAGCTGCGCGTGCCACCCTGTCGGTTCCGGGAAGCCGCATCGAAAGTGAACTGCTGCGGAACGCAAACCACACCTGAGGCGCGGGAAAACGCTCAACGAGCAATGATTGCGCGCGACACCTTTTCAGCCTCTTCTATTCCGCACAGGGCCGTTACCAGAGCAAGGGCAAATTCTTCCGCCACACCGGCACCCCGGGCGGTAATAAGATTCCCGTCAACCACCACTCGTTTATCGACCGGCAGGGGCACACAGGAGTCTCCCAAACCGGGATAACACGTCCACGCGCGGTCTTCCAGAAGACCCCAGGCAGCCAGGCACAGGGCCGGGGCTGCGCAAATGGCGCCCACTAGCCTCTTATCGTCAAACATGCGAATCGCGAGAGCCTTTACCGCATCGGAGGCCGCAATGCGCTTGCTTCCCGGAAGGCCTCCGGGAAGGATTAAAGCATCCGGCAAGGGATGGCCGGAGAGATCTGACAGGAGGGCATCGCAGAGAATGGAGACCTTCCGCGCGGAAACAACCATTGGTGAACTCAGGGAGACAAGAGAAACCTCTATGCCCGCCCTGCGTAAATAATCGAGCGGTGTTACCGCCTCAACCTCTTCAAATCCGTCAGCCAATATGATCCATGCGCTTTTCATCCCGTGCCCCCCCCTTTAAAGATTACCGGTGCGGAGCTATAATGGTACAATATGAAACAAGTATTGTTAATAGACGATTCCGCTGTTTTCAGGGACTACCTCAAGGAAAAACTTGAGTCTCATCATATAGGATTGAATATCGGCCTTGGCCAACTCGACAGCATTTCTAAAATTCGTTCAATAATGCCCGATCTGATCATCATCGATTTCACCTCAAGCAGGAATTTTTTGCTTGATGTCCTCGAAATGAAGAGAAAGGATCCCAACGCACGGGATGTTCCGGTCTTTCTTCTTGCACAAAAGATAGAAAAGAGAGAAATTGTTCGCCTTTCAGAATACGGCATCAAGAAAATAATCTCCAAACCGCTGAAAATAGACCAACTGCTATCGGAAATGACATCCATCCTCGGCATCGATTTTGATATTGATGAAACACCCTGCATCCTTGAAGCACGGGTGAATGACAACATTATCTTTATCGAGATCGCACAGGGATTGAACCGCGATAAAATTGATCTCCTTAAATTCCGCATTCGGGAACTGATCGACCTGTACAACATCCCCTATCCCAAGATTCTGGTCATGATGACAGACCTTTCGCTATCCTTCGTGGATGCACCGAATCTTGAGCTGCTCATGAACAACATCACCAGTTCCGTCAATATCAAAAATCGTAATTTGAAGATTCTTACGCTGGACAGTTTTATTCGTGAATTCCTGTGCGGAAACAAGGAATATGCCGACATTCAGATTGTAACGGACCTGACCAAGGCGATAGATTCGCTTCTGAAGGACGTGTTACCGACCGATGACGCATCGACCCTCATTTCCGAGAGGATACTGTCCGTCGACGAAACACAGCTAAAAAAAGGCTCCTCCCTGGAAATGCGTTTCCGTTCCGAGGTTGAAGCAATCGCCTCCTCGGGCAGGGACATCCGTATTGCCGTGGTCGATGACGACGTGGTAATACGGACAGTGCTGACAAAGACTTTTCAGGCCATCAAGGCGAAAGTTGAACAATTTGAATCCGGAGACCGATTCCTTCCACAGGGAATAACGGGAAAGTTCGACCTGGTATTTCTGGATCTTATGATGCCCGGCATGAACGGTTTCGAGGTACTCAGGAATTTGCGCGCGCAGGGAGTCCAAACCCCGATCATTGTATTATCTGCCGTCAGCCAACGGGAAGCGGTTCTGAAAGTCCTTTCAACGGGAGTAAAAAGTTATATGATCAAACCGCTCAAACCGGACACCATCCTGAAAAAAACAATAGAGGTATTGCAAACAGCTTTTTAACCCATGAAAGATTCAATTGAAACAGCAGGATCCTATCTTATTGATTCGCGGATTCCCTTCCTGATCTTTTCGCAGGACGGCCGGGTAACGGCCAGCAACACGGCGGCAAAGGCCCTCTTCCCCGTTCTCGACACAGCCGGCTCCCCTGACGTGGATATCCGCACCCTGATAGTCGGGAAACAGCAATCAGAAGACCTTGTCAAACTTGAATACTTTCTGGAAAGCGGGACTAACCATTTTTCTCTTGAATTTTCCCCGCCCCAAACGCCGCAGGACCTCTTCCAATGGTGCCGTATCAACGTGGACCGGCAATCCGACGGCAATTATTTCGCTATCGTACAGGACATGACCGGGCAAAAGCTCAAAGAAACGCATTTGGTCCATGCGAAGGAAAGTGCGGAACGGGCAAGCAGCAGCAGAAGCCAGTTTCTTGCCAACATCAGCCATGAAATACGCACCCCCATACAAACCATTATAGGCATGATGGAATTGATGGCGGACACCAGACTGGACGAAGAACAAACCGAATACGCACGGCAGGTCCGTTTCAGCGCAGACGTCATGCTGACGCTTATCAACGACATTCTCGACATTTCAAAGGTGGAAGCAGGTCAGCTGAAAATAGAGAAAATCAATTTTGACTTGATCGATACGGTCGAACGGACGGTCGATCTGGTTTCGATGGAAGCGCACAAAAAGGGCCTTGAAGTACTCATAGACATATCGGACGATATACCGGAGGTACACATCGGAGACCCCGGACGCATCCAGCAAATTATCCTCAATTTGGTAAAAAACGCAGTCAAATTCACTGAAAAGGGGTTTATCGAGGTTTCAGCGCGTATCATCCAAAAAAATCACCTTTCATTATCCGAGGTCGATTCGCAGTTTTTACACATAGAGGTCATCGATACCGGTATTGGCATTCCTGAAGAGGCGCGAAACAAACTGTTCACCCAATTCTTTCAGGCCGATTCATCGACAACCCGCAAATATGGCGGCACGGGGCTTGGTTTGGCCATTTCACGAAACCTGGTCCAATTGATGGACGGCGATATTGGAGTCAGGGAAAACCCCTCCGGAGGATCCATTTTCTGGTTTGATCTTCCCCTGAAGAGCGCACCGGTCCAGGCACCGAAGAAAAAGCTGGCCCTTGATCCGGGAACACGTTTCTTGCTTGTTGACGACAATACCCAGACTCTCGAGGTTCTTTCCCGGCTGTTAGCCAGTCTCGGCTTTCACAATGTCGCGCAGGCTACCTCCGGCATGTTCGCGCTCGCCATGCTTCGTTCGGCTCATCAGGCAAAATGGCCCTTCGACATTGTCCTCATCGATATGATCATGCCCGAAATGGACGGGTGGCGTCTGGCGGCGGAAATCAATAAAAACAGGGACATCAACCAGGTACAAATGTATCTCATGGTCCCCGAGGGCGGTTTCGGGGCAGACGCAAAAATGAAACTGCTGGAGTGGTTCAATGGCTACCTGTACAAGCCGGTCAAGCGCCGCAGGCTTGTGGAGCTGCTCGAGGAACATTGGCAGTCATCAATCGATCTGGAGGTCGTTGATGAACAGGAAGCAGCGCTCAAGAAAGACAGTGAACCAGAACTGCTTGAGCCCCTCGAAGAAGAAACAAGTGCGCCCGCAGCCGGGGGAATGAACATACTGGTTGCGGAGGACCATCCGGTCAACAGCAAACTCCTTAAAATATTCCTGGAAAAGGAGGGAGCGCAGGTTTTCCTGGCGGAAGACGGCGAACAGGCAATTGAACTTGTCCAGAAACAACAGATTGACATGGTGTTCATGGACATCCAGATGCCGCGGATGAATGGCTACGAGGCTGCTATCTGGATGCGCTCCCGAGGCTATGCCCAGCCCATAATCGCCTGTACGGCCAGCGCCCAGTCCGATGAACGTGAACGTTGCCTTTCTATCGGAATGACGGAAATATTGCCGAAACCCTACCGAAAAAAGGAAGTCGGTGATATGATCAGAAAAATTGCCCCGGAGGGTAAAACCGGTCTTGCAGAACAGGCCGGAAAGGAACACAGAATGACGAACAACGAGACCAACGTGCAGGAACGTTTCGATCAGGCCGAATATATGGAAATAATGGGGGGCGACGATGAAACAGCGCGCATGCTGATCTCGGAATATACGACCCAAACCAGAAGCCACCTGGAAATTCTGGCGGAACATATACGTAACGATGACCGCGAACATATAATGAGAACGGCTCATTTACTCAAGGGAAGCGCGCTCAACGTAACCGCCCGTACCTTCGCCTCGATTTGTCTGGAACTGGAAAAAACGGCTGCAAAATGCACCCGAGACCGTCTCGATGAACTGTTGCACACGCTTGAGGCAGAATTTTCGCAGCTCACCGCAACACTCACGGCCCGGGGGTATGCGCTGTGAAACTTGCAAGCTACCATGTACACAGCACGTTTTGCGACGGAAAGGCCGAGCTTGCCGAAATGGCCGAGGCGGCATACGGCGCAGGCTTTTCGACGCTCGGATTTTCCTCGCATGCCGCCTGGCCCTTCTCGACACAATGGCATATGAATGCGGATGACTATGACCGGTATACCCGGGAAGTCCGATCGCTTGCCGGCGAATGGAAGGGACGCATGGATATATTTTGCGGGTTCGAGGCAGACTTTATTCCGGGTATCACCGCTCCCGACAAAACCCTGTACCGGCAGTTCAAACCCGACTATCTTGTCGGTTCGGTTCACTACATTGTGCCTTCCCCCCCATCACGGGTGGACATACCGCCGCTTGCCATTGACGCTCCCGCACAGGAGGTCGAGGAGGGAATCAGGACTATCTTCGGCGGTGACGGAAAACGGGCCGTGCGGCTCTATTGGCAGCGTATACGGGAGATGGCCGCGCAATGCGACTTCGATATCATTGCCCATATCGACCTCGTCCGAAAACACAATGCGCGCATTTCCTTCTTTTCCGAAACAGCTCCCTGGTATCGCCGCGAACTGGTAAAAACCGCGAACGTGGTAGCCGCCTCGGGCAAAATAGTTGAAATAAGCACCGGTGCCATCGCAAACGGAGCAATGGACAGCCTGTATCCTTCACAAGAGATGTTGTACCTCCTCCAGAAAAAAGGTGTACCCGTCACCGTCAATTCCGATGCCCATTATCCGGAACGCATCTCCTGCGCTTACGACCGAGCCCGCGAGGCCCTTGTTGACGCAGGATACCGCTCAATCAAAAGATTGACACATCAAGGATGGATCGAGGAGAGCCTCTGAGTCATGGACACACAACTTTTTTCAGCCCATGAGGCAGCCCTGGCAGGATCGCTGATCAGGGAGGGGCATCTTGTGGTGTTCCCCACCGAAACAGTGTACGGACTGGGTGCCGATGTCTTCAACGAAGACGCCTGCAAACACATTTTTACCGCCAAAGGTCGCCCCCAGGACAATCCCCTTATCACGCATATACATGACCGCGAACAGCTCCATGCGCTGGTTACCGCCCTCCCCCCGGGCAGCCAGGATCTGATCAGGTGTTTTTGGCCCGGCCCGCTGACCCTGGTGCTGCCCAAGCGACCGGACGTTTCCGCAGTAGTTTCGGCGTCACTGGATACCATCGGGGTAAGAATGCCGAGCCACCCGGTTGCGCGCGCCTTTCTCCGATCAGCGGGAACACCCGTCGCGGCTCCATCCGCCAACCGGTCGGGAAAGCCAAGCCCGACCAACTTCGCCATGGCCTGCGAGGCGATGAACGGCAGAGTGGCCGGAATACTGGACGGAGGAGCCTGCGAAAGCGGTCTCGAATCCACGGTTATCGCATGGGACGGAAAGCGCTGGAACATTTTACGGCCGGGCTCGGTCACCCGGGAACAGCTTGCGGAAGTTATCGAAGACCTGCTGGAGGACTCGATCCTGCCACAGAGCGACAAGCTTGCCGTCCGCTCCCCGGGAACACGGCATCCACACTACAAACCCCGGGGAAAGGTCATCCTCTTTACCGACCCCGCTGACCTGACCGATGATAACCTTCTGTCTGCGGGAATCGGGGCAGAAAACATAATGGCCGTACTCTGCCTGTCATCGGTTGAAGCGGAAGTCAGAAGGCGCACAAAGGCCCGGCAGGTCTATTCCTATGCTGACTGGAAAGCCCTTGCCCGGAACCTCTACAGCGACTTTCACCGGTGCGACATCGAAGAATGCACGCACATTCTGGTGCACACCCCGATCGAGAGCACGGGCATCGCCGAGGCCCTTCAAAACCGCCTGAAAAAAGCCGCAGAGTACACAATTTAAAAAAGTGTGCTATCATAAACCGCATGATGAAAATGAATCCGCTACAAAGCATTATCCGCATCAGCGTGTTGTCTGTGGGCTGTATGTTTCTCGCAACCGGGTGCGTCACCTCGTATACCGGTTCACAGTTCGCCAATAACATAACGCCGCTTCCCGATGCCGTAGACCTGTCTCCGGAGGGAGCACAGGCACGCAGCTCGATTGAAGCCTTCGCAAGCGTCTCGACTACCTGGCTTCGAACCAATAGCGAAGAGTTCGAGGATCCGGGATATAATGACCTTCACGCAAATGCCGGTCTGACGGTCAGCAAGGGCATTAAAATCTCGGACAATTTTTTCCTCGGCGGCGCGCTGGCAGCGAGCGGCTTTTACTCGTCCATTACAAACGACACGGAAACAACCCTGAGCGAGGCCGATTTTTCGGGAAGCGCCTGGGGTGGAACGCTTCAAACCGACGCAAGTTTCAGCATTACATCGAAACAGGCCTTACTCAGATATTTCGCGGGACCATCCGCCATTATCTCCTTTGATCGGGGACAGTGGTTCGATAAACGAAAAGCCATTGCCGCGGACGAGGACGCCACAGAATACGATTACGTCCAGAACATATCTCCGAACGGCATTCAGGCGGGCTTCGGACTTCATAACGGCGTATGCGTCAGCCCCTCGGACAGAATCTCCCTGAGTCTGGGTATCAGAAGTTACTCTATGGAACACAATCCTTTTTCATCGGAAAGCGAGCGAAACACCCTCATGCACTGGTATTTTTCCGTGGAGGCAGACCGCGCCCGGGTATGGGTACACAACGCCTATGCCTTCGATATGTTCCGCATTCTGGGCAACACGTCCAAAAATACCTGGGGAATCGGCGTTGCGTTCAGGATTCGGTGAATAAAGAGAGACGTTCGTTATCGATTGCGCCGCTCGTCAGCGCTTTGGCATTCAATGCACATCAGCGCGTAGGGAATGGCCTCGAGCCGCTCTTTGGGAATCTTCTTTCCGCATTTCATGCATGAGCCATACTTGCCCTGCTCAATGCGGGTTATGGCAGAATCTATCAGGCGCATACGCTTCATGTCCTTGGAACCGATAGTTTCAAGCATTTTCCGGTCCATGTCGTCGGAAGCGATGTCGGCAAAATCCTTGGGATCAATACCTTCAACAATTGCCCTGAAATCTTCATTATTAGCTATAAGTGTATTGATAATTTCTTTCTTGAGGGTAAAAAGCGACTCTTTCATCCGCTCGCTAAATTCAGCATCCATGGCAATCCACTCCAGTTGACAAATGTTATGATAGACCATAGAATTATACGAACGAAATCCGCAAAAGGCAAATAAATTTTGAAGATTTCATATTATTTTTGGAGGCACTGTGGCTAAAGAAGAGGCTATCGAAGTTGAAGGTATTGTGAAAGAATCCCTTCCAAACACCATGTTCCGCGTGGAACTGCAAAACGGGCACGTTATTCTGGCTCATCTTTCCGGCAAAATGCGCAAACACTACATCAGAATAGTTCCCGGAGATAGCGTAAAAGTAGCTCTTTCTCCCTATGACCTGAATCGCGGACGCATCATCTACCGCGAAAGATAAATCCCGACCATCATTCCTTCAATGTAAATAACATTTTGATCGCCCGCAGGGAATTGATAACGCCCCTGGCGATCATGGTTGTGCAGATAATCAAACCCAATATTCCGAAAAACAAAGACACCCTGAACAGGAACACACCGATCAATGCGGTCATTGCATTTTTCAGGAGCATTTCAAGGGCATCCTTGCGGGTAAACTCAGGCTGACCGGACGTTCCAAAAGGACCGCTCCAACTCCAGGTATAGTTTCCAAACGGCGATTCCTCAAATCCTCGCGAGGTTCCATAACCGGCAAAGGGATCAAAGCCGCCGTCCTGCCGGGGAGCGTATCCGTTCGGGTTCATGTCATACATTCTGCGTTTTTCACTGTCGCCCAAAACGGTATAGGCTTCGCTGATTTTTTTGAATTCTTCTTCTGCATGCAGATCGCCGGGATTCCGGTCAGGATGATACCTGAAGGCCTTTTCCCGATATGCTTTTTTTATCTGTTCGGCGTCGGCATTCCGGGGAACACCAAGCGTTTCATAATAATCATTGGTTTTCATACGTCTTTAAAGTACCGTTTTTACCGCCGGGTTACAAGAGAAAAAAGGGCCATATCCGGTTACTTCAGAATAACCCAGGTCGATCCCGATCCTCCGGCATCCCGGGCGGAAAAATCGCTTTCGCCCGCATGGGGGTTTTGCTCAAGATACTGGCGCACCATGCGCTTCAATACCGGGTCCTGTCCCGAATGCGTTCCCTTTCCGTGAATAATGACAACTTTTTCAAAGCCCTTGCGGACGCAATCGGCAAAAAAGGCATCCAGCCTGAGCCAGGCATCTTCCCGGTTCAACCCGTGCAGATCGACACTCGCATCGGGTCGGGCCAGACGCAAGCGCCTTCTGCGTTCCGCAGCCGACTCGTATTCATATTCAGTACGAACAAAGGCATCCTTGTCCTCGATACCGTTTCTCCGCATCCATACATCCATCGGATGGGCTTTGGGCAACAGGGTCTCAGGATCACGGGGAGGCCGGTTTTCAAGAGCAGCCTCGCGTGCATCACGTTCAAGAGCCTCCGCCTTCTTCCGCTCATCCTTGACAATGCGCTTTTTTCCCCACGAGCGGGCCGTTTCCTCTTCCCATTGATCCAGTATATCGCCAAAATCCATTATCAATAACTCCACCCAAAGAACACATACATTTCCCGCTATTCACCCTGGTCAGCAGAACCGGTTACCAGCGCCCGGGAAGCAGGTACCCACCCGCGAAAACCGGAAGGAGTTTCTGCGTAAAACCACTGGCCTGCAGAACGCAAAATCCGCACAGAGGTACCGCCCGGGAAAGATTCGATAACCCGGGAATCCTTTTCCGGAACCTGCGTAAAATCCGAGCGGAAAATAACAGCCTGCCGGTACCGGTCACGAATATACACGCTTACGGTAAAAAAAGCGAGGACCACCGTTAGTAACAAAAAAACATGGGAAAGGGCTCTCCCCGACCTCCGGCGCATCACCAGAGCCGCAATGACACACAAAAAAGCGCAGGCCACTGTCATAAAGAACAGGGGATGCTTCCAGGCAGCTGGAGGAACGGGAAACGATGAGGCCACATTCAGCTCCGCTTCCAGCGCGAGCCGCTCGGCCCGTACGCCGGAAGAAAACAAAAGCCGGTATTCCTCGCTGCGAAGGGCGGCAAGGCGCCGCACCAGAGCGTCCCGTTCCTCCGTCGACGCGGGAAGAAAGCCGTCCGGAACGGAATCCCGGCCGGTATCGCTGAACGCTGAGGCAAGAGCCACGTCCAGTTCCGGCACCGAAGAAGCGCCGGAAGGTCGGGTCACGGAGGGCAAAACCTCGCGACTCAGCTCCGGGGTATACATTTCGCGCTCCTGCCCCCCGTCATCGCGCCAACGGACGCGGGCTTGCGGCAGTATGCGGGTTCCCGCCCCAAGGGGTGTCCACACCCATCGGCCAAGCGGTCGATACCCTGCCGGCCCCGTGTCAACGGCAAAGGGGCCCTCAAGCAGGGAATCTTCGGTTACCGGACAGCGTATATCCGTCACTTCTCCCGAGAAAACAGCGGCGAGAAGCAGGGAAACCTCGTCGCCCTGACGGATCGTCTCTGCCCTACCTTCAATAAACCAGCGTACGGAGGCCGGCTCGCGGTCCCTTTCGGGCGAAATGACGGTAAAATACACCGGATCAAGGATTATTCGCTCTCCGTCCCGGACAGTAAGCAAAAAGGGGCCCAACGCATGGGAGCCGGGCACCGAGGACTCCCATTCGGAAATATACACGGTGGCGCTGTCAAAAACTGTTCGACGCAATTCCTTGCGCGACGACTTTCCCGTAACCGACTGCGGCGAGGGCATCTCGAGCGATACCTCGGCGGGAAGCACCCCGTAAATGAATAATTCAAGTACTACCGTTTCACCGGGATACACCTCGGGCGAGGACAGTGTAACCTCGGCCCGTTGCGCCCACAGAGGGAGGGCACACAAACACAACAGCGCGCATATCAGTAATCGGCAATACTGCTTTCCACGGAATCGTCTTCCTGGTTTTTCCATCGGTCCTGTTCCTTTTTGCGTATCATCGTAAAAATCTGCTCATCCGCTCCCGGCTCTCCGGTTTCATTGAAAGACAGGGGACTTCCGGATTGATGGGAGGGCGCGCGTTGCTCGGCGGACGCGCGGCGGCTCAATTCAAGATTTATGCGAGCGTCGAAGGCGCTTTTGTCAATTTCCAGCGTTTTGCGGAAACTGTGTTCGGCCTCGGCGAATCGGCCCTGCCTGAACGCGGCAATTCCACGCTGATACCAGGCAGAGGCTGTCAGCGTATCGGGAGCCGCGGGAGAAAGCATCTCGAGACGCTGCAGGGCGGCGTCATATTCATCCTGTGCAAGATATGCCGAAGCCAGTCCATACAACGCGAATTGTCGGCCAGTCTCATCACCGCGTTCGCTGAATTCCGTTTCGGCGGTCAAGAATGAAACCACTGCCGACGTCCAGTCTTTACGGGCCCAGGCCAAGGTTCCCGACAGGATGCTGTCAGAACAGGATGAGACTATCAAGGCACAGAGAGCGACCGTCAGTGCGACCCTTTTTCTTGCCATGTGGCCCTCCCTCCCATCAATCCTGCTCCAAAAAAGAACAGGCACAGAACAATGGCCTCGCTATACCTGCTTACCGGTCGGCTCGACGGTACCAGCTGAAAACCGCGCTCACGGGAATCGAATTCCGCCAAAATGCGGGTGGCCGACGCGTTTTCAAGCGCGTGTACATAGACCCCCTTTTCTCCCGAAACGGCCGCACTCCTTCGCAATAAGTCTTCCCGTAGCATGGTACGGCGCAACTCGCCTTTTTCCCGGGCAGGATACAGCTCTATGTCGGCACCCGCGGTGCTGCCAAAGCCGACAATTATCAAGCGGACTCCGGACGAACGAGCCATGCGGGCCGAGTGTTCAAGGGACAGATGCGTTTCATCGCCGTCCGTACACAGAATAATGGTACGGGAGGCGGGACTCGACGACGGAAACGATTCGAGCGCGCGCTGTATGCCGGAGGCGAGACCCGAGCCGGGAGCGCTCAAGAGGGCCGGGGACAGGGACAGCAATGCGCTATTCAGCGTCGAACGGTCCAGCGTCAGCGGCACGGAGAGGACGGCCGATCCCTTCACCAGCACAAGACCGCAGGGTATGTTTTCAAGTCGTTCCGCAAGCATGAGCGCATACCGGGAGGCGAGCGCAAGGCGGGAGGACGGGCCGTCGACCACCGTCATGCTCCGGGAAATATCCATAACAAAGAGTACCGAATGGCCATCCTCCCTGACGGATACGACGGTCGATCCGAAACGGGGGCCGGCAACGGCAACGCACAAAAACACCCAGGAAAGGGCATAACACAGCGATCTCTGGAAAAGCCGCCGCTTATGGGAGACAAACCAGGCTGCGGAAAAGAGGGAAAAAGCGCGCTCCGTCAGAACGATCCGCCGATACGAGAATACAAGCGCGGGGAACAGGACTAACGAGAGATACAGAAAGTTCGGTCGTTCAAAAAAGCCGCTCATAGTATGGCTCCCACAACAACACGCCTGAGGAACCAGGCAAGGGACGCACAAATCAATACGACGACAACGAAAGCATATTCAAGCGGCTCTTCGACGGTCCGGGACCAGCGGGAAACCGCCGGGGGTACCGATTCCTCAAGGGATGCAAAGATCCGCTCAAGCGCGTCCCGACTTGTCGCGTGAGTATAGGAACCTCCCGCCTCATCGGCGATTGAACGAAGCGCCGCCTCGTCAAAATCGGACTCCAGCAAGCCGGAGTAACTGGTACCGCTCAGGGGATCCGTCCAGGACAGGGGAACGGTACCCCTGCTGCCAATACCCACGACATGAAGATTGATACCCCTTTCCGGATAGAGTCTGGCCGCCCGGTGCGGATGAATGGAACCCGCATTGTTTTCCCCGTCTGTCAACAGCACGACCGTCGCCCTGTCCGAAGCGGTATCTCCCAGATGGGCAACTGCCACCGCGAGGGCAAGACCGAGGGCGGTACCCTCGCCCAATTCTCCGATGCGCAGGCTATCAAGCCGTCCAAGAAACAGCGCGTGATCCCGCGTCGGGGGAACCAGCAGGGCGGCATCGGATCCAAGGGCCACAAGGCCGAAAGAATCGCCGCCGCGGGCGCCGACAAACCCGCGAATAAGGGTACGCGCGCTCTCGAAACGGGTAAGTCCGTCCATATCGAGGGCTGCCATGGACGGGCTGATGTCCAGGGCGAAGATTACCGGATTTCCCCCGCCGCTCCATACCGCTTCCTGATGGTATACCACTGGGCCCGCGGCTGCGGCGGAAAGCAGTATCCAGGACACGGAAAGCAGGAAAACCGACACAAACGAGAGAAACCGGTGAACGGTTGATTGCAGCCTTGGCGGAGCTTCCCTCCAGTCGCAGAGGGTCACGGGAATGGAAAATCGCCTGAAGAAACCTCGACCCTTCGCCCAGGCATAGAACGGCAAAAAAAGGGCAAGCAACAAAAACAAGGGTTTAGTGAAGTTCAGCATCTGCATTCCTTCTTTCCAAAAGAATTTCCTCAAGAAAACGGGACGCGGTTCGCACCGCCCCAATTTCGTCCGCCTGCGCGAGAGTCGGCTCCCTGCCGCTGAACCGCGCCTGGTCAATGCGTTGTAAAATTGACTCAAAACCGGGCTTCAGACGCCGGTCCTCCGCGCCGCAGACCTCATGTACGCGCTCAATAATTTCGGACGTCACAAGCGGCTTGAAGGACCCCGCGTCACGGCCGCATACGCATTCCAGATAGGAACGGACCAGAGTGGAAAGCCTGAGATACCACAGCAGTATATCCTCGCCGGCTATCTTCTTCTCCAACCGCTTCAGGTCCGAGGCAAGTTTTTTGATCCGTCGTGCGGCACGGCGAGAGTCGCCCTTGACAGTGCGGGATGCACGAGCCACCCTGATTGCCGTAACTGACAGAATGATACCAAGCAACGCAAGCGCTATACCGCCGTACAGACGCCATACGGTTCCGGGAACAAGCACCGGCGGACGGACTGGCTGCAAGTCACGAATCCCGGTACGGTCAAGCAGGGACAAAACGGTAACCGAAGATGGCTGGAAGACAAGACCCTCGAAATGAATGGGGGGAAGCGGCAATTCACCGCTTGCCCAGGGAATGAAGGATATGGAAAGAATGGCGGAACCGGAAGAGGAACCGGCGGGATCGAGGGAGAGCCGAACCGCGCTGATAGTAATATCCGGATGAACGAGATCGGGTTCGACCGAAAGGATCCGTTCGGAAGTCCCTGCAAGCTTGTCGGTAAATGAAGGAACAGGGACCGTAAATATCGCCTCATCGCCGGGAAAGACCTCGCGGGGGACTAACACACCCTCTTCCCCGTCAAAGGCAAACAGGGAACAGGAAAGAGCGGCACATAACAGGATACAGGAGAGCGGCTTCATCTGCGTACTCCGGAAAAGAAGGCGCAGAGGCTCCGCAGTGGATCCCCGGAAGTTGACAGGACAAGCGGAAAGGCCCCGCGCCTTTTGCAGGTTTGTTCCCAGCGGGAAAGGCGTTCTTCCTGGGAGCGCGTCCATTCTGCCCGGAAGGAGGAACTTGACGTGGGAAGCTCTACAATAAGGTTCGATTCGCTGTCCCGGAACGGAAGGACTCCCGCGGAGGGCAACAGGCCGTCAAACGGCGACACAATACGGCAGGCGATCACATCATGGCGACGGGCCAGCAATCCCAGCGGCTTGTCATAGTCAGTAGCCCTGAAGTCGGAAATAACGACGACGAGGGACTTGTTCCGCAAAATGCGGCACGCTCCGGACAAGGCCGCAGAAAGCGCGCTGCCCCCTTCTGTGGTTTGATGGTTTTCAAGGGATGCCAACACCGACAGTACGTGATCCGCCCCTGTCCGCGGGCGGAACACCCGGCCCGTCTTTGCGTCAAAGACCACTGAACCGAGCGGGCTCGCGTCATGCTCGCACGCAAAAGCAAGCAAACCGGCCACATCAAGGGCAGTCTGTCTCTTGCTCCCGGAGGCTTCGGGACAGCTCATGGACAGGGACAGGTCAACCACCAGAAACACGGTCAGTTCCCGTTCTTCGCGATACAGTTTGACATGCGGTGTTCCCGTACGGGCAGTCACATTCCGGTCAATCGAGCGGATATCGTCGCCCCGCTGATACTCGCGTACGGAATCGAATTCCATACCCTGACCGCGAAACGCCGACCGGAAGCCGCCGAAGCGTAAACCCTCGGACACGGAAAGAGAGGCAAGACGCAAATAGCGGGCCCGTTCGGCAATATACCTGTTTTCCATCAAGGCACAGGCACCACGTTCAGGATAGTGGACACAACATCATCGGACGAAAGTCCATCCGCTCCCGCTTCGTACGAAAGCACGAGCCGATGACGCAACACGGGAAGGGCGACCGCTTTTACATCCTCGGGAATAACAAAATCCCTGCCATTGAACAAAGCCTGTATTCGCGCACACAGTCCCAGGGCAATACTTGCCCGCGGAGACGCGCCAAACGAGATATACTTTAAATAATCCGATCGAAGTCGGCGATCCTTTCGTGAATCCGATGCGGGGCGCGTTGCGGCAACAAGAGAGACAATATAGCCGATCACGCTGTCGTCGATTCTGATCTTCTGTGCCTCGCCCCGCAAGAAGGCTATATCGCGGGATGAAAACGGGGAGGAAGTTCCGGAGGACGTACGCACTTCCTGCAGGGACGAACGAACAATGACGGATTCTTCCTCCATCGAGGGGTATGGTACCGATAACTTCAATAAAAAGCGGTCAAGCTCTGCTTCCGGAAGCGTATACGTACCTTCCTGTTCAATGGGGTTCTGGGTTGCCAGAACGAAAAAAGGATCAGGCAGTGCATGGGTAGTCTCGCCGATTGTTACCTGACGTTCGGCCATCGCTTCCAGCAGGGCAGACTGAACCTTCGCCGGAGCACGGTTTATTTCATCGGCAAGAACCAGATTCGCAAAAACAGGACCTTTCTTCACCGAAAAAGAGGCAGTCTGCTGTTCGAAGACAAGGGTTCCGACAAGATCCGCCGGCAACAAGTCCGGGGTAAACTGGATACGCTTGAACGAAAGGGACGCCATTTCGGCAAATGTCTTTACCGCCAGTGTCTTCGCGAGTCCCGGAACTCCTTCCAGAAGGATGTGTCCGCCGGCGATACAGGCCATCAGGATGCCGTCAACGAGCGCCTTTTGTCCGACAATTCGCTGTGCCATCCCCGCGCGAAAGGTTGAAATTCGTTCAAGGCTGCCAGCAATTCCGTCATTATTTTCATTCATTATGCATTTCTCCGCAAAAAACTGTATATTTTTTCATTGTACGTGCCTTCGCGGCAATTGACAACCGGTAAATGAACGTTGTATACGATAGATACCATGGCTAACAATCAACGCATTAACCCTTTAGCAGAGGAACTCAATGCCATCCTGGCACCAACCATCGCCGGACGGCTCCTGTCGGATCTCGGAACACGGCTGTATTTTCCCAAGGGAATTATAGCACAGAGCGGAGAAGCAAAAATTCACGGAAAAACCGCGAACGCCACTATCGGCATGGCCGTCAAGGACGGTAAACCGGTCGTACTTTCGCCCCTGAAGGATCATTTTCCCACCTTGAGCGCAGGAGAAGCTGTCGCGTATGCCCCAACCGCGGGTAATGATGATCTGAGAAAGCGATGGCTCCAGGCTATCAGGGAAAAGAACCCGACCCTCGGCTCGGCAGAAGTTTCGGTTCCGGTTCTGGTTCCTGGCTTGACCGCGGGTATTTCCTACCTGGCAGACCTTTTTCTTGGCGAAGAAATTGTTCTTCTCACCGGCGCGCCGGCCTGGGATAATTATGTACTGATCGTGGAAGCCCGCCGCAACGCAACCCTTACCGGCTTTCCCGTATTCAAGGAAGACGGTTTTGACGTGGAAGGCTTTCGCGCCGCAGTCAAAAAGGAAGCGCAAAAGGGAGCCATCCGCATGCTCCTCAACTTTCCGCAAAATCCGTCAGGCTATACCCCGACGAAGGAAGAAGCGCGCGCCATTATCGGCATAATCCAGGAAACCGCCGAGGCAGGCACCGATGTCATGGTATGGTGCGATGATGCCTATTTCGGGCTGGATTACGAAGACAATATTGAGCGCCAGTCTCTGTTCGCCTGGCTTGCGAACGCGCACGAAAGAATCCTTGCGGTTAAAATCGATGGACCGACCAAGGAAGACTACGTATGGGGACTTCGAACCGGATTCCTTACCTTTGGTTCGAAGGGGATGAATACCGCTCAATACGACGCGTTGGTAAAAAAACTGATGGGCGCAATCCGTTCGTCGGTATCGTGCGCGGCAACTCCCTCCCAGTCGGTCATGCTGAAACTGATGGATGACCCGAGAACCGAAGGCGAAAAAGAAGTTTTGAGAAAACTGCTCGAAGAGCGCTATCGGGTAGTACGCAAATTCATCGATACACACAAGCAGCATCCGGTTCTGAAGGCGCTCCCCTTCAACTCGGGCTATTTTATGAGCATGGAGTGTCGTGGTGTGGGGGCGGAAGCCCTTCGGGTAAAACTGCTGCATGAGCACGGTATCGGAACCATTGCGATTGACGCGAATCACCTGCGCGTGGCGTTTTCGTCGGTGGATACCGAAAAGCTTGAGTCTGTTTTCCGCCAAATCTTCGCCACGGCAGAGGAAATGGTCAAATAACTGACTGATACAACCCTACAGGGGCTGTCCGGCACGTAATTGCCGGACGGCCTTTTTTTTTGCCGATGAAGCAGATGCTTGCGCACACACCGAACGATGCGGGCAAGAGACCCTACCTGCTGATCAGGTATCTGCCGATCTCGTCCAGGGCCGGTATTCCCTTGTATACGGGACGGCCTCCCTTGGGGGAGTTCAGGCGGTCATAATTGATGGTCAGGACATACAGCTCGTTGACGATATCCGCCAGCACCTTCATATTCGCGCCGAAATTATTCACGGCCATATCGCGGAACACCTTGTTGACATCCTGCGCCGATGAAGAGCCGCCAAGATGGCGAATGTTCGGAAGAACATCGATTCGCACAAGATAGACAAAACGCGCCATCGCGATAATTTGTTGGTACAGCTCGTCGATATGCGTCCCCTGGGAACTGAACATATCCGCATGATCGGTCAAATCGGAAATATGGCGGGATAATTCATTATCTGCCAGAATTCCGGCCAACAGGGGGCGCAGAAAACGGGTTGCGATATTAGTATTGAAATGGTCGGCCAGCTTTTGCACGCATTCGGCAATTGCCGAATCTTTGATCATCATTTGTTGATTATACCCGCAGAATACGGGATTGACAATCGGCGGGTGCGCCCATACAGTTGACCCATGCATAACTTTCAGAGCATCAAGATAATCCGGTGTCTTCTTGCCGGCATCTGCCTGGCAACCATATGGTCTTGCGGACCGAAAAAATCGCATATCGCTATCATATGGACTGACAGGAGCGAATTTGCCGTATATGCGGAAGCGTTCAACAATAGCCAGAGTAAATACCGGGTTCATGTGGAATACCGCGCGAATCCCGCAGAAGCTCTGGTGAATGCCGTCAATCCCCCAGACATTGTCATTGGCCCCTGGCTGAAATCAGAGAAACCGAGAAATCGGCTGGTCCCGGTCGACTACCTTTTCAACGAGCTTCGCATAAATTCGGGCAATTTTTACCCCTCAATTCTGGAACTCGGTCACATTAAAGGTCGGCAATTTCTGCTGCCAGTCAGTTTCAACCTGCCAGCCATCATTTTTTCGCCTGAACATCAAACACGCATTCCCGGAGACTTTACCATATCAGTCGAAGAAATTAGGTCCATCGGGCAATCCTTTAATGAAGAAAAAAACGGTATCCACACCCGAATGGGCTTTTCCCCCCGATGGGAGCCGGAGTTTCTGTACCTGACAACCCGTCTTTTCAACGTACGGTTCGAAGAATCAACGCGTTTATTTAATTGGAATCAACAGGCTGCGGATGAGCTGATTCACTATTTGCGCGACTGGACACAGACAGCAAACACCTCAGTCCGCGCCGAGGACGATTTCGAGTTCAAATATTTATACGATCCGCCATACACGCTTGTTCTTAAGGGAAGGAACCTCTTTTCAATGATTCCCAGCGAAAAACTCTTCGTGCTCCCACAGGAGAAAATGGCAAACCTAGAATTTCGCTGGATATCACGAAATGGCAACGTACCGGTCCAGGATGAAATTATCTACTTGGGAATTCCCCGGAAAAGCAAGAATCTGGAAGCCGCAGAGCAATTTATCATCTGGTTCTTCAACGAAAAGAACCAGCGGAGCATGCTTGAAAGAAGTCTTGCCATGGGTATTGCTGCTCACAGTTTCGGGATAGCCGGAGGTTTTTCATCCCTTAGACCGGTCAACGAAAAAATATTCCCCCTCTTCTATCCGGCCCTTTTGGGACATATTCCGCCCGCAGAATCCCTTTCGGCGCCCCGTATCCTGCCCTATAACTGGAAAAGTATGAAGGCGGAAATAATAATGCCATGGCTAATAGAAGCAACCTCTGCACCAAAAGACAGCAAACAGCCGGCATCCATCGCCGAGCGTCTTTCGGAATGGATTAAAACGCACTGACCACACCACTATATCCACAAAAAAACTCTCATCGTGACGGCAGCCGCATCCGATATTGTATGCAGAGGGTGTATCGCCATGATTTCAAATACGTATCCATTGCGCACATTATCGTATTCTCTTGCGAGCGTTGTTTCAGCCGGCGGGCGCACGAGCGTGCCGGTCAAGGCAAGCCAGTTCATGTACTCCCAATTCAAGTATGTTGCCGGGTTTCCTGCCAAAAACGGCCAACAAGGCGTTTCCGTCGACAAACTGAAAATTCTCAATACGCTCATAGATCAACTTGTTTCAATGAAACAAAAAGATATTCATCCGCGCATCGGTGCGCGGGGAGAGCTGAGCGACAAGCAGCTGGATGCCCTGATCACCCAGTATCAGGAACAGGTTTCCACCGCGACAGCCATTGCCTCAAATCTTGACTACAAACCGGTACTCCCGATGGGGGGGACGGTCATCAATCTGGTAGCGTAGCCCTTTTATACTGCTATCAATATTGTTGAAACCATCTCATCGATTTTTTTAAGAGAATAGATGAGCGGTAACCCGCATATTTTACGGTTCCGCCTTTACCTGCAGCCTCATTTGTCAACTTATTCTTACTTATCTTGCACAAAAACCCGTTTTCCGCTACTTTATTATCGATTGGAGAAAAAGTATCTCCGTCCGGAAGGTATTCCGCGATATTTCTCTCAAGGAGCAATTATGACGATTAATGACATCAAGCACCCCAAGATCAAAGCGTGGGTCGAAGAAGTCGCCAAGATGTGCCAGCCCGACAGCGTACATGTCTGTGACGGTTCACAGGCTGAATACGATGCAATGATCAAGAAATTGGTTGATTGCGGCATGGCCACCCCCCTCAAGAAGCGCCCGAACAGCTACCTTTTCCGCTCCCAACCTTCAGACGTAGCACGCGTTGAAAACCGGACCTATATCGCATCCAAGACACAGGAAGCTGCAGGACCGACCAATAACTGGATCGATCCCGCCGGACTCAAGGAAACCATGAAGAACCTGTACAATGGTTGCATGAAGGGACGCACCATGTACGTCATCCCCTTCTCCATGGGACCTGTCGGATCCGACATCGCAAAAATCGGTATCGAGATTACCGATTCTGAATACGTCGTCGTCAATATGGACATCATGACCCGCGTGGGATCCAAGGTTCTTGACGTACTCGGCACCAACGGTGAGTACGTTCCCTGCCTTCACTCTGTCGGCAAGCCCCTTGCAGCCGGTGAAAGCGACAATGGTCAGTGGCCCTGCGCGGACATCGACAAGAAGTATATTTCCCACTTCCCGGAAGAACGGACCATCTGGTCATACGGTTCAGGTTACGGCGGAAACGCCCTCCTCGGCAAGAAATGCTTTGCCCTCCGCATCGCATCGGTCATTGCCCACGAAGAAGGCTGGCTTGCCGAGCACATGCTCATCCTCAAGCTTACCAATCCCGAAGGCAAGGTCAAGTATGTTGCCGGTGCCTTCCCCTCGGCATGCGGAAAGACAAACCTCGCCATGCTCATCCCCACCATCCCCGGATGGAAGGTTGAAACAGTCGGTGACGACATTGCCTGGATGAAGTTCGGCAAGGACGGACGCCTGTATGCAATCAATCCCGAAGCCGGTTTCTTCGGTGTTGCACCCGGAACCAACGAAGAGTCAAACAAGAGCGCAATGGATTCAATCAAGAAGGATACCATCTTCACCAACTGCGCCCTTACCGAAGACGGAGACATCTGGTGGGAACAGATCGGTTACGATGCTCCCGGACCGCTCGTTGACTGGAAAGGAAACAAGTGGGTACAGGACAAGGCTAACAAGGCCCAGGAACCTGCTGCCCACCCGAATGCCCGCTTTACCGCAATCGCAAAGAACTGCCCGGCCATTGCAAAAGAATGGGATGATCCTGCCGGTGTTCCGATTGACGCGATCCTCTTCGGTGGACGCCGCCCCAGCACCATTCCGCTGGTACACCAGGCAACAAGCTGGAACCACGGCGTATTCCTCGGTTCGATCGTCGGTTCCGAAATCACCGCGGCCGCTCTCGACCTCAAGGCCGGAACAATCCGCCGCGACCCCTTCGCCATGATTCCCTTCTGCGGATACAACATGGGCGAATACTTCCAGCACTGGATCAACCTCGGCAAGAAGAGCACGGAAGACAAGCTTCCCAAGATTTTCTTCGTCAACTGGTTCCGCAAGACTCCGGAAGGAAAGTTTGCATGGCCCGGATACGGCGAAAACAGCCGCGTTCTCGCCTGGATTTTCGACCGCTGCGAAGGCAAGGATAATGCCGTCAAGACACAGATCGGCTGGATGCCCAAGGTTGAAAACCTCAACCTGACCGGTCTCGATGTAAAGCCCGAAATCATGAAGGACCTTCTTTCCGTCGATGTTGAAGGCTGGAAGAAGGAAATTGCGGACGTTCGCGCAAACCACTATCCCAAGTTCGGCGACAAGCTTCCCAAAGAGCTGATGGCTGAAATGGAAGGACTGGAAAGCCGGCTGAACGGCTAACATTCCGCCGCGTCAATTCGCAAAAGCACAAAACGGTCCGGTTTCTAACCGGGCCGTTTTTTTTATTGATACCGGTATACCTCGAGAAGGAGGGGCAGATGGTCCGAGTATCCCGTTCCATTGAAGACCTCATACCGGTCCGGCGTGCCGTCTGCGCGCACGAGCGGCGAGGAATCAAGGCACCAAAACTCCCGGGCATCCACTCCCGAACCATCAACCAGATCCTCGGACAAAAAGAAGTGGTCTATCTGTTCCCATTGCCCCTGATACCAATAGGAACCGCTCTGTGGAAGCGGGTTCACCGCCGAGGCAACGGGAAGGGGCTCTAGCCATGGATTGAACCTGTCGCCCAAAAGTGAAAACTCCTGCGGGGTTTGATTAAAGTCGCCGCAGGCAATCCAGTGAAACAGATCCCCGGCGGCACCCCGTTCCCCGATACGCCTGGCAAGGACTGCTTCCTGGGACAACCGCGCACCCGCTCCGTCATCCGCTCCGGACTTCGATTTCCAGTGAACGGCGAACACGGTCAATTGGCCCAAGGGTGTGTCGATGTCGCACTCCACAAGCGGCCGCGGGGACGCATCCTCCGACCATACGGCATGCGAGACACAGGAAAGGACGGGAAAACGGGACAGAATTCCGATGCCGAAGGCATCATTGTCATCGGAGCGCACGCAGAGAGCCGATTCATAGAGGGAAGCGGCCGGGAGCCGGTTACACAGGTCCAGCAAAACCTGAACGTTTTCCACCTCCTGCAGCACCACAATATCCGGGCTCCCGTTTTTCGGATACCCGGCGGCAGCGCCGGCAAGATGAAGCGTTTGGGCCAAACGGTCAAGGCGAGCGGCATATTTTTCGGCCGACCATGAGCCCGAAGCCACTGAATACTCGGGGAATTCAGTCCCTTCATCGACCGCATCAAACAATAGCTGCGTGTTGTAGGTCATTACAACCACCCGTCGCGCGTTATTGACAGGAAACCGTCCCTCGTCAAACCCGATGGTACAGGCACAGGAACACAGAGAAATACACATACAAACAAAAAAAAGCCGGTGAATCATCTCGACTACCCCCGGCTTTCTATGTATCAGGATATACTGTTTTGCCCGTAACAGGAAGGAAAAAGTATCAGGGGGCTTTCTGGTACACCCGCACGTAATCGACCTCAAATACCGCTTTTTTCATCTTTGGGTCAATGCCCTTTTGTCCGCCCCAGCTTCCGCCGATAGCCAGGTTCATGATCAGGTAATATGGAATATCGAAGGGCCATTCAGGGGTTCCCAATGCGGGATTATCGTATCGATAAAACGGTTTTCCGTTTATATACCACTGGATATAGTTTTCATCCCATTCCATCGCATATACCTGGAATTTTTTTCTCGCTCCGGCAATACGCTCATGATGTCCCTTTTGGGTACCAATGGCATGATTGAAGGCGCGGGTATGAATGGTCGTGTGAATCACATCGGGGTCATGACCGACGTGCTCCATAATATCGATCTCGCCGGAACGGGGCCAGGTTCCGTACTGATTATACACGGGCAGCATCCAGAGGGCGGGCCAGGTCCCGACACCGTCCGGGACGCGGGCGCGAATCTCGAAATATCCATAGGTCCATTGCGCCCGGTATTCCGTCTTCAGCCGCGCGCTGGTCCACAAACCGCCGTCATTTATGGCGACAAGATTCAATATCCCGTTTTTGATAAACGAATTATCCCGTGTATTCGTATAGCGTTGCGCCTCCCCGTTTCCCCATCCATTGCCGCCCGTGGAGTAATTCCACTTGCTTTCGTCAGGGGCGCCGTCAACATCGAACTCGTCCGACCAGACAAGCTCCATTCCTTCGGGCACAGCGGATACCGCTGGCTCCTCCATCGCGGAACACGATAGCACCGACAGCATAATGACAGCGCAAACAATTGCAAACGGATAATAGCGGACACCAGAATTAGTCATGTTTCCTCCTTACTATCTCTTCGGTCTCTTACACATTGAATTTGAAAAACATTATATCGCCGTCGGCGACAATATAGTCCTTGCCTTCCATGCGGTACCGTCCCGCCTCGCGGATTTTCTGCTCGGTTCCATAGGTTACAAAATCATCGAACGAATAGACTTCTGCCTTGATAAAGCCCCGTTCAAAATCGGTATGGATAACACCCGCCGCCTTGGGAGCGGTGTCACCGGCATGAATGGTCCAGGCCCGGCATTCGTCCTCTCCGGCGGTAAAATAGGTACGGAGTCCCAGCAAATGAAAGGCGGCGCGCGCAAGGGAGGTTAATCCGGACTCGGTCAAACCGATCTCTTCCAGAAAGGCAAGCCGCTCTTCCTGACTTTCAAGATCGGCAAGCTCGGCCTCGAATTTACCGCAAATGACCACCGTGTCGGCGCCCTCGGCGTCCGCAATGGCCCGCACGGTTTCTATGTGGGCGTTTCCGTTTTTCATGCCCGCCTCATCGACATTGCATACATACATGAGCGGCTTCATCGTTATCAAATGACAGTCATAGATGGCAGCGCGCTCTTCATCGGTCAAATCAGCATGGCGGGCGGCCTTGCCGTCTTCCAGAAGGGGCCGGATTTTTCCGATGGCGGACATAACAACCGCAGATTCTTTTTGCGCATCCTTACCCTGCACGCGGGCAGCCCGTTGCGCGCGGTCGGCACGCTTGTCGATTGTATCGAGGTCAGCCAACGCAAGCTCGATATTGATGGTCTCGATGTCGCTTGCCGGATCGACCTTGTTGTTTACGTGAATGATGTCCTGATTTTCAAAGCAGCGGACAACCTGGGCAATAACGCCGACTTCCCGTATATGGGACAAGAACTGGTTTCCCAAGCCTTCGCCCTTGGAAGCGCCCTTGACGAGCCCGGCAATATCGACAAACTCTACCGTTGCGGGAATTACTTTCTTGGGCTTGAAGGAGTCGGCCAGACGGAGCAAACGGGGGTCGGGAACATCAACAATTCCGATATTCGGATTGATAGTGCAAAAGGGATAATTCGCCGCTTCGGCGGGAGCGCTCGTGAGCGCGGAAAAAATAGTGGACTTCCCGACATTCGGAAGTCCGACGATACCACAGTTGATTGCCATAAGATCCTCTTGCCTGTCATTGTACCCGGAGACTGGCCCTGTATCAAGCACTGGAAAGAAACTATGCAGCGTGGCTTCAGCAACTTTACATATATACATCAAAATGGTATATTTATGCACGCTCGTTGCAAAGAAGCGCTGGGCACCACCGAAAACGGATTACTTCACCGGTTTTTCAACGGTACCCGTATGTCACAAACGGAGGAATCATTCTATGGCCTTTAACCTCGCTATGTACCCGGTGTCCTATGTTGCCCAGTATAACAGTCAAACCGGAAATTGGGACGAACAATGGTTCCAGCCGGATTCAATTACCTATACCGAACTGATGAAGATGGACGAGGCGCAGCGGAACGAGGTATATACCAACCGAAACCGGTTCCCCCTTCCCCTTGTCAATTATACCACCCAATACGCCCTGGGCTGTTTCGAAGGCATGAAAGCCTATCCCCGCAAGGACGGCAGCCTGGCCATTTTCCGTCCGGACCGGAATGCCAAACGCTTCAGGGATTCCATGGCCGGCCTCTACGCGCCCGCTTTCCCTGAGGATCTGTATTTGAAAGCAAGTCATGAATTCCTGAAGAGAAACCGCGAGCTCGGCTATATACCCGCCTATTCCGCTGAATGGGAGAAGGACACCTTCGCCTCGGCAAGCGCGGTCTATATGCGGCCCTTTATGTACTCCGAAGGCGCGATCGGCATCGGTATGAGCAAGGCTCCCTATGTTGTCATTTGCGCGACAACTGTGTCGTCCTACTTCAAGGGGAGCAACACCAAGGCAATTATTACCGACCGTATCCGGGCGACACCCAGGGGTACCGGCTGGATCAAGTGCGCCTCGAACTATGTCGTTTCCGCCCTGGCCAAGAAAGAGGCCGAGGACGCAGGCTTTATGGAAGTCCTGTATCTTGACGCGACCAAGCGGAAGTATCTTGAGGAAGGTTCGTCCTGCAATGTGTTTTTCCGCCTCAAGTCTGGCGAGCTCGTGACTCCCGAGCTGGGCGACACCATTCTTCCCGGCATCACCCGTTCCTCGATTATCGAGCTTGCGCGTTCCGAGGGGCTTCGCGTCAGCGAACGGAAAATTTCCATGAAAGAAGTAGCCGCGAAATGCGTGGAGTGTTTCGTAACCGGAACCGCAGCGGGTATTACCCCCATCGAAAGCATTACCTGGAAAGGCCGCGAATACGTCTTCAATAACCGCACCCCCGGAGAGCTCGGCAAGCGGCTCCAGGCGCACCTCAAGGGTATTCAGTATGGCACCGAACCTGACACTTTCAACTGGTCGGTCCTCGTCGACTGAGCGTGAAGCCGCCGCCTTTCTGGTTACGGGCCGCGTCCAGGGTGTCGGTTTCCGCGCCTGGACGGCGTCTCGCGCCCGATTCTTTGGCATAACCGGCTGGGTACGCAATACGTCAGACGGTTCCGTAGAGCTTCATGCCGAAGGCGACGCTAGCGCCCTTGCAGCCTTCCAGAGTGAACTTGAACAGGGTCCTCCCCTCTCCAGGGTCAACGCGATTATCCGCCACCCTGCCACGTTCCGTGGACATACTCGTTTTAATATCGTTCACTAACAAAGTCGCACAACTAATAAAAAAGGCAGCATTCTCTGCTGCCTTTCCATTTCGTATCAATACTTGTCCGGTGTGTTAATGTTTACTTCTCCGCCCGGCAAAAGATGCGATTCAAGTTTCAGGCTGTCCACCGCTTCCTGGATATATTCCCGTGACAATACCTCACTGAACCGCTCTGCCTGAGCCCGGGTAAAGGAAAGCGACACATACGGCGATTTCGGCGGAATACTAACATCGTCCACTGTTGCAAGACGGTTATCGGTAACCGGCATGGTCAGGGTAAAATAAGGGGCGGAATCCACAAAGATATAGCCTTTTTCAATACTTGCCGTCCCCGCCCCGTTCATGAAAAGAAGCCCCCATTGGATGGGAACCGGAACCTTTCCATAAGAAGCACGTTTTCGTCCCCGCGGATCAAGAGTCCTGTTATCGAATTCACCCGAGTACTTATCAATGGCCTGGATAAAGGCATTTCGTACCGGTTCATCGCAGGACCACACCACTTTTACGCTCTGATAGCGAACTTCCACATCAAGCACCCCAGTACGCGGATCTAATACCAATAAGGCCTGGGTTTGGTTGATCGAACTTGGCAAGAGTCCGTTTATGAATACTGGCACGGAAGTCAGTTCAAAGGGATCAATATCCGCAAAGACAATGTCGTAGGTTTTTACAGATTTCGAGCTGGCGCAGGCAGACAAAAAAAGTGCACAAAGCACGCATACAGTAATAAGGATTCTTTTCATTCTATCATATTATCAGTTTGATCTTGTTTACGCAATAAAAAAGGCCCGGACTTTCGTCCGGGCCCTTGATACAAGCTTTACTTGCCTTTCAGCAATTAGAACCAGTATTCCATGAGTATGGGGAGTGCCCATACAGTGTCAGCACCATGGTTAGCAAGCTGGAAGCCAACGCCCATCTTGCCGTTTCCAAGTCCCTTGGTTACACCGGCAAAAGCGGTGATCTTCATTGCTTCTTCAGCTTCTGAATCAAGACCAGCCCAGATGTCATTGTAGAAGCGAACATCAGCTTCCACAGTCAGGCCGCCATCGAGACCCTTGTCAACGCCAACACCAACGTTCATCTTGGCATCTACATCGTCGTTAAGAACAACGATTGCGATTCCGTGAACATTCATGCCGGAAACATTGTACTTGGCATATGCACTGATGGTCTTGTCAGAACTTACATCGCTGTCAACATTCATGCGGAAACCGAAGTCGGCATAGAGGTTTTCAACAGCGGTCAGCTTGAACGCAGCTTCAATCTTGGAATTGTTGGTTGTACCATCGTCCTGGGCACCATACTGGAAGCGGGCAAGTCCAACACCGTCGATTGTGTAACCGATCTGGTACTGGGCAAAGTTCTTCACTGCATCTTCGAAAAGCTGTGCAGCTTCGAGGTTACCGAACATGATACCAACAAACAGGGGATCAATGGGTTTTGCGGTGATGAAGAAGTTGTTGTTGCGGCGGAGGTTGATTCCACCCCAGCGTTCGCCAAGGCGTGTAAAGGTTACATCTTCACCTTCTCCGGCTCCGAGAGCACGGATCCAGTTGAACGAACCGAATGCTGCGTTACCGCGAAGGGTATCGTCAGAGGTCATACCATAGCGGAAGGTAACCTGCTCGATCGGTTTTGCCCAGATCTGGTAACCATCAATGTTCAAAAATGGACCTACATCACCGCTACTATCAGTAGCGGTATCAGCAGTGGTAGCTGCAGAGAAACCAATCTGGTCTCCGCTTCCGCTGATATTGAAACCAACACGACCACGGCTTGTACCGGGGAATCCGTCCCATGACTTTCCTGATACCAGGAAGGTATCATCACCATTATTTACCGGTGCGATAATAGCGCGGCCCCATGCGCCAATTTTGGGCTGAGCGAATGCGGCGCCGCCAATAATAGCGAGCACCATAAGAATTGCAAGAGCTTTCTTCATTTAAGAATTTCCTCCTTAAAGTTTTGAGGCAGGCAGACCAACGGTTTACCTTATTGCCCCTATCTTTTGATTCAGTATATCTGTGCTTTTTAGAGCCGTCAAGTTTTTTTTATACAAATCGGCTCGATAACCATGACAAAAACAGCATTTTTTGTCATTTTCCGGCACGGGCGTGCACAATACAGGCTAGGGAAAAAAACACCAGAGAAAGATTGTCAGTCACCAGATTGGCTAGCGAGGCGCCAAAAACACGCAGCTCGGGACCTGACAGGAGGCCAAACGCGCGAAGCGCCGCATACAAATTTTCCGCATACAGCGAAAGAATGCCCGCAACCACAAAAATCCACGAAAGGGTTCTGCTTTTCCGCCAGGAAATAATGGCCACAAACGACGCAAACCCGCCAAGAGAGAGGGATACCAACAGCTCCACCACAGTGCCGTTCGTCAGGAACGGGGAAACCTGGCTCATAAGGCCTTGAACTCGCCTGAATCGGCAGTTGCCGGAACAATGGAAGGAGTATCGTAGTCGGGAGAAATCACAATACCCTTATCCAGGCACGAACGGAAAAAATCGGGGTACTTCGACTTGCGGATCTTGGGAACCAGATAGGGGCCGCGGCGGTCCCAGTGCTTCAACAACACGGAGTCAAAGCGTGACCAGTCGGATTCCGTGCGCTCGCAGAGGGCGGCGGACAAATCAAACAGGGCACGCGAAAGCGCGGCCAACAACGGCGGCGCGACCGGATCGGACGGCAAGATGGCGCCCCTGTCTCGAGCGCTCTCCTCATCATCCTGATTATCCGCAAAAACGGCAAGCGTACAGCCACCCGCAAAGGGATAGGGAGAAACAAGCACCATCGTGGACAGGGTATCATTCGCCGTACGCAAGAAAGCTGAATCGAGGCGGTCGCTCATACTGTAATAGGCGTCGTCAAGCCAGGGCCGCCACAGCGGAATACCGTGAATGGAGCGGGCAGCCGAACCGGGAGAGTCGCCGGACGGACCAATGTCAATCGAGGCCTCCGGATGCAACAGCGGGCTCTCGATAAGGGGCATATCGCTCCACAGGCCAAGCCAGGACGCGCAGGCAAGGCGGGCCCTCTCGCGCGAGGCATACCAGCGTACGGTGCGATATTGCGGAAGGACTTCCTGCACAGCGCGGACCAGCTCGTCCTCGATTTCGGTATAGAAGGAGCCCGTTATGCCCCGGTCCAGGGCGTTTTTGAAGGCCAGTTTCGATTTTCCCTGCCGCCAGCCCAGAATGGCGGCGCCGCCTTCCTGATACATATCGAGCAGGCGCTTGCCCTTCGCGGTATACAAATGGTAATCGTAGGCGCGGCGAACGGCGCCGAAACGTTCTTTTACTTCAGTCCGGAGATCCAGTGTGGAGAATTGACCCATAATTATTTGATTGTACCGCTTTCTGGGCTTTGTGCAAGTCTTTTTTGGACGGAATCCTATTCCTCGACCAGAAGAAGGTCTTTTGCCTGATAGCGCGGCAAGAACCGTTTCTGGCCGCCCGATTCAAACGAAACCAGAATAACCAGATTGTCTTCGGCCATAAAAGACTTCGTGATGCGGCCGTAGCCGTAATCGTCGTGAAAAAGAACGCGGCCAACGCGCCAGCGCTCGAGAAGGGCCGCCTCCTGCGTGTTTGCCGCAGGGGTTCCGAAGGATTCACCGCGGCCGTTTGAGGGTGCGGCAGAAAAACCGGCAGCAGAACGCGGGGATCGGGACAGGAAGGAGCGCGGCGCCTTTCCCAGAATTTCTACGGAGTCGCTGTCCATTTCCGAGAGAAAGGGGCTTGGTTCCATAAAGGCGGTACGGCCATAGAGCCGGCGCGCCGCGCAACTGGTCAAATACAGTTCATCCATGGCCCGGGTACAGCCGACATACATCAGGCGGCGCTCTTCTTCCAGATCGTCGCCCCGCTTGTCATCGCGGGGAAAAACACCGGATTCAAGGCCGGTAATAATGACGCGGCGAAATTCCAGCCCCTTGGTATTGTGCACGGTGATGAGGGTAACCGAGTCCGGATTGTCCTCTTCGTTGGCCATGGAACGGTCAAGCTCGATATGCTCAAGAAATTCCAGCAAGCCGTCGCGGCTCATGGGATAAAGGCTTGCCGCGTTCACCAATTCCTCAAGGTTTGCCGTGCGCTGGGTGCCGGCAATTTCATCCTGCCCCTGATGATAGACAAGGAGCCCGGAGGATTCAATGCACTTTTCGACAAAAACAGCGAGTCCCACCGCGCCCTTCGACCGCTTTTTACCGGATGGGGGCGGTTCGTCCGGAAACAGGTCTTCGGAAGCAGAGACGTCACCGGTACCGGCATCCAGAAGATGCTCAAGGGTTTCCATGACATGCAGGAACTCTGCCAGACCCGAGCGGGCACGTTTGGGCAGACTGTCCAGAACGCGCCGGGCTGCCGACAGGAGGTTGGTCTGTTCCTCGAATACCAGTTCACCGTCGCTCTGGTTGTCTCCAAAGAGAATCCGGCGGGCCTCGTTCACGATTTTATCCTGGGTTACCTCGCCAAGTCCCCGCGCCGGCTTGTTCACAATGCGCCGAAAGGCTATTTCGTCTCGGCCATTCGCGGTCAGAGCCAAAAAGGCAATGGCATCCTTGATTTCCTCGCGCTCGTAAAATTTGAGCGAACCCACCACCCGGTAGGGTATCTTCCGGTGCAAAAACTCGGTTTCAAGACCCAAAGACTGGGCATTCATGCGATAGAGGACGGCCCAGTCAGCAAAGGGGACTCCCTTTTTTTTGGCACTCACAATCAATTCCGCACAAAGGGAGGCTTCTTCGTCCTGATTCGCAAGGAAGAGCAATACCGGTTTTTTGTTCCCCTGCCGCTCGGCTTGCAGGGTTTTTCCCAGTCGGCCCTCGTTCCGGGAGACAATTTGGCCCGCAACCGACAGAATAGGCGCAATGGAGCGGTAATTCCGTTCAAGACGGATGATAGTGGTACCGGGAAAGCTGTCCTGGAAGGTCAGAATGTTACGAACCTCCGCACCCCGAAAACGATAGATAGACTGATCGTCGTCGCCGACCACGCACAGATAGGTTCGCTCTCCCGTAATGGCCTTGAGAAGCTCGAACTGGGCAACGTTGGAATCCTGATACTCGTCTACCATGACCACCGAAAACCGCTCGTGAAGTCGGGAGCGCACTTCCTCATGCTGACGGAGGAGGCGTACCGGAAGCAGGATCAGGTCACCAAAATCAAGGTTTCCCGTCTCGCGAAGCCGTTTTTCGTAAATACCGTATACCTCGGCAAAGTCGGGATCAGGATCAATTTCGCCCAGGAGCGGACTGTCGGGGCCAAGGCAGTAATCCTTTGCCCGGGAGATTTTATGCACCGCGGAGGAAACCTGCTGTCGGGTCAGGGCCGGCAGGGCCTTTGACAAGAGGGTCACCGCGTCATCATCGTCATAAATGGTAAAGTTGGGGTCAAGGCCGGCAAGAGCCGCATTCCGCCTGAGAAGCCAGGCACCGAACGAGTGAAAGGTGCGAAGCACACAGTCCGAGGCACGGCTTTCAAGGCGGGTCGCCCGCTCTGCCATCTCACGGGCAGCCTTGTTGGTAAAGGTGACCGCCAATATCGAGCGGGGATCGCAGCCTCGCTCGCCAATAAGCCAGGCAATCTTGGTGGTAATCACGCGCGTCTTACCCGAACCGGCCCCTGCCAGAATCAGAAGGGGGGAGCCCTCGTGCGTTACCGCCTGAAGCTGTTCGGGATTCAGTACTGAAAGATAGTTTTTTTCATTCATCGCACCACCGCTTGCACGTCTACCCCGTTGACGGCGGTAACAAGCGCGCGAACAACCGAGCCTGCGGCGACAGGAGAACCCGAGAGGTCCCGGTGCGTATCCTCGTATTGCAACACGACCGAACCGTCCACATCGGGAGCCTGAAACCAGCTTCGGCCAAGTGCTAGCCGGGAAGCGGGAATATCTGCGCCATCGGAAGGCTCCTCGTCGAGCGGTATCAATTCTTCAACCAGCACCTCGACCTGTTTACCGACAAAATAAGTCAATTCTTCCGGGGTAATACGCTCCTGAATGGCCTTGAGCACGTCCTGTCGCTCTTTTGCCTGTTTGCCGGAAACCCGTTTCTTCATGGAGTCCGCGGCAGTGCCCTCCTCGCGCGACCAGACAAAGGAACCGGACCAGGTGCTCCGGATGTCGGACAGAAAGCGTGCGGTGCGTTCAAAGGCCTCGTCCGTTTCGCCGGGAAAGCCGGTCAACAGGGTTGTCCGCAGCGCAATACGGCCGTAGGGGTTGTCCGGCGTTTCAAAGGCGCTCCGTATATCTGATACCAGTTGGCGGTACGAGTCGGGGTCTCCCTTCCGGTTCATCGCGTGGATAATTTCCCGGTCGCCGGACTGAAAGGGTATGTCGAAGTACGGAAAAAAGCGGCTGTCGGCGGTCATAACCGGCAAAATGTCCCGGGGGAAATGATCGGGATGGATGTATAACAGGCGGACACGGAAGTCTCCCCTGAGGGCCGAAATGGCCTGAAGCAGGCGCGAAAGCGGGCTTACCGAACCGGTGTCTTTCGACACGGCATCACCGGAGCCGGTACCATAGGCGGCAAGATCCTGGCCTATCAGATTGAGTTCCCAGACATTACGGGCAACAAGGGCGGCACATTCGGCGACGATGTCAGATATCGGACGGCTCCGCAGGGCGCCCCGGATAATCGGGATTGCGCAAAACGAGCACCAGTTGTCGCAACCTTCAGTTATTTTCACATAGGCCGATCGGGGAAAGTTCAGAAGTTCGGGCCGGTTCCCGCCGCACACACCGGTTTGCGCCGGCTTGAGTACCGGCCGGACAAGGGAATGTGAGGTGTTTTTTCCCTCTTTCGGGGGAAACAGCGTATCCAGAATCTCGGGAAGGCGGGAAAGATCCCCGTTGCCGAAAAAGGCGTCAGCCTCGACCAGATTTTCTGCAAGATCCTCCGCGTACCGCTCGGAAAGACAGCCTGCGAGTAAAACCTTTGCCTTGGGATAGGCGGTACGAGCCGTGATAACCGCGTCGATGGATTCCTTTTTTGCCGAATTGATAAAGCCGCAGGAATTGACGATGATAAGGTCGGCGTCATCGGGCGAAGCGGCCGACTGCCAGCCCCTGTCGCGCAAGATGCCCACAAGAAGTTCTGCGTCTACCTGGTTTTTGGCACAGCCGTGCTGATCGATAAAAAAAAGCATGGTTAATCTACGTCGAGCACGACGAACTTGAAGCGTCCGGTATCCTCGTCACGAACCCATTTCAAATCCCTGACGATTACCTCTCCGGGACGGCTCAGCTCGATATCGACGGTTTTTCCGCCGGCGACCATCTGGAGTTTAACCGCGTTCCCGTTTGACGCCCATACGCGTATGCCGTTTTGGGCCTGTACCGTCAGCAATTCCGATTTTTGATAATACCGCTCTTCCCGGCGACCGCGATCGGCCTCGTAGCGAAACAGGCAAAAACCCCGGAAGGTTGCGTTCATGGTTACCGGATACGCGGAGCCGCCCTCGAACAACACCTGCTGACGGTTCGCTGTCCCGGCCGGCGCGGTCGATTCCGCGGTTGCGACGATTACATCGGCAGCTTCCGGCTCAACGGCAGCCGCTTCGGCGGTCGCAGTCAGCACCACGGATTCACCGGTGGATATGTGGATATCAGCGCCTTTGGTCGGGTCGCTTTTAAAGAGGTCGGCCACAAACACGATTATGTCGGGTTGATTGTCGTTAGAGAGGTCAATCATCAAGTCCTGGCCCAGTTCAACGAGGCGGGGGCCAACCGGCGTTTCAAGTTTCAGGGCTGGCGCGGTCGCGGCAACGGTGACGGTAAAATCGCCCGAGGCGGTTTTAATTTCCAGACTGTCGCCGGCAAAGACCCGCTGGCGGAACGTATCGCCCGAGACCTTATACACTGTCGGAACGCGAACTTCCGTTTCCCCGGCAATTACAGGTTTTGTTTCAAGCAGCACACCGCCAACTTTTATGCCTGTGTAGACTATACCGGCAACAATAGCGATGGTTGCTGTAATAATGAGTAAACGGGGAGTAAAACGATTCCCGAGTAATTTTTCCGACAGAGGCCGCTTGGGCATCAATTCTTTGAGCGGTATTGGCGCTTCCTGGATTTTCAGATTCCGGTACGCGCTGATCATTTCGGAGCTGTTCACACCAAGGTACTCGCAATAATTCCGCAAGAATCCGAGCAAATACGGTTCACCGGGAAAGGCGTCAAAATTTTCCTCTTCGAGGGCTTCCAGATACCGGCGCGCGATATTTGTTTCACGGGCGATCTGCTCGAAATCCAAACCCTTCTGTTCCCGAGTGTCTTTCAGTTTTTTACCGAATGCTTCCATAATAGTTTTATGCTCCGTTAACCGTACAAAAGTAAGTTACATACATAGTCTTACTCGTTGAACAGAAAATTGTTGAACGTGTTTGCAGAACGCGGCGAGTCATATATGAACCGATTATCCAGTATACCCTGATTCAGTGCATACGAGGTAAAATCAAAGATAATTTGTTCGCCGGTAATCGTTCGTGCGTCAATTCTTCGAATAAGCCGGGTATCCGGGGAAATCATGAGCCGGATAGTCCGGAAGACTTCAGTGGTGGATCGACGTGCAAGCGTCAGAATAATCACCTGTTCACGCGAACCTTCCTCAAGGCCGACCGGATCAGGGCCTGTTTCATAGGCAATGGTGTAATACCTGCGCAACAGGGCCAGTCCCTGCGGCGTCGCAAGGGACGCACCGGACGAACTGGCCGATTTTTCTACCTGTTGCTGGAGCACTACATTGTATGCCGGAAGATAAATGGTCAAGGTGTCATCAATGAAGACAATGGTTTGTTCGTCCGGCTGGGTAAAATCTACGCGCAGAAGATTGGGCTTCTTGAACAAGGCGCGGCCCTTCATAACGGAGGTTGCCTGCGTCGATATGTTTTGAATGGCCATATTGACCGAATAGTCGCTTAACTGCTGATACACATCGGAAACGGAGTTAAAAAAGGTATCTGCAGTGGTGATAGTCTGGGAACTGACCATTTGCTGGAAACCGGAGAGCACGAACAATACCGCCAACAGGCGGCCGGGCATAGACCTATTCATGCTCCCAGTAAACCAGAAAGACTGTATTCCGTCAATTGTTTCCGGACGAAGCCATCTGTGTCTCGGCCTCGATGATCTCCTTGAATTCTGCGCCCTCAATGATTTCCTTTTCCAGAAGCCGGGAAGCAATGTACTCAAGCAGAGCCTTCTTGTCGGAAAGTATGGACTTGATATGCGTATACCGGGTATTGATAACCCGTGCGATTTCTTCGTCGATATACTGTTGGGTGGTTTCGGCATAGTCGCGCACCAGTTTGGGGTCTCCGCTCATGCCATAGCCCGCTCCGTGCTGACTGAGCGCGACGTTCCTAAAGCGCTCGCTCATACCGTAGTCGGTTATCATGCGGCGGACAATTTCAGTTGCCCGGGAAAGATCGTTTGACGCGCCGGTCGAAACGGAGCCATAAACCAGATCCTCCGCGGCCCGGCCCCCCAGCAGTACGTCAATTTCACCCAGAAGTTCTTTTTCTGTTTTCAGGTAGCGGTCTTCATCGGGCATTTGCATGGTATAGCCCAAAGCCGCCATGCCGCGCGGAATGATCGAAACCTTGTGGACACGGTCCGCGCCCTCGGTAAAGGCCGCTGCAAGCGCGTGTCCGGTTTCGTGAAACGCCACAATTTTCCGCTCGTCTTCCTTTATTACCCGGCTCTTTTTTTGCAATCCGGCAACAGCCTTCTCGACGGCCTCGTTCAGGTCGTCCATGATGACTTCCTTGCGGCCGGCACGAACGGCAAGAAGGGCAGCCTCATTGATGATATTGGCAAGATCGGCACCGGAAGAACCGCTGGTCGTGCGGGCAATAGACACAAGATCCACTTCTTTGGCAATTTTCACTGATCGGGCGTGAATTCGCAGGATTTGCTCGCGCCCCTTTACGTCCGGGCGATCGACGACAACCTGACGGTCAAACCGGCCGGGTCTCAGCAGGGCGGGATCAAGTACATCGGGACGGTTTGTGGCCGCCAGCAGAATCAGGCCGCTTGAAACGTCAAACCCGTCCATTTCCACCAATAACTGGTTCAGGGTTTGCTCGCGCTCGTCATTCGAGGACATAGAGTTGATACGCGACTTTCCGATAGCGTCCAGCTCATCGATAAAGATGATACAGGGAGCCTTTTCGCGTGCCTGTTTAAACAAATCCCGTACGCGGGAGGCTCCGACACCGACAAACATCTCGACAAAGTCGGAACCGCTGATGCGGAAAAAGGGAACGCCCGCCTCGCCCGCTACAGCCCGAGCGAGCAGCGTCTTGCCAGTTCCGGGAGGGCCGACAAGCAACACGCCCCGCGGAATTTTTCCGCCGATTGCCGTATATTTTTGCGGGAATTTCAAAAAATCCACCACTTCGACCAGTTCTTCCTTTGCCTCGTCAACACCGGCAACGTCGGAAAAGCGCGTGGTAACCTTTCCTTCCTCAACAGCAGCAGAACGGGTTTGACCGGCGGAAAACAGGCTGCCACCCAGGCCACCCCCCATCTTCTTCATCAGGAAGCGCCACATCAGGAAGAAAATGGCAAACGGAAGAATCCATTGAAATATAAAATCCAGCAACATGTTCCGTTCCTGGGCCTGTACGGAGTATTCTATCTGGCGCGCATCCAGCAGGGTTATAAATTCCTCGGACAGGATACCGACTGTCTTCCACGCGGTCACGGAGCGGGAGGCCGGATCGGTGAACATCAGATTCCGCAACTGGTCATTTCGTACTGCCGGAACGGCTGAGGAGGGGGCCGAATACCCGAAAAAATACGTTTGTCCCATGACAACCCGGCGTATTTGCCCATCCTCAATTTTAGACTTGAACTCGGAAAAGGGTATAAGAGTGTCATTCCGCGAGGCAATAGACATATTAACAACCATAAGCACGGCAAAAAGAGCCAAAATAATGGCCCATACGGGAATCTTCGGAAAGTTCGGGCGGTTGTCTCCATTACCCGGGCCCGGTCCAAATTTCAGAAAATTGAATGGATCGTTGTTCTTATTGTCATTATTTGTATTCATCAGTTCATTATACCGCCTTATCTACATAATACTAACAAAGAGCGAAACCAGTCGAGTTTTCTCTGGCATTTTCTCCCGTTTTCATCTAAAGTAAAAAAAGGAATGGCCGATAAGTGACAAAGAGGGGTGTACTGTGAGTTACAATCAGGCGTTAAGCGCATACAGGGAAACACGCGTACGGACAGCCAGCCAGGGCTCTTTGATTATTATGCTGTACGATGAGGCAATCAAGCAGATTGGGGAAGCCATAGCCCTGAACGATGACAATTTTTCGAAAGAACCCGCGCGAATCGAGCGGTTTAATAATTTTATTCTGAAATCCCAGGAAATCATTACCGAACTGATGGCCTCACTTGACCTCGAAGCAGGTGGAGAAATCGCAAAAAACCTTCTTTCACTGTACACCTATTTCAATCAGCAACTGTTGGAAGGTAATATAGAAAAGAACACGACAAAACTGGTCTTTGTGCGTGATATGATGGAGCAACTGCGCGCCGCATGGGCGGAAATAGTGAACACTGCCGCTGCCCCCCAGGTCCAGCGAAATGCCCCCGCGGGCATAAATATCGCGGGTTAACCGCCGTATGGCTGACGAACACGGGTTGACACAGGAAGTTATAGACGAACGCGTTGCCATCCTCAAACGCCTGCGCCAGCTACTCGAAGAACAGCGTTCCAAGTTCCGCTCCTACCTGACCGTCCTTGAAAAACAGGAGCGAATGATAGAAACGGGAAACGTCGATGCGATGGTCCAACAAACCGAGCTGGAACAGTCGATTGTAGGCGAACTATATACCATTCAGAAAGTTATTGATCCCCTGGAAGTAATGTGGAAAGACACCCACCCCGATGCGAGTGAAACGGAAATCCCTGTCCTGAAAACCGACCTTGACCGTCTGAAAGCTGAAGTTCTGGAGCAAAACAAGAAAAACCGCGAGCTCCTGAAGTCGCATATGACCGTTCTCCGTGAAAAAGTTGCAGGACTGAAAAACCCGTACGCAAAACGCACCAGTGTCTATGCGGACAATCCCCACACCGCTACCCGAATCGATCTGAACACCTGAAGCCCATTCATGCTATACTCGACTCATGAAGAAACCTGTCTATATTCTTGATGCCTACGGGCTTATTTACCGTTCCTATTTTGCCTTTATTTCACGCCCCTTGACCAACCAGGCCGGTAACAATGTGTCCGCCATTTTCGGTTTTTTCCGGAACCTGCATGCACTCATTCAGGATTTCAAGCCGGAAATCTTTATTGCCGCCTTTGACTCGCGCACACCCACATTCCGCCATGAAATGTACGACCAATACAAGGCAAACCGCCTGAAGACTCCAGAAGATCTCCACGCACAAATTCCGGTAATCGAAGAAATACTCGGAGCACTTGGCATTGCAATAATCCGCCAGGACGGTTTCGAGGCAGACGACATTATTGCCTCGGTGGCCCGCCGGTGTACCGAGGAAGACCGGAAATGCGTCATTATTTCCGGCGACAAGGACCTGATGCAGCTTGTCGCAGACCATGTTTCGATACTAAAACCGGCAAAAACCGGAGGCTGGGAGAAGATTGACGCCCGGGGCGTTGAAAACGAGTGGGGCATACCGCCAAACCGCATGCTCGATCTCCTGTCCCTGACAGGGGATGCCTCGGACAATATTCCCGGAGTCAAGGGAGTCGGAGACAAGACAGCTCTGAAGCTGCTGGCCGAATACGGAACTCTCGACGGCATCTACGAGAACGCAGATACCATAGCCGGCGCACTGGGCCACAAGATACGAGACGGACGGGACATGGCATATTTTTCGAAAAAACTTGTCACGTTGTGCCCCGAAGTACCCATTGACGCATCCCTCGATTCCTACGCCTGCGCAAGTCTGGATTTTGTTGCAGCCTCGCGCATCATGATGCGGGAGGGATTACCCACCGTCGCCCGCCAATTTGGAGGGAAAGACACAATCGAGGCGGAGGGAACCCCTTCCGCGCAAGAGACCGGAACGGCTCATACCTCGAGGATCGCGATGCCCGGAACCCCTGCAGAACCAGGACGGTTTATAGCACCGCTTTCGATCGATCTGCCCCAAACGGCACCCACGGTTAATGCGGGCGACTACCGGACACTGACCAGCCGGACAGAACTAGCCGCACTGATCGATGCGGCAATCAGCCAGGGTCATGCCGCATTCGACTGCGAAACCACCGGTTTATCCGTCCATAGCGACACCCTTGTCGGGTTTTCCCTTTCACTGACACCGGGAACGGGCTGGTACATTCCCCTGCGTGCTCCGCAAGCCGAACTGGGAGAGGAGAGTCCGCCTGTCATGGACATGCAGGATGCCATGCACGAACTGTCACGTCTGTTTGTCTCTTCATCGACAGAAGTTATTCTTCATAATGCAAAATTTGACCTGCAGGTGCTTTCACGCGCCGGCGTGTTCGGCAGCATGAAAAACGGACGGCCTGAATGCGTCCTTTTTGACACCATGCTGGCAGCCTGGCTTCTTGACCCTGACTGGGGTTCGTTTTCTCTCGAATCGCTTGCACTCAGCCATCTGGGACTGGAAACCCGCTCCTATGCGGAGGTCGTGCCGAAGGGAAAAACCTTCGCCGATGTCAGTGTCGATGCGGCAACGCAGTATGCGGCGGAAGACACCGACCTGACGCTCAAGCTCTATCACCTGTTCCGCCCGAAGCTCTCCGAAGCGGGAGCTGAAACGCTGTTTCGTTCCATGGAAATGCCCCTGGTCGCCATTCTTGCGGACATGGAAAGTGCCGGAATCCGGCTTGTGCGGGAGGAATTGGCATCTTTTTCGGTCGAGCTTGAACGGGAAATCCGCGCAACCGAAACCGAGATTTTTTCTATCACCGGGCACGAATTCAATATCGCCTCCCCCAAACAGCTGCAAGAGATTCTTTTTGTCGAACGCAAACTGCAACCCGGCAAGAAAACCAAAACAGGGTACTCGACCGACACCTCCGTTCTGGAAGACCTGGCCTCGGAGGACATTCTTCCGGGCAAGATTCTCGACTATCGCGCGCTTGCCAAGCTGAAATCCACCTATGTCGACGCCCTTCCCGCCCTTGCTGACCGGGAAGGCCGCGTTCACACCAGTTTTATACAAACCGGCACCGCGACCGGCCGTCTTTCGAGCCGTGACCCCAACTTGCAGAACATTCCCGTGCGTGACCAGAACGGTCGGCGTATTCGCCGTGCCTTCCGGGCGGCGGACGGTTTTTTGCTGGTTTCCGCGGATTATTCCCAGATCGAGCTTGTCATACTTGCCCACCTGTCGAGGGACACGAATCTCATGGCGGCGTTCAACGAAGGAGTCGACGTCCACCGCCGGACAGCCAGCCTTATTTTCGCCGTTGACTATGACGATGTTACCGCCGACATGAGACGCGTAGCGAAAACGATCAACTTCGGCGTCATGTACGGCATGAGCGCCTTCCGTCTTGCCAATGAGCTTCGAATTCCCCGAGGACAGGCAGCAAGCTTTATCAATACCTACTTCGAAACCTATGCCGGGGTGAACGCGTTTATTGCGGAAACGAAGGAGCGTGCGCGCGCGCAGGGGTACGTCGAGACCCTGATGGGACGCAGGCGCTATATCAGGGGAATCGCCAGCGCAAACAAGTTGGAACAGGCGGGAGCCGAACGCATCGCGGTCAACACGCCCATCCAGGGTTCCGCAGCCGACATAGTAAAAACCGCCATGATACGGGTTGACCGCGCCCTTTCGCAGTCGCTCACAAGCGCGCGCCTCTTGTTGCAAGTCCATGACGAACTGATACTTGAATGCCCCTCGGACAAGGTGATGGAAGTGCGCGTTCTGGTACAGCGCGAAATGGAAGCGGTGGTTCAGCTTGCCGTGCCCCTGCGCGCCAGCGTCGAATCCGGTCCGAGCTGGGGGGATTTCCATTGATGAAGACACGGATTCCGGTCATCGGGCTTACTGGACCGATGTGCGCGGGAAAGAACGAGGCAGCAGCGATACTGGAAAAAGAGGGGTTCCACCATATCGATGCCGACAAAATAGCGCACAAAGCCCTGGAACAGGTCAAGGATCAGGTACTTGCCGCATTTTCGGGTGAAGCCCGCGCTCGGTCTGTGCCCCTCGTGAGCCCGGACGGAAGTCTGGATCGCCGGGCCCTGGGCAGTCTCCTTTTTGCCGACCAGGAGCTCCTGTCCAGGCACGAACGGATCATCTTTCCGAAAATCAGCGAATTGATCATGAACGAGATTGAGGGGGGAACGTGCAAGGATTCGGCCGAAGGTTCCTGCAGGGGAGTCATCCTCAACGCGCCGACCCTGCACAAGGCTCCGGTCTTGCTGGACCGCTGCTCATTCGTCCTGTATATCGACGCACCGGCCTGTTTACGCCTTATTCGCGCGATCCGGCGCGATAACATGCCGATTCGCCTTGTTTTACAGCGTTTTTCCGCACAAAAACATCTCTTTTCTCAATATCTTTCCAAAAATGTCGATATTGTGAGAGTACATAACCGCGCAAGCGTCCGGGCCCTGGAAAGGAAGCTCGTACAATTACTCTCGCTCAAGGGTTATTGAGGATTGATATGGAACAGAAAAAGATTTTGTGGATAATCGTCGCCGTAAGCTCCTTTTTGCTCATCATTTTCGCTACGGCCCTTTTTCTTTACTCACCGTCAAAAAGTACCAGTTCGGGAATTCAACAGGCTGCTCTGACGCCAAACCGGACGGCAGCGGGTACAGCGTCGGCCGAGGTTGGCAACGCCGTTTCCACAGCAGGCAACACAAGCGATGCACCGATTTCTCCGGAGGCTCAGTCCGATACTGCGGGAGGAAACGTAGCAGGCGTGACGGAAACCATGCCCGCGGATCCGGATGCCTGGGTCAAGGATCCTGCAAGCGCTCCCGGACCCGGAAATCCGGTTCAGGCACCGCCACAGCAGATAAACCTGACCATTGTCAATGCTGATACGCATTCAAGCCAATATAATGCGCTTGATGTTTCACGCCTTGCAGGCAGCTCCCCGGCACCGGCAGAACCGGTCGCCGAGCCCTCAAGACAAAGCGAAGCACCCCGCAGGGTGGAAAGCGCCGGCACTGTAGAAAAAGCCTCCCAACCGGCACGAAGCGTTTCCGCTGCCGCTCAAACAACGACCTCGCCCCGCCAGCAAGCAGAGCCGGCACCGAGACGAACTCAAATTACCGAGTACTGGATTCAAACCGGCTCATTCACCGACAAGCTCAATGCTGAAAAGGCACGGGATACTTTGAAAGCACGCTATATGAATGCGGAAATCTTTACCCGCGAAACGAAGGGAAAAATCCACTACCGGGTTCGCGTTGGTCCCTATAAGGCAAAGTCGGAAGCGGAATACTGGCTCGCCTCGGTAAAAGCGCAGCCTGATTTTGCCACGAGTTATGTGTCCGAGGTAAAGACAAGCCGCTAACGGGCAAACCCGTCTTTTTGAGCATATAGAAGGGGTATGAAAACCCCTTCTATTACGCTGTTCCTTTTATTTGCGCTCTTTCATGCACACACCGAAACCAGTCACCTTTCCCTTACAACAAAAGGCAGTATCAACCTCGGATTTGCGGAAGCACGCGTACAGCTGGAGAACACCGATATCCGGTCCTGGTTTGCCCGTTTCAGTCCCGTCCACGGTCTGTCCGTGTTTACCGGCGCGGTCAGCCTGAATGGTCTTCCAGCCCGGGCCCACAACCCCGTCTTTCCGCTCGGCTCTTCCTTTTATAACCCGCTCGCGCCGGTTCCGGTTCGCACCATATCGGCAGGGACAGGTTTGAACACCACCAATGCTGCATTTGAACTGAACAGGTTTGGCCTTCGTACATCGGGCCTGTACGGTGCCGAGCGGCCCTCCTGGTTACATATTTCCGCACGGCTGGTCAAGGGCTCACAAAAGGGAATCCGCATGACGGGAGCCCTGATTGCCGGTACATTTACGGAGTCCCATAGTAACGACTCGTCCTGGTGGCTTGCCGAAACACCATACACGACCCGGCGATTCATAAGCTGCGGGGCAGAGCTTCTTGCCGCCTGGAGGGGTTTTGGCGCGAATACACTTGCACTAGCCTATTATCATCCCCTCAAACCCCTCTCCTTCGCGCTCAGAAGCGATATATCCCATACCGGTACATATCATTCCTTTTCATGCGGCGTATATTCTTCGGACAGAGATTTCCGCGATATGAACGGAAAGATGAACCCCGTCCTTACGCGACAATTTATTGCCGCTGCGGTTCGCGCAAACCGTTTTTTGAATGTTCCGGTCCGCATTCGCGCCGGCGGCATTGTCTGGAAGGACAGAATCCGTCGGGATGAGGTGAGCGAGCCGGATAGTGAAAGAATCTCCTGGAGGACAGAAGTCCATGCAGTCATACAGACGGTCGAGCTAAAAGCATCGGTATACAACAAGGACACGCGAGAAATACTGCGCGGATTGGCCGAGTATACGCGGAGTGTTGGCACAATCCGTTTCTATGGAGGAATATCTGCCGAACGCATTCCGGATGAAAGAGGCGGCTCAAACCGTGTGTATACGGGCATGAGCCTTTCCCGCCGGGCACATATAGAGGCAGGCTATGAAACCGGATCACCGGGTTTCTCCCCTCTGGGTGAAGGAACGTATGATATTGCGTATTCTTTCGCGCTGGAAAAGGATTCCCGGCGCATGGAAACCACAGGCACAATGAATTGGAACAGCGCAACGAATGACGTACTCATCAAATTGGGCATACACATAACCCTTCACTGACAAGCATGTCTTGTTGTCTTGTCACACCCAGCTCTTTTCGATATACTGCAAAAGAATACATGTTTGTTTGAAAACTTTTGCGTTTATCGCAAAATCTATATTAGTGAGGTACAGTTATATGGCTATTGATATTTCCAAGATGAGGAATATCGGTATCAGCGCCCACATTGACTCGGGAAAGACAACCCTTTCCGAACGCATCCTTTTTTACTGCAACAAGATCCATGCGATCCATGAAGTCCGCGGTAAAGACGGCGTCGGTGCTGTTATGGACAA
>LVBK01000081.1 GCA_001604385.1 Spirochaetales bacterium Spiro_09 | reverse complement strand
TCGTTTGTTAAGTAAAATAAAAAAAATAGCTGGAAACATTGATATAATTCAGGCCTGTAATCCACCTGACTTGATTTACCTTGTTGTTAAACCTTTTCTTTCGAAATCCTGCAAGTTTATATTTGACCATCATGATATCAATCCAGAGTTATACATTGCAAAATTTGGGAGAAAAGATTTCTTCTACAGGTTAATGTTATACTTTGAAAGACAAACCTTTAAATATGCGTCGACTGTAATCTCAACTAATGAATCTTATAAAAGAATTGCACTTGAACGTGGAAAGAAAAAAGAAAATGACGTATTTGTTGTGCGAAGTGGACCAAAACTCGATAGATTACAGCTATTGCCTCCCGATGAACATTATCGAAAAGATTGCGATATTATTCTAGGATATGTGGGTGTGATTGGACAACAGGAGGGTATTGACCACTTATTACAGGCAATGAATGTAATTACACAAAAACATAGTTTTACCAGTATTCATTTATATATTTGTGGATCAGGACCTGTACTCAATGAAATGAAATCTATGTGTAATGACTTATTATTAAACAAATTTGTTACCTTTACCGGGAGAGTATCTGATGAAGTACTTATGAAAATACTTAATAGTACGGATATTTGCATCAATTCAGATACTTATAATGAAATGAATGATAAGTCGACCATGAATAAGATTATGGAGTATATGGCACTTAAAAAACCTATAGTACAGTATCAATTAACTGAGGGTAAATATAGCGCAGGAATTGCATCTCTTTACGCAGAGAACAATAATCCCTCAGATATGGCAGATAAGATAATGTTTCTTGTAAATAATCCAGACAAACGAAAATCTATGGGAGAATTTGGATATAACCGTGTTACAACCGAACTTCACTGGGGAATTGAATCAAAAAAGTATCTTGCAGCAATAAAACATACCTTAACGCTCTAAACTATCACATACCATGAAATCCACCATCTGGAATCCCTGGCGCGGGTGTCACAGGCATAGCGACGGGTGTACGCACTGTTACATTCACAAAGGCGACGCGAAGCGGGGCATAGACACAAACCTGATCGTAAAGACGGAGAAATTCGACGCGCCGGTGCGCAGGAAAAAAAACGGGGAGTATGCCATACCCCCAGGTACCCTGGTGTACCTCTGCTTTGCCTCGGACTTCCTTATTGAGGACGCGGACGAATGGCGAAATGACTGCTGGGACATGATCCGGGAACGGAGCGACCTGCGGTTTTTGTTTCTGACCAAACGAATTGAACGCTTTCAAACGTCCGTACCGGAGGATTGGGAAGAAGGCTACGAAAACGTCACCGTCTGCTGCACCGTCGAAAACAGGGAAACCACGGAAACGCGCCTGACGGAATTCCAGCGCTGCAAGGCGCGCCACAAACAAATAGTATGCCAGCCCCTGCTGGAACGCATTGACCTTGCTCCCTGGCTCAACGGCATAGAATGCGTCGTGGCGGGGGGTGAATCCGACACCAACGCGCGGCCCCTTGACTACGACTGGATACTGCGCCTTCGCGACGCCTGCGCGGAAAAAAGGGTAAACTTCCAATTCCGACAGTGCGGAACCGTCTTCATAAAGGATGGAACAACCTACCGCCTGCCGGTGCGCCTCCTTTGCCAACAGGCACGGAAAGCGGGAATAGACCTTTGTTTTACTTAGCAATTTTTATTTGGATATATTGAGGCTCTTTCAAAACTCGGTGAGTTTTGAAAGAGTTACCTTGAAAAATACGATTGGGCGCAGCGTTTGCAACGCAAACGCAAGCAATCGGAAAGCAAATTTCAAAAGTAATCCACTTTTGAAATTTGCTCATATTGTTTATAATCTATTTTATGAAGATACTATTATAATCAAAATAAGGAAATATTAACCATGATTGAACCAGCCCAATTTTTGAATTACCTGCAAAGTATGGGTATAAACTTCTTTACCGGTGTACCGGACTCTTTACTCAAGAACATGTGTGCGTGTATAACTGACTCTGTCGATGAAGAACATCATATTATTGCAGCAAATGAAGGTGGTGCTGTTGCCCTGGCGTCAGGTTACTATCTTGCTACAGGTGATATTCCTCTTGTATATATGCAGAATTCCGGTATTGGCAATGCAGTAAATCCCTTACTATCTCTTGTAGATCCTGAAGTTTACAGCATACCTATGATTTTGGTCGTTGGTTGGCGCGGTGAACCGGGTGTACATGATGAGCCTCAACACAAAAAACAAGGGGCCGTTACCTGTGAACTTTTTGATGCAATGGGTATCGGTTGGACCTTGATGCCTGATTCACTGGATGATTTTAAAAACATTTTTTCATCTATATATACACATATTAGAAAAAACTTGCAGGCTCATGTACTGATTGTGAAAAAAGATACTT